>DWYS01000132.1 GCA_019118585.1 Candidatus Enterocloster faecavium | reverse complement strand
ATCCGAATCCACGACCTGCGGAAGACTGCTCATAGGAATCCCAAATATTCCACAAACCTCTTCGTCCCATGTCAGCGTATGAATATTAAAGAGCTGCGTCCTGCATGCATTGGAATAATCGGTTTTAAAACTTTTTCCTCCTGTCATTTTGAAAACCAGCCATGCGTCAATCGTTCCAAAGCACAGCATCCCCTGCTCGGATAATACCCTTGCCTCCGGCACATTTTGATAGATCCAAGCCAATTTGCTCGCAGAAAAATAGGGGGATAAGTCCAGACCCGTGTGTTCCTTTATCATCGTTTCAAAACCCCGGGCTCCTACCATTTCACAAATCTTCATTCCTCTGGAACACTGCCAGACAACTGCATGGCAAATAGGTTCACCTGTTTTCCGATTCCACGCCGCCACTGTTTCACGCTGATTGCTGACTCCTAAGCCTGCCACCTGCTCCGGGCGTATGCCTGTGATTCTTAAAACCTCCTGCACAGCCGCTTTTGTATTTTCCCATATCTCATCCAGATCATGCTCCACCCAGCCTTTTTCATCGATAATCTGCCGGTGCTGGACATCGCGCCTTCCCACAACCATTCCCGCAGAGTCGAGAAGAATTGCCTTGGTTCCCTGGGTGCTCTGATCAATTGAAAGCATAAATCGTTCTTTTTCTTCCATCACTTACCCCTCCGCCGTGCTGGCCCGTATGTACATATGCTTTCACTCCAAACAGCTAAGTGCCTTTTTCGCCGCGTCCGCAATTCCTCGGAGATTTAAACCGTAGTAGTCAAATATCTCCTTTGATTTGCCGGAAACCACAGGACTGTCCGGAAGCGACAAATTTATCACCTTTTTAGGACAAGTTTGAGAAACAAACTGGCTGACCATGGAACCCAATCCGCCAAACGGTGAATGCTCCTCCACGGTAATGACTATCTCTGCCCTGACCGCCTCTGCCAACAGCGTTTTCGTGTCCAGAGGTTTAACACAATACATATCGATTACTTCAGCGGAAATCCCTTCCTTTTCCAGCGCCAAGGCAGCCTCAAGAGCCGGTCGCACCATTTCACCGCAGGCCACAAGCAAAACTTGGAAAAGCCCTTCCTTTTGTCCCAGAATATTTGCCTGGTCCATCTCAAACGGAACAGTGTCTTCCTGGTATATGTCCTCCACCGCGTTGCGTCCCACACGGATATATGCCGGCTTTTCATCCTCCAAAAGTGCCTTTATCAGACAGGCAGTCTGATGCCGGTCGCTCGGCAAGTATACCCGCATATTAGGGATAGAAGCCATGCCGGCGATATCCTGGGCAGAATGGTGGCTCATTCCCAGCGCACCATAACTCACACCCCCGCTGATTCCTATAAGCTTTACATTCGTGTCCGAATAAGCCACGTCCACCTTTGCCTGCTCAAGGCTTCTGGTGGTCAGAAAGCATGCCGGCGAAGCGGCAAATGCCTTCTTTCCATTTTTGGCAAGCCCCGCAGCCATTCCCACCAAATCCTGTTCGGCAATTCCTGCCTCCACAAACTGTTCAGGAAATTGTTTCGCAAAAGGCGTCAGAGAAGCAGAGCCTCTGGAATCACTGCACAGCACCACAATATTCTTATCTGTTTTCGCCGCCTCGCAGAGAACCTCACATATGGCCTGGCGGTTTGGAATGTTGTTCATACGGATTTCACCTCCTTCAACTGTTCTATATGTTCTGCCAGTTCCTCACAGGCTCGTTTATATTCTTCCTCCGTTGGAACCTTGTGATGCCACTCCGCCTTATTTTCCATAAAGGATACGCCGCAGCCTTTTACAGTATTTGCAATAATCACAGAGGGCTTTCCTTTTGTTTCCCGGGCCTTTTCAAAGGCCTGATCCAAAGATTCAATATTATTTCCCTCCGCCGTAATCACATTCCACCCAAAACTGTCAAATCTTTTTCTAAGATCCTCCTGGTGCATCACATCTTCCGTACTGCCTGAAATCTGCAGACGGTTTCTGTCAACCACAGCACAGAGATTATCCAGTTTATAATGAGAGGCCGACATAACAGCTTCCCAGACAGAACCCTCCGCCAGTTCTCCATCTCCCATCACTGTATAGACACAGTATGCCTTTTTATCCATCTTTCCCGCCAGAGCCATCCCCACACAGACCGGAAGCCCATGCCCCAGAGAACCGGAATTCATCTCAATCCCCGGAAGTTTATTGTTAGGATGGCCTATGTATGGCGAATGAAAGGCGGAGAAACGCTCTTTTACATCATTTATATCTAAAAATCCTTTTCTGGCCAGAACTGCGTAATAGCTTTCCATCGAGTGTCCTTTGCTCAAAACAAACCGATCTCTGTCCTCAGACTCTGCTGTCTCAGGGGAAATATTCATCTGCCGAAAATACAGGTCCGTAAGAATTTCCATCACGCTGAAATCCCCTCCTATATGCCCTGCTTTCGCGCGAAATATCATGTCCAATACATCCCGGCGCATTTCATAAGCCCATACCGATAATTGATCTGCCATTTCTCTTCCTCCTTTATTCTCCCCGGAGGTATGCCTTTACGTCCTCCTCAATCGGATCATAAAAGTCCGGCTTTACCCCTATATATTTGCAGGCTTCATACAGGATCGGAACCACGTTTTTGTGAATTCCCACGCAGTGATGGATATACGGCCCGCAGACCAGCTTATCCTCCAAGCGTTTGAGATTTTCCACTTCCACCCACAGATACGTTCCCTTGGTGTAGGGCCCTTCGATTCCTCTGGCATTGCCCATCAGCATAAAATACTCTCCGTTATCCCCGTCAAACCTTGCAAGTGTCAGTTCTCCATACTTTGCCAATGCCTCCACTGCTCCTGGATAATCAAAAGCCAGCGGATATCCAATAACCGGCTTTTCCTGAGCCACAGAAATGGGCCACGGACCGCAGTGCTGAAGGAGTTCTCCATTTTCATTGTCCGGGTGACGTACCGTCCAGTCTGCAAAAAAGCTCCTAGTATCGTCCATCGCAGCTGCCTCTACCATAACGGCTGTGATGGCTCCATGTATATCCGTCTCGCACACCACAGGGATTCCCTCTTCGTTGAGCAGGGCATTTGCCGCGCAGGGCATGATCCCCACCTCGCCCTGGAGTGCGTTCCAGCACTGGATTGCCACTGCATTACATCCATACTTTTCTGTCAGCCGTTTCATGGCCACCTTCATGGCTGCTATATTTTCCAGCTCCTCATCCTTCACCTTCACATCCATATTTTGACGGCAGTAATCCATAACCGATTTTACATCCGCCCCCGCTGCTTTCGCCCGCTTCATCTCCTCTGTCAGCTCCGGCATCGGAATAGGAGCCAGCTGTATATTAAATTTTTCCAGAAGTTCCCCCTCGTTGCACATGGTAGACCAGAAGTCAAAAGGTCTCGGTGCAATCTGAAGAATTCGCGTATTGCGAAATACCTTCACTACATTGCATACCGCAAGAAAATCCCGGATTCCTCTCTCAAACTCCTTATCTTCCAGACGGCAATTTGTCATATATGTAAAGGGGACCTGAAATCTCCTCAGAACCTTCCCTGTGGCAAACAATCCGCATTGGGTGTCTCTTAGGCGAATTCCTTTTTCATCCGGCCGCTCATCTCTTGGTCCCCAGAGAAGCACCGGAAGATTCATACTCCGCGCCATCCTGGCCACCACGTATTCCGTGCCGAAGTTGCAGTGCGGAAAAAACAGTCCGTCAATTCCTTCTCTGCGGAATTTCTCCTCAATTTTCAGCCTTCCCTCCTCGTCGAAGAGCAGTCCTTCTTCGTTTATATCTGTTATGTCAACAAATTCAATTCCCAGTTCATTTAAACGCTCTCTCGTCAGATTTGCATATTTCAGTGCATCCGGCGCACTGAAAATACTTCTTCTGGTCGGAGCAAATCCAATTTTGATCTTGCTCATGCCATGTCACCTCATTTGCTAGAATTTTGGGTAAAAAGAGCTAATTTTGCGAAAAAATCTTCCAGTATAATCCGGTTGTCCACATGGTGGTACACCCGGATTGGGCGGTTTTGACTATTTTTCACATAGGTCATGTTATCTGTGATCAACGGTGCCTGAACCCAATCGTAATCATACATATGAGCAAACAACAGGACC
>DWYS01000131.1 GCA_019118585.1 Candidatus Enterocloster faecavium | reverse complement strand
TCCGCCCGGTATTCCCGGATCTCCTTTTCATCCTTGTCCACCGTCACCACGACCTTTACCATCTGGCGCAGCACGTTGACGCTGTGGACCTCCCCTTTTAGCCCGTCACTGGTCGTCACATAATCCCCTGTACTGGGAAGCTTGCTGTTGAGCATCTCGTAGGTCTCTTCCTCATTCTTCAGGCAGCACATCAGACGGCCGCAGACCCCGGAAATTTTGGACGGATTCAAGGAAAGATTCTGCTCCTTAGCCATCTTGATGGAAACGGGAATGAATTCCGACAGGAACGAATGGCAGCAAAGGGTTCTTCCGCAGATGCCGATGCCTCCCATGATCTTGGTCTCGTCCCTAACTCCCACCTGGCGCAGCTCAATCCTGGTACGGAACACGCTGGCCAAATCCTTTACCAGCTCCCTAAAGTCAATCCTCCCATCCGCCGTAAAATAGAACAGGACCTTATTGTTGTCAAATGTATATTCCGCATCAATCAGCTTCATCTCCAGATTGTGCTTCTTGATCTTTTCCTTACAGATCCTGAAGGCTTCCTTCTCCTTCTCACGGTTGCGCTTCTCAACTGCCTCGTCTTCCTGTGTGGCCATGCGGATTACCGGCTTTAAAGGCAGCACCACCTTGGACTCCTCTACTTGGCGGTTTCCCAGAACCACAAATCCGTACTCGATCCCCCTGGCGGTTTCCACGATCACATGGTCCCCCCGCTTGATCTGCATTCCGGCAGGGTCAAAATAATAAATCTTTCCCGCTGTGCGGAAACGAACTCCAATTACTGTTGTCATCATTTTCCCTCTTTCTTATCTATCCATCACATTGAAGAGAGGCCTTCTGCCTCCCCGGACACAGAGCTTAGTTTTCCTTCATGGACAGGAACAAAAGTTCCATCACCAGCTCCGTATTCACATTGGCATCCAGACGGATTCCCGCTTTGTCAATGGCAGTCAGGATACGCTCCAGGCCGTCATATCCGCTGGCGGTCCCCATCTCCTTAATAGCAGGAAACTGGTCTTTAAAGATCAAAAGATTGATATCCTTCGTCGTCTTGTACATCAGTACATCCCGATACCACATCTGCATAAAATCCAGGCACTGGTGCAGATCCACGCCCTCATCCTTCCAGCGCTTCACATCCTCCAGAAGCTCTGAAAGATCCGCCTTCTTAACCTTTTCCAAAAGCCCCAGCAGCTCCTCGTAGAGCTTCTGAAAATCCTCGGACTCCGAAAGAGAAATGGCTTTTCCCAGATTGCCTCTGGCAAAGGCCGTGTAAACCTCTGCCTGGGGCTCAGGCACGTGAAGGCGTGCCGTAAGATGATCCCGAATCTGCCCGTCCGTCAAAGGCTTTAAGGCCAGCTTAACGCATCTGGAAAGAATAGTAGGCAGGAAAGCTTCCCCGTTGGTGGTAAGGAGCAGTATCACAGCGTATGCCGGCGGCTCCTCAATGGTCTTGAGCAGGGCATTCTGAGCCTGAACCGTCATCTTCTCCGCCTCGTCCACAATGTAAAGTTTGTAGCCGCCGCTGTAGGGCTTGACCTGGATGGTGTCATTGATCTGCCGGCGCACATCGTCCACGCCGATGCTGGCTGGTTTCTCATGGGTTACATAGATGATATCCGGGTGGTTGCCGGACAGCACCTGACGGCAGGCATGGCACTTCCTGCAGGGCTCTCCTCCCTTTCCCTCCTCACACATCAGAGACAGGGCAAAGGCATTTGCCATGGTCTTCTTTCCCATTCCCTGCTCTCCTGACAGGATATAGGCGTGGGAAACGTTCCCTGTAGCTATGGCAGTAATGAAATGTTTTTTAATCAGGTCCTGTCCCAGTATGTCTTTAAAGGAAAGCATTCACTTAATCCTCCTTGGTGTCATTGGTAGTAGTATATCATAATCTGTGTGCAGATTTCCACTATTGTTTCACGCAAATTAAATTTTTGTGTTCCCTCTTCTTTCCATACTTGTATTTTTTATTCCTTCCAATATAATAATGTTTATAAAGCCTCTTAGGGATGATCATGCGGTTTTGAAAGGAGTTTTTACCATGAAAGATATAGATTTGACAGATTTTAAATGGACACGGGAACCCGAAAGATACCAGATACAGAATGGGTGTATCGCCGTTACCACAAAGCCTCATACGGATTTGTGGCAGAGAACCTATTATCATTTTCGAAATGACAACGCACCTGTCTTTCAGATGGAAACAGACGCTTCCCTCAAGACCATGTGGTATCGCTTCAGCAGAAGGGGAGATGATTACTGCATCGAATGTTCCCCCGACGGAACGAGATTTTCACAGATGAGGATCTGTCATATGCTTCAGGGAGCAGGCGCCATTCAGTTCGGAATTTACGCCTGCTCCCCGGAAGATTCTTCCTTTACCGCTTTTTTACAGATATGAAGTTAACAGAATGTCAATGGAAACCTCGCGATGGCCAGCAGCCGGATGAAGAGGGTTGAAAGCCTTCCTGCCGGTCAGCGCTTTTATTTCAAGATCCCCTCCAGCACCTTCCCGTCCGTATCTTTAAGCTCAGTTCCCAGGATCCGGGTGTAAGTGGGTGCTTCATCCACCAGTCTGGCACGCTCTAAAACGGCGCCGTCTCTGATATCCGGACCCTTGGCCAGAAGGATGGGCTGAGGACCAAAGGAGGGCAGATATCCGTGGTCGCCTCTTGCGCAGCGGTAGTCCTCCTGGGGCGCCTCCCTGGCAATGGGTCCCTCACACCACTCCCCGAAGGAGGTGTATCCGTCGGTTTCCACAACAAAGGAGAACTCTCCGGATAAATGGAACTTTTCCCTGGCCTCCTCCCTGGTATAAAACTGTGAGAAACCGTAAAGTCCGCTCTCCTCAAGCTCCTCAAGGAGTCCCCTTACCCGTTCATAAAGCTTCTCATCCCCCTGGTCCCGCAGATGGATCAAGGCCGACATCCCATCGGTCTGGCACCAGGCATCCCAGCTAAGGGGCCTTCCATCTTCATCCAGACGAATGAGTCCCCGTCTTGCCAGCTCTGCGTTCAGGCTGACATAGCGGGTAAAATTCCGCTGTCCATGGTCGCTGACCAGAAAGATATTGGTCTCCTTAAAAGTTCCTGCCTCCTCCATGGCATCCGCCAGCAGATTCATCCACTGGTCAAACTCCTCCACCGCTTTTTGAATGTGGGGGCCGAAAATTCCATGGGTGTGGCGCACTGCATCGATGTTGGCCGGGTGGAGCATCATAAAGTCCGGCCGAAACTGCCTGATGATATCCGCCGCGCAGCGGATGCCGAACTCGTCCCGTTCCGGATGCTTCTGCTGGCATGTCTCATAAATATGCTTGTGCCTCTCCACGATCTTCATCACCGACCGGGAAGTCCCGGTCCTCTCAAAAGCCTTTTCCAGTGTATCCCCCTCGCCGTAGGGCCAGTTGTCCGCGATCAGGTAATCGATGTCCGGATTGCTGCCGGTTACAGGCCAGAAGACGGCGCTGGTGGTTTTTCCCGCCTTCTTTAGTGCCTTAAATACCGTGCCGCACTGAATGGGACCGTACTCCCAGTACCAGGGCGCCGGTACCTGTTTTGGTGTCAGAAGGGTGTTGGAGGTGATTCCATGGCGGTCCGGATACATGCCGGTCATCATGGTCACATGGGCCGGAAGCGTCAGGGACGGGTAAATGGAATCCACCCGCTTCACCTGCGCTCCGCCCTGAAGCATTCTCCGGTAGGAAGGCAGCTGCCGGTAATACTCCAAATCCTCCCCTACCATAGCGTCTGAAGAAATGACCAGAATCTTACTCATCTTGCTCTCCTTTCCGGTACAGCACCACTGCCTCAAAGGGCTTCAGCCAGACGGCATTGTCCAGAATCTCATGTTCTGGATAGTTGGACAGCAGAATCTGGTACTGGCTCAAGTCCAGCTCTCCCTTCCAGGTATAATCCCGCCCGTAGAAATTGCAGATCACCACCAGGCTCTCTTCTCCGAGACTTCTCTCAAAGGCAAATACCCGTTCATCCTCCAGCCCCAGGGGCCTGACATCGCCGTCCGATACCACCTCATACTGCTTTCTCAGCTGAATGAGCTGCCGGTAATAGTGAAAAACGGAGTCCTCGTCCAAAAGTTCCGCCTGGGCATTGATGCGCTCATAGTTGGGGTTTACCTTCATCCAGGGTTCTCCCTGGGAGAAACCTGCATGTTTCTCGCTGCTCCACTGCATGGGGGTGCGGGCATTGTCCCTGGAATGCTTCTGAAGGATCCTCAGGGCATCCGAAGGGGAAAGTCCCTTTTCCGTCAAAATATGGAAATTGTTGATGCTCTCTACATCCCGGTAGTCGGAAAGCTCTTTAAAATCCCCGTTGGTCATGCCCAGCTCTTCTCCCTGATAGATAAAGGGCGTCCCCCTTAAAAGCTGGTACAGGGTCCCCAGCATCTTGGCGGATTCTTTCCAGTATTCGTCCTCAGAACCAAAACGGGATACGATCCTGGGCTGGTCGTGGTTATCTAAAAACAGGGCGTTCCAGGAGCCATGCTCCGCCATTTTGGTCTGCCATGAAAACATAATCTTCTTAAATCCCATGAAATCCACCGGAGCCAGCACCCATTTCTGGTCCCCTGCAAAGTCCGCCCGCATGTGGTGGAAGCTGAATACCATGGTCAGTTCATGCTCCTCCGGATTGGCATACCGAAAGCAGCTCTCCATCTTCGTGGCGGCCATCTCCCCCACTGTGATGATCTCCGGATCCCGGCCAAAGGACTGTTCATTCAGTTCCTTTAAAAATTCATGGATCCTGGGGCCGTCGGTAAACATCGGGGTGCCGTCCCCATCCGGGTCGTCCTCATAAGCCTTCTTGCTGACCTGGTTGATGACGTCGAAGCGGAATCCCTTTACCCCCTTCTCCATCCAGAAGCGGACCACCTTTTCCACTTCAGCCCGGACATCGGGGTTCTCCCAGTTTAAGTCCGGCTGCTGCATTGCATAAAGGTGAAGGTAATATTCATCAAACTCCGGCACATACTCCCAGGCACTGCCTCCAAAGCGGCTCTGCCAGTTGGTGGGAGCGCCTCCTCCCTCTTTTCCCTTTTTGAAAATGTAGAAATTTTTATAATAGGGGTCCCCCTTCAGAGCCTTCCGGAACCAGATATGCCGGTCCGAAGTGTGGTTGAACACCATGTCCAGCATAAGCCCGATGCCCCGCTTTTCTGCTTTCCTTGCCAATTCCTCAAAATCCTCCATGGTCCCGTATCGGGGGTCAATGGAATAGTAGTCCTCCACATCGTACCCGTTGTCCACCTGAGGGGAAACAAAAAAGGGGCAGAGCCACAGATAATCCACTCCCAGGTTCTGAAGATAATCCAATTTGGAGGTAATTCCCTTCAAATCTCCCACACCCGTTCCCTTTGTGTCGCAAAAGGATTTCGGGTAAATCTCGTATACTACGCTTTTCTTGTAGTCCATCGTATGTGCCTCCTGCCTGTTATGTCAGAAGGCAGCCGCCGTCAAGCAGCAGCTGCCTTCTCTTGCTCTTTATTAATATCCAGCTTTTTCCGCGTAGTCCGCAATCTGTGCTGCGTACTTGTCCAGCGTTTCCTTTACATCAGCGCCGTTGATGCAGATTTCCTTTGCCGCATCGTTGATGGCCTGCTGTGCCTCGGGCCAATAGGAAACATGGGGAAGAGGTTCTGCCACTTCCATGGCCTTCTGAGTTGCCTCCAGGAAGGGTTTCTGCCACTCATCCGCCTCGCCGTACACATCGCTGCGGAAGGACATCCAGCCGTTCTCCTTCATCAGAGTGGTCTGCACTTCCTTGCTCTCCATGTACTGGATAAAGTTAATGGCCATCTCTTTGTTCTTGGAGCCTACGGGGATTCCCAGCATCTCGCCGCCCAGGGTCTTTACAAAACCTTCCGGTCCTGCGTAGCCTTCCGTAGCGGAAATATTGGTCTTTCCGCCGTCCTGGACCAGGATGTTGGCAGAGAAGGGCCAGTTGGGGGCATAGTAAACTTCATCTGTTGCCAGATAGGTATTGGTAGAGCTGAAGCTTGCGGTCATGGTGTCCTCGGAAAGCTCAGGCCACAGTTTCTGCAGGAAGGTAAATGCCTCGATAGAACCCTCATCGTTCAGTACCAGCGGGTCGCCGCCTGCGCCGCGAATGAACTCTACCAGCTCAATGGCATCTCCATCCATCTTCATCTTCAGGCAGAGACGTCCGATTCCCTCCTGCTCCTTTAAGGTCTTGGCGGTCTCATAGAGCTCATCCCAGGTGGCGGGCGGAGTCAGACCGTATTTCTCAAACATATCGGTGTTGTAGTAGTTGATTTCCGCGTTGGGACGGTAGGGCATAAAGTAGGTCTTTCCGTCAAATACGCCTGCCTCTGCCAGACTTCCCATGGCCTCCTCAGGGATCAGGTCCTGATACTCGGACAGATCCTCTACCAGTCCGTCGTACACCAGAGAGGTCAGGTTGTTGGCATCCTGTGCGATCACGTCAATCTGCATATCGCCGGCCTGATTCATAGCCTGAATCTGCTTCACCACATCCGCAGCCTCAATCTGGTCTGCCTGGACCGTTACGCCGTACTGCTCCTCAAATCCGGGGATCACTTCATTTCTCATAACCTCCCACTCTTCCTCGCTGAGGGCCATGGTCACCCGGAGGGTTCCGCCGCCTTCCCCGGCAGTCTCCCCGCCTTCCTGGGCAGCGGAGCCGTCTGCAGCTGCTGAAGTCTGCCCGCTGGTGCCGGTGCTGGAGCTTCCGCATCCGGTGAGAGCCAGGCCGGCCGTCAGAGCTGCAGCCGCGGTCAGAGCCGCCGTCTTCTTAAATAACTTTTTCATAAAACAGTTCCTCCTTTTATAGTTTGCTTAATTAAAAACGATTGGTTGCTTCACAAGAATATCAGCCCTTCACAGCTCCGCTCAAATAGTCGGATTTCAAATATCTCTGAAGGATAAAGGTTACGATAATAACAGGGATGGCCAGGATGGTGGCATATGCCGCCGTCTGGAACATGCCACCCCGGTTGATGTAGTAGTAAACCATCAGCGGCAGGGTCTTGGTGGAAAGGGACAGGTACAGGGCGTAGGTAAATTCATTCCAGGAATTCAGCCATACATACATGCCCGCTACCGCAATGCCCTGGGCAGCCACAGGGAAGATCACCCGCAGCAGGGTACTGAACTTCCCGGCCCCGTCGATGTAGGCCGCCTCATCCAGATCCTTGGGGATTCCGGAAAATGTGGAGACCAGGATCCATGCCATGAAGGGCAGCTGCCCGATTAAGTGAGCCAGGATCAGTCCGATGTTGGTATCCATCAGATTCCACTTCAGGAAGCGGACGGATATGGGCAGGGCAATTCCCACGGTAGGGAACATTTTCGTAAAGAACAGGATCATGACGAATGCCAGTTTTACCTTGCGGCTCAGTCTGGAAATGGCGTAGGCCGCAGGGGATACGATCACAATTGACACAATGGTGGTGGCCGTTGCTACGATGAAGCTCTTGGCTAACGGCGCGATCACGTTTCCGCTGGTCAGCACATCCACCCAGTGTTCCAGGGTGATCTTGTGGGGAAGCAGGGTAGGATGCTGGGTCATGATCTCTTCCGTGGTTCCGAAGGACACCTTAATGATGATGTAGATCGGGATGATCATATAAGCGCACAGAACCGCGAGGATGACGGCAAAACCTATTTTATAAAGAAGCTTGTTCGATTTAGTCTTCAACTCCAAATCCCTCCCCTTTATCAAAAGTCTTCAGATACACCAGAGCGAACACCAGGATGATCACAAGGAGCATGGTGGAAGCAGCTCCGGAGGCATTGACATTTCCGTTGGAGTACTCCTCGTAGGCGTAGGTGGCCAGATAGGGAATCCGCTGTCCTACCAGTACCTGAGGCAGCTCGAAAATACGGAAGGCGTCCACGGCTCTGAACAGGACCGACATGGTAATGGACGGCTTCAGAAGCGGAAGGGTTACATTCACGAAGGTCTGCCATTTGCTGGCTCCATCGATTCCGCTGGCATCGTAGAGGTCCTGCGGAATGGATTCCAGACCGGCTAACAGCAGCAGGACCATGGTGGGAAGTACCTTCCAGGTGTCGGCGATGATGACCACAAACAGTCCAAGAACACCTCCTCTGGTCCACTGGACCGGCACATCGATCAATCCCAGACGGAACAGCACCTCGTTGAGATAGCCGGATGTGCTGAAAATGTAGATGGCGATGATACCAGATACCAGCGTGGGGATTCCCATGGGCATCAGCACCAGGGAACGGATGATCCCTTTTCCCTTAAACTGTTTCTTTAACACCATAGCGATCCCAAGTCCCAGTACCAGCTGCAGAATCAGGCTCAGAAGAGCCGTCACAATGGTATTGAAGATCGATGTCACAAAATTAGGTCTTCCAAACAGGTAAACATAGTTGCTCAGAGACAGGCTCCCTGTGTACTCATCCGTAAAGCCCATGAAGATCGACTGGAAAATCGGCGTAATGGTAAATCCCAGGATGTACAGGCTCATAGGCAGTACAAGGAGTATTTCAAAATAGTATTTTTTGAAAAAATATTTGACCCTCTCCATGAAATCCCTCCCCCTTCATCGTAATATTGTTTGTACTTATTTGTTTAATCAAGTTCTAAGCGCATCATACTCCTCTTGTTTAAACATGTCAATAGTTTCTATACAAAAACTTTACGTCCATTTTACATTTTGACATGTTCTATAAAAATGTTCTCTAAATTCTATCCATTTTTACCATTCTCATTTGTGGATTTTTCGTATATGATAAGTTATAATATATCTTGTTCAATCAAATATGTTCATTTGATGTGAACATCACTTGCAAACCAATTTTACAAAAAGGAGGACGGACCATGGCAGTTGCCCGGTATAATGACATTTTAAAGGATTTAAAACAGAAAATTGAAAGCGGCGAATACCCCTACCGTTCTCTCCTGCCCTCTGAGAACACTCTGACGGGAATTTTTAAATGCTCCCGGAACACCGTCCGCCGCGCCATCTCCATCCTGGTGAAGATGGGCTACGTCCAGTCCATACACGGAAAAGGGGTCATCATCATCTATCAGCCCAGAAAACAGGCCGTTTTTACCATCGGACAGATCGAATCCTTCCAGGAATCCGCCTGCAAGAATGCCCTGGATTCCAGAACAGAGGTCATCCGCTTTGACGAGCTGACCGTAGACCAGAAAATGAGCGCCAAATCCGGCTTTGCCGTCGGCTCCGTGGTCTTTTACATCCTGCGGGTCCGCTATGTCAACAACAAGGCGGTGATCCTGGATGTGAACATGTTCTTAAAGTCCGTCATGCCGGAGCTGACGCGGGAGATTGCCTCCCGCTCCATATACGATTACCTGGAAAATGAACTTCACATGTCCATTGTCACCAGCAAACGCCGTTTTACCGTAGAGCACATTACGGAAATCGATGAGAAGTACCTGAACCTGGATGTCAATGACTTCAACTGCCTGGCCGTGGTGGCCAGCCAGACCTACAACTCCGACGGGGTGCAGTTTGAATACACCTGTTCCAGACACCGTCCGGACTATTTCAGCTTTGAGGAGACGGCTACCCGCCATGGGGGCGGTATCTGAATCATTGCTTTCATAAAACGTACAAATACCGGTATAAATCTCTTTCATAAAAATCTTCCCTCCGGGGAATTGCGAAAAACCTCCGTTTAAACTATACTAGATTCTAGCAGTAATCGTTTAAAGGAGGTTTTTTTCGTGGAATTTCGGATCGAGCACGATTCTATGGGCGAAGTGAGAGTCCCCGCAGACAAATATTGGGGCGCCCAGACCCAGAGAAGCTATGAAAATTTTAAAATCGGGATTGAGAAAATTCCCATGGAGATCATCCGCGCCTTCGCCATCTTAAAGAAGGCCGCCGCCATGGCAAACCACCGCCTGGGCAAACTGGATGAGAGGCGCCTTCAGGTCATCTCTCAGGTCTGCGATGAGATCCTGGAAGGGAAACTGAACGCCCATTTCCCCCTGGCTGTTTGGCAGACGGGAAGCGGCACCCAGTCCAACATGAACGTCAACGAGGTCATCGCCGGGAGGGGAAATGAAATCGCCGGCGAGAAACTGATCCACCCCAACGACCACGCCAACATGTCCCAGAGCTCCAACGACACCTTCCCCACCGCCATGCACATCGCCGCAGTGATGGAGATCGAGGACAAGCTCCTTCCCGCCATCGACCTGCTGTCCGCCACTTTTGGCCGCCTGATGGAGGAAAATGAGGGCATCATCAAAACGGGCCGCACCCATCTCCAGGATGCCACTCCCATCAAATTTTCCCAGGAGATCAGCGGCTGGAAAAATATGCTGGACAAGTCCAAAGAGATGATCACCCTGAGTCTGAAGGGCTTAAAGGAACTGGCTCTTGGCGGAACCGCCGTGGGAACAGGCCTCAACGCCCCGGAGGGCTTTGACCGGGAGGTGGCCGCCGCTGTCTCCTCTCTCACGGGCAGGGACTTCATCACCGCCCCCAACAAATTCCACTCCCTGACCAGCAAGGATGAACTGGTATTTGCCCACGGCGCTCTCAAAGGACTGGCCGCGGACCTGATGAAAATTGCCAACGATGTGCGCTGGCTTGCCAGCGGCCCCCGCTGCGGACTGGGAGAAATCTTCATTCCTGAGAATGAACCCGGCAGCTCCATCATGCCCGGCAAGGTAAACCCCACCCAGTGTGAGGCTATGACCATGGTGGCCGTCCAGGTAATGGCCAACGATGTGGCCGTAGGCATGTCTGCCTCCCAGGGCAATTTTGAGCTGAATGTCTTTATGCCGGTGTGCATCTACAATTTCCTTCAGTCCGTCCGTCTGCTGACCGACGTTCTGATCTCCTTCAATAACAACTGTGCGGTGGGAATCCGTCCCAACCGGGAAAAGATGAACGAAAATCTCCACCGCTCCCTGATGTTAGTAACCTGTCTCAATCCCTACATCGGGTATGAGAACGCCGCCAAGACCGCCAAGAAGGCCTACGCTGAAAACATTTCCTTAAAGGAGGCCTGCGTCTCCCTGGGATTTTTGACGGAACAGGAATTTGACAAGGTATTTCAGCCGGAAAAGATGGTCTGAACAGCTGCAGCTTTATACGTTTCACGATTATAAGGAGGATTTTTCACATGGATATCAATCAGGCTTCACTGGAAATGCATTATCAGCTCAAGGGAAAAATCGAAGTCATTTCCCGGAAGAAAATCGAGACCAGGGAGGATCTATCCCTGGCCTACACCCCCGGCGTTGCGGAGCCCTGCCGGGTGATCGCCAGGGATTATGAGCAGTCCTTTAAGCTGACCCGCCGCTCCAATCTGGTGGCAGTCATCACCGACGGCACCGCTGTTTTGGGGCTGGGCGATATCGGCCCTGCCGCCGGCATGCCGGTAATGGAAGGAAAATGCGCCCTGTTCAAAGAGTTCGCCGACGTGGACGCCTTCCCTCTGTGCATCGATTCCAAAGATACGGACACCATCGTACAGACCATCTACCTGATCTCCAAGAGCTTCGGCGGAATCAATCTGGAGGATATCGCCGCTCCCCGCTGCTTTGAGATCGAGCGCCGCTTAAAAGAGCTCTGCGACATTCCCGTCTTCCACGATGACCAGCACGGAACCGCTATCGTAGTGGCTGCTGCCCTGATCAACGCCATCAAGGTGACGGGCAAAAAGATGGGCGAGCTGCGCATCGTCATCAACGGCGCGGGCGCTGCCGGAATTGCCATCGGAAAGCTTCTCATCAGCATGGGATTCGGAAATGTGATCATGTGCGATATCAACGGCATCATCTGCGAGGGAGATGAGGGCTTAAATCCCGGCCAGGAGGAAATCTCCCACATCAGCAACCTGGATCATGAACACGGCAAACTGGCGGATGCCATGAAAGGCGCTGACGTATTCATCGGCGTATCCCGCCCCGGTCTGGTGACAAAGGAGATGGTAGCTTCCATGAATCAGGGAATCGTATTTGCCATGGCAAATCCCACCCCGGAGATCATGCCGGAGGAGGCCAAGGCCGGCGGCGCCGCGATCGTAGGAACCGGCCGCTCCGATTATCCCAACCAGATCAACAATGTGCTGGTGTTCCCCGGCGTCTTCAAGGGCGCTCTGTCCGTTCGGGCCAGAGAGATTACCGAGACCATGAAGCAGCGGGCCGCGTACGCCATCGCCAGCATCATCCCCGATGAGGAGCTGAACGCAGAGAATATCATTCCCTCCCCCTTAAATAAAGCAGTAGCCGATGTGGTTGCCAAGGCAGTGGCAGACACAGCGGTGGAAGAAGGGATTGCAAGGGAGTAAGACCTGCAGCCAAAAAAGAGGCCCCAGACCAGCACAAAGGGTGCTGGCTTTGGGGCCTCTCTTTTTGAGGACAGATGTTTTTGGTTAAAGCTCTCTCTAATCCATATCTTTTGATGTCTCTGCAAATGCAGGGGAGTATTTGGCGGCCAGCAGAATTCCCTCCGCCATACTCACCGCTTGTGCCGTCCCCGTCCCTGCAATATCAAAGGCTGTTCCGTGATCGACCGATGTACGGAGGATCGGCATCCCATTGGTGATCGCAATGGTCCTGTCGAAATCCAGAGTTTTCGCAGCAATATGCCCCTGATCGTGGTACAAGGACAATACACTATTGTATTTTCCCTGAGCGCATTGGTGAAAAACAGAATCTGCCCCGATCGGGCCGGTCACATCATATCCCATCTCCCGGAGCGCCCTGACTGCAGGCTCAATTTCTCTGACCTCCTCATCCCCAAACAACCCATGTTCTCCGCTGTGGGGATTCAGGCCGGCCACCGCCATCGTTCCTTCTCTTACGCCCAAACGCCTTAATGCTTCTGTACACCGCTTCACATAATCAATAATCCGGTCCCGCCGGATCATATCCAGCATCTGACGAAGGGAAACATGGCGGGTCAGGAAAAATATCCGCATCCCATTGGTCTCAAACATAGTCAGAGGATCGTTTGTCCCCGTCAAAGCGCCGAATATCTCAGTGTGGCCAATATAGGGGATATTGGCCTCCCGAAGGGCTTCTTTATTGATCGGTCCGGTACATACTCCATCCACTTCCCGTGCATTTGCCAATCCAATGCTCTTCTCTATGTACTCGTAGGCCGCCCGGCCGCACATGGCGCTTACCTTTCCCCATTGAAACTCGTCCATCCGGACATTATCCATGTGGATGAGATTCAAAATCCCCTTCTCATCCAGCGCCTCCCCGGCCCGGGCGATTCGGTGAACTTTCAGAGAAACACCTGTGGTTTTCATGGCCAGGCGCAGAATCTCCTCATTTCCGACTACTACGCACACGGCCTTTTCCCTTACCTCATCCTGTGCCAGCGCTTTGACGATGATCTCCGGTCCAATCCCGGCCGGATCTCCCATCGTCACTGCAATCCTGGGCTTTGATGTCCGTGGATCCTGATAATGGTCTTTCATCCTGTTTTCCTCCTTGAGCCATACTTACTGCCCGGTCAGCACCTGCACCACCTCACGCAGAGTCTGCACCTCTCCCACATTTCCCGGGAAGATCACATACGGCGTTCCGGGGAACCGGCTCTCCTCCCCGGTTCTCCAGACCGGGATGCCAGGCTTGATCTGCCCCATCACATCGGCCCGCTTTACCCTGAGGGCTTTAGTTCCCACATCGCTGGAGGTGATCCCCCCTTTTGCCACCACAAAAGCCGGTGTTACGGAGAGTTTCCCAACCAACGCCTGGACTCCATCGGATATCTTAACGGAACGGAGCAGCGCCTCCTCTTTCGTTTCATTCTCCACCGAGAGAAGCTTCCGGTCCGTGTAGCACACCGCAGTTTTTCCCGATTTTATGACCTCCTCGCTCTTTTTGATCACGCGGTCAATTTCTGCCGAAAAAGCCTCGTCTCCCTCCAATACCAGATCCGAATGGAAGGGAATCCCCACTGTGCAGCTTAAAGTCAGCAGTTCCTCAAGCTGAGCCGTGGTCTTCTGGGTATGGCTTCCGACCACCACGATACCCCCTGCGTCCGTTTCCTGGGACACCATATCCTTTTTGGTCAGAAGCGGAATATCCGGGATGCCTCCCATAACCTTGACCAGACCGGCTGCTGTGCGAAACATAAAATGCTTTCCGCGGGCCATGGCCCGGTACAAAGCGGCCGCGAATACCTTCAAATCGCAGTAATCCACGGCATTGACCACAATTTTGTTGAAATCCTGAACCGCCGTCAGCTGTTCGGTGATCGCATCAAGCTTCATTCCCCGCAGTTCCTCCAGGCTGATGGAAACGACATCCTCTGCCCGGTATGCCCCTTTGGTCTTTTCCTCCACATACTCCCGGATATTGGAAGAACGATATCCAAAGGTTTTATCCCTTGCAAACTCTGTCTCCCCGGCAGGAACCAGCTGTTCACCGTACCGGACGTAATGTACATCATTGATCGTAAAGCGGCCTCCTTCTTTAAAGAAGGGGCAGAGAATTTCCCCGTCCAGCTTCAGACCGGTTTTTTCCTCCAAAACCTCCTTTAAAACCATCGGCTCTGTGGGATAATGGCCTCTCAGCGTCGAATCGCTCCGGCTCATCACCAGGAACGGAACACCTGCCTTCTTCGCGGCCTTTGCGATATTCTCCGCGATGGTCCGGTGTACCTGTATGGTCTGTTCCTCAGTCAATCCCCTGGAATTGGTCAGAATATAAAACAGCTTGTTTTTCTCTTCCAGACCATTTCGAATACTCTCCTCATCCCAGTCTGTGTACACGGAAACATCATGTACCGTCTGTACTCCCGTAGGATCATCATCCAGCACTATGATCTTAACCGGACTCTCCTGGATCTCCCTGCGGAGCAGCTCATCGATCTTCGCTTCCTCAAGCGGCGGATATTTTTCCAGGATAGCCGCGCTTATCGTCTGCTCGTTCATATCTTTCCCTCCTAATCCATCTTTTTCACGACAACATCTGCCAGTCTTTCAAAATACTGGACAATCCCGCTGTGGTCCTCATCCATATGGCCGTGAACCTTCAGGCTTTGAAGGATTTCAAAAAGCTGTGCGGTGTAGGGTACCGGCACATCCAGTTCATGGGCCGTGTTGATTACATTCTTAATATCCTTATGATTGATGGAAATTTTTCCGCCTGGAGTAAAGTTACGTTCCACGATCATAGGAATCTTTGCATCCAGTACCGCGCTGCCGGCCAGGCCTCCCCGTATGGCCTCATATACCTTGACCGGATCTGCTCCCGCCTTTACTGCCAGGACAAAAGCCTCGGATACAATGGCTATGGTATTATTCACGATCACCTGGTTTGCCAGTTTTGTGACGCTTCCGCTCCCCGAATCTCCTACCAAAAGAGCGGAGGAACCCATAATATCAAAATACGGTTTCAGCACATCAAAATCTTTTTGCTCTCCGCCGGCCATAAATGCCAGAGTTCCTGCCACAGCCCCCGGCTCACCTCCGCTCACCGGTGCATCCACAAAGCCAACTCCCTGCTCCTTCAGCTTTTTCCAGCAGGATTTTGACTCTCCCGGCGTCACAGAACTGCAGTCGCAGACTACGGTTCCTGCTTTCAGAGCCGGGGCTGCCCCGTCTTCGCCGAAGAGTACCTGCTGAACAATAGCCCCATTGGGCAGGATCGTAAAGATTACGTCACAATGCTGTCCAATCTCCTGCAGCGTTCCCGCCTTGGCCCCCTCCGCTGTTACAGCTTCCACCGCAGCCGGATTAATATCGTAGACCATCAGTTCCTTTCCTGCCTTCAGCAGATTTTTTGCCATAGGCTTTCCCATAATTCCCAGTCCAATAAATCCAATCATTGTAATTCCTCCTGATCTCAGTTTCTCACAATTCATGCAATACGCCCTTTAATATTTGCAGTATACCGGTATGCAACTATTGATTTTATCCTATTACATACCGGTATACAAGTCAATGCCTACTTGAAATTTCGTTATTTTGCACAATTTCTCTTTTTATATTTAGTTGACGTTCTCCAAAATCTGTAGTATTCTAAAGCCAATAAACAGATTGCGAGGATTATGATTATGGTGACACGGGAATTTAACGCCCTCCAGCTGCAGGCATATAAGTATATCAAAACACGGATTATCGATGGTACATTCTCCTACAATCAGCTTTATTCTGAATCTCAGATTGCCCGTGAGATCGGAATCTCCCGAACCCCGGTGCGGGATGCGGTTCACCGCCTCTGCCAGGAAAGCCTCATCGACATTGTTCCAAATAAGGGATTCATGCTGCACAAGCTGAACCAGCAGGATGTGGCAGAAACTTACGATATACGCTCAGCCATAGAGGGTTACTGTGCCAGGAAAGCGGCTCTGGCCCGCAAAACCCAGGAGACAGAAGACCTGCTCCGGCAGCTGAAAGGGTCCCTCGATATTCAGCAGCAGATTTTTGAGCACAGCCAGGATGTTGCGTCCTTTGCCGAGGAAGATCAGAACTTTCACCGGTATCTCGTCCTTTACAGCGGCAATACCGCTTTCATTGACCTCTTCAACCAGTATATGTACCGCATCAAAAAATTAGCATGCTACTCTCTTGCCAGAGGAAACCGCATGCTTGAAACATTGAAGGAGCATCGCCGGATATATGGAGCCATCACCTCCGGAGACAGCAAAGAAGCCTATGAAGCGGTTCTTTTTCACATGGATGCGCCCTATGGGGTGAATCTGGAGATTGTCTATTCATCTGAACAGCAGAAAGCGCCCTCAAGGTAAGGGCGCTTTCTGCTGCTTACAAAAACAATCGCTGATCAGAGATCCATATGTTCATTTCAGTAAACGCCACAGCGTACTGCGGCTGATCCCAAGCTTTTTGGCTGCTGCTGTCTGGTTCCCTTTTGTCTTTTCCAGGACCTGACTAATGATATCCCGGTTAATTTCGTCTAATGTCCGCTCAAAATCAAAAGGCTTCTCCTCCCGACTGCAGGCATATATCTTGTTCTCTTCCTCTAAAAACTGCCGTATATACAGACTGCTGATATAGGATGTTTCCGTTATGGACGCCAATTCATCTAATACCCGCTTCAGCTGGGTGTAGTTTTCTGGCCAGTCATACTGACGGAGGAGCTCCATGCAGATTGCCAGCCCAAACGGACACCTGTGCCATATTCGACGGACAGCCCAAGACATAATTAGCGGACAGGTGGGGACACATTAACCGGACAATATATCTTCAGATATAATAAGCTTATCTCCTAAATA
>DWYS01000130.1 GCA_019118585.1 Candidatus Enterocloster faecavium | reverse complement strand
ACCTGAAACATTTAAGAATTCTGAATACCGGCTGCAACGCCGTAGACTTAGGGCCCCTGTCCGGACTGAAAGAACTGACAGAGCTGGACTTAGAAAACGGCGGGTTTGGCCCCACTTCCGGCAATGTGGAGTACACCTCCCTGGCCCCCCTGGCGGGATTGGAAAACCTGACGTCCCTGACCATCCGCAACCGCCATGTAAGCGACTTGACGCCCCTGTCCGGCTTAAAAAACCTGCGGTCTCTGACCATTCACAACGCCGGTTCCATTACGGACCTGACGCCCTTAAGCGCCCTGCCGGAATTAAAAGACCTGAGTATCTCGGCGGCCCGGCAGCAGCTTGATACTTCCTCCCTGACCCAGGTGGAACGTATCCGGATCGATTAGGGATTGGAAGGACGCAACAGGATGAGAGAACCATCAGAAGATGTTAAAGATAGAAGAAATGACAAGGAGGAATCATTATGGCACAAATTGAATGCGGGAGGGGACATCTGTACGACCCGGACAAGTACCCCACCTGTCCCTACTGCAACGGGAATCAAAAGATCACGGTAACGGCCGCCAGGCGGACAGCTCCCTTAAACCCATTTCGGACCGCCCCTGTAACCGGGGAGAATAAGACCGTTCCTGTCTCCGTAACGGGAGAGAATCGGACGGCTCCCCTTTCCGGGCGTCCCGTAACCGGGGAGAACCGGACTGCACCCTTATCGGGCCGCTCCGTGACGGCCCCGGCGAAAACGGCCCCCTTATCCGGCATGTCCGTCACGGCCCCGCAGAAAACCATGCCCCCAAAGGGATATGGAAACGGCGGCTTCGGCCCCTCTCACCCTACCACTGTGGCGGAGGGAGGAAAAACCGTGGGCATGATGCAGGCCAAGATGGGCTTTGACCCAGTGGTGGGCTGGCTGGCCTGCGTGGCGGGCCCCAGCAAGGGCAAAAGCTACACCATCCGGGGCGGCATCAACTCCATTGGCCGGGGGGACCGGATGGACATTGTGATCACCGGGGATTTGAAGATTTCTTCGGAGAACCACGCCAAGATCAGCTACAGCGACAAGCACAACCGCTTTAACCTGCTTCCCGGGGAGGGGAGGAACATCATCTATTTAAACGATGAGGAAGTATTTTCCCCCATGCCCTTAAAAGCCTACGACCTGATTGATTTCGGGGAGACGAAGCTGATCTTCGTGCCTCTGTGCGGCGACCATTTTACCTGGAAGGAAGAGGAGGATAAAAACTGATGGGACTGTTTGACAGGCTCTTTGGCCGGCGGGAGGGCCAAAAGCCCCGGCCGCCGAAAGAAGAGGCGGTTTCCCGGCCCGCCCCCCAAAAGGAGACCGGGAGGCGGGAGGAAGAACCGAAACCGGCATCTTCCCTTCTGGCAGGCAATATCCAGGGCCAGGGACAAAGGGAAGGGCAGGAGGATTCCTTTGCCCTGTTTAATTCCTCCGACTCGGCCCGCAGGAAGGAGCAGGGGCTTTTGGCCATTGTGGCCGATGGCATGGGCGGAATGGAGGACGGGAAGGCAGCCAGCGAGACGGCGGTGGAGGTGTTCCGCCAGCGCTTTTTACAGTGGGACGGCCGGGAGGCCGTGCCGGAATGGCTGTACCGGGGAGCCTTCGCCGCCAATGACCAGATATTCTGCCAGTCCCGCGGATTAAGCGGGACCACCCTGACCGCCGTCCATATCCTGGGGGATGACCTGTACTGGCTCAGCGTTGGGGACAGCGCCATATTTTTAAAGCGGGGAGAGGGAGTTTTCCAGCTGAACCGGGAGCATACCTACTTAAATCAGCTGTACGCGAAGGAACTGGAAGGGGATGTAATCTGCAAGGAGCGGGCCGAAAACGATGAAGACGCCAGGAGACTTACCTCCTTTATCGGCATCGACCATTTAAAGGAAGTGGATCTGAATTTAAGGCCCTGGAAGCTGAAGGAAGGGGATGTGATCCTTTTATGCTCCGATGGAATCAGCGGGGTTCTGACTATGCCGGAATTAAAGGAGGCCATGTCCTTAAGTCCGGATGAGGGCTGCGCCCTTTTAGAAACGATGGTTCTGGAAAAAGGGATTCCGGAGCAGGACAATTACACCGGCGTGATGATTGCCTGCGGCAGCAAATGAGAAATGTACCGCTTTTATGAGGCGGAAATAAACAGTGGAAAGTGAGGAACAGTGATGAAAAGATTTCGTAAATTGGCGAAGGCCATTCAGAGCGTATGCCTGGCTCTGGCCCTTGCGGTGATGACGGCGGCTCCCGCCTTTGCCGCTTTTGACCAGAGCGTGCTGGATGGGGTTGTGATGCTCTATTCCGGAGCCCCGGATGAGAGCGGGAACATGCAGTATTGGCGTGGAACCGGCTTCTTTGTAGGGACGGAGGGGGAGAACCCGGAGTACATTATTACCAACTGCCATGTGGTGGAAGAGTACATCCTGGCCGGGGAGGCCTTGGGAGGCGGACAGCTCTACGTTATGTTCGATGACAGCGACCAGGAGGAAGCCTATCTGGTGGTTTATGATTATGCCAAGGACGTGGCGGTTTTAAAGCTGGCTCAGCCCACCGATAAACGGGTTCCCTTAAAGCTCAGGGCGCCGGAGGAAGACGCACTGGGAAGCGAGGTGTACGCCGTTGGCTATCCTCTGGCTTCGGATGTGACGGTGCAGGCGGTTACTTCCGCCAGCAAGGACGACGCCACCGTTACCACCGGAAGCATTGGACGCTTTTTGACGGAGAGCGGCACCGGGCGGGAGCTGATCCAGACGGATGCGGCTTTAAGCGGAGGCAACTCCGGAGGGCCTCTGATTGACGGAGACGGGGCGGTGATCGGGATCAGCACCGCCGGCTCCAAGCTGGACCAGAACCTGTTTTACGCCGTAAGTTCCACGGAAGTGCAGTTTTTGCTGGACCGGAACAATATTCCCTACAGCGTCTATGAAGAGAGCGGATTCCCCATAGCCATGATTGGAGCCGGGGCAGCGGTGGTTGTGGTCGTGGTGATCCTTCTGGCGGTGGTAATGGGCAAAAAGAAAAAGTCGCCGGCTCCCCAGGCCAATCCGGCCCCGGAGGCACAGGAGAAGAAGGAGAAGGCAAAAGGAACGCCGCTGCTCCGCTCCATGGCGCCCCAGCATGGCGGCATGGCGGTGCAGCTCCATCATCAGCCGGTGCAGATCGGGCGGGATCCGGCAACCTGCCGCCTGGTTTACCAGGACGGGACGCCGGGAGTCAGCGCCAAGCATTGCCAGGTATATTTTGATGAGCAGGAGCAGATGTTTGTGGTAACGGACTTAAATTCTACTTACGGTACGTTTCTGGTCAACGGGCAGCGCATCGCGCCCAATACGCCGGTGAAGCTTCCGCCCCACAGCTCCATCTATCTGGGCGAGGCGGACAACACCATCTATTTGGAGATTGAATGATGAAATTATCCTATTATGCCTATACCAACCGGGGCGGAAGGCCCAACAATGAGGATAGCATCCGATTTCAGGTCCAGGGCGGTCGGGGCGTTTTCGTCCTGGCGGACGGGCTGGGGGGCCACAGCTGCGGCGAGGTGGCCTCCACGGCGGCGTCCCAGTCCATTTTGGAGGGCTGCCTTGTGGCCCGGTCTGTGGATCAGGAGATGCTGAAGGAGCAGATGAAGGAGGCCAACCGCCTGGTTTTAGAGGGGCAGCAGCTTCCCGGCCAGGAGGATATGAAGACCACGGCGGTGGCCCTGGTGATAGAAGGGGCTCAGGCTTTTTGGGCCCATGTAGGGGATTCCCGCCTGTATCATTTTTCTGATGGCCAGCTGGCCTTTGCCACAAGAGACCACTCGGTTACTTATATGAAGTATCTGGGAGGGGAGATTTCCTATATGGATATCTACCACGATGATGACCGTTCCAGCCTTCTCAGGGTGCTGGGAAAACCTTCCTGCCAGCCGGAGACGGGCCAGGCCCAGGTGAAGCCGGGGGATGGTTTTTTGCTCTGCTCCGACGGCTTCTGGGAATACGTTTACCAGGAGGAAGCCCAGGCGGATTTGCTGAAGGCGGAAACGTCTAAGCAGTGGGCGGATCTTATGCTGCTGCGGCAGATCCGGCGCACGCCTCCGGGAAACGATAATTTTTCTGTCATTGCTGTGTTTGTAGAGGAGGGATCCATGTGAAGCAGCTTGCAAGACGAATGTTCCGGCTGGCGGGCGCCCTTGCGATGGCCCTGGTTTTAACCTGCGGCCAGGCTATAGCGGCTCCCAGCGCCCAGCCGGTGCGTGTTTTTGTTTATGAAAATACCTTATATACCTATGTAAAGCTGGAGGGGGTGGAAAGCCCCATTACCCAGGTGGAGGCCAGGATCGGCGGCCAGTCCTTCCCTGCCTCCGGCCGCCTGGAGACGGTCCGCCAGGCAGGATTTCCCATTACCTACCTGCTGCTGGTAGACAATTCCACCTCCATGCCGCCTTTCAGGCAGCAGCTGGAGGAATTTTGCGACCAGCTGGCGGCGGACAGCGGCGTAAACACCCGTTTTATCCTAGCGACCTTTGGGGACAGTTTTCAGATACTCAATGAGGATGCAACGGCTGAAACCATGGGGGAGCAGATTGGGGCTATCCCCTTTGATGAGGATGTTACCCGTCTGCATACCTGTATAAACAGCGCCCTGGATTATTTTGAAACCCTTCCCCGACAGGGAAATGAACTGCGGGCCATGATCGTGATTACGGACGCTGTCCAGTACGACCCCCAGGGCGGGGTGCCCTATGAAGAGCTGCTGGACCGGATCAGCCATTCCGATGTGATGGTCCACTCCCTTGGAATGGGTACGGACGCCGCTGCATTGGAAAGCCTGAGGCAGCTGACCGAAGCTTCCGGCGGCATCCATCAGGTGGCGGGGGACAGCCTGACGCCGGCCGCTGCCGCAGATGCCCTGTCGGAAGCCGGGGGAGAGCTGATGGTAACAGCTTTTGACCTGGAGGGCTGCGAAGCCTCCGGGGAGGCTCAGCCCGTATCCTTCACCTTTGCTTCCGGCGGAACCCTGCTGTGCCGGGGGGAAGCAAAGGTGGATCTGCTGGGCGAGGGGCAGACGGTGGACTCTTCCGCCTCAGAATCCGCCTCAGAAGAACAGACCCAGGAAGAAACGGAGGGAGAAACCTCCGGAGGCGAGACGGAGAGCGGCCCCGCTGAGAAAGAGAAAAGCCAGCCTCCTGCCGGGGCATCTTCCGGCGCAGTCAAAGAAAGCCCCTCCGGCGGGATGAGCTGGATTGGGGCCGGAATCGGAGCTGCCATCGTCCTTGTGGTAATCCTGGTCCTGATTCTGCGCAGACGGGGAAAGGCGGCTGTGACGGTAAGGGAAGAGACGGCTGTAAAAGATGAGCTGCTTGTAAAAGATGAGACGCCTGTAAAAGAAGATGTCCCCTCCGGCATCTATGTGCGGGTGAAGGCGGATGAGGGTGTCCTGGCCACTGGAAATACGGAATTTACCCTGAGCGGGGAGCTGACCGTTGGACGGGATGCAGGCTGCGGACTTGTTTTAACAGGTGAGGATGTGCCGCCCAAGGCTCTTCTGATCTTTTTGGAACAGGGATTCGTGACGGCGAAGCCTCTGGATCTTGAGGCCCAAATTCAGGTAAACGGCGAGACGCTGAAAGAGGTGAAACGGCTTCGCAGCGGCGATACCATTTCCATTGCAGGAAAGGCGTTTCAGCTGATGTTCTAGAAGATTTAAGAACGTTTCTTTTTTGCCGGCCCGGGGAATGAAAAAGAGCCTTCCGGTCCGGCCTTTCCAGGCAAGATGACCAAGCGCCCTTGGGGGTATGAGTCCGTCCTGACCAGGTACAATAGACGAGAAAAATGTTTAAAACACTATGCAGGCAGAATATTGTATCCTTTCGGAAAATTTCGTAAAATAGAAACCAAAGCGCAGGAGAGGGTGTGTATTATGGAGAAAAAAAGCACAGATGATTTGAAGGAGGAGTTGATGACGGAATCCAACATCGACTCCTATATTAAGGAGAATCAGTCTTATTTTGTGGACCGGAATGTGACGGAGCTGCTTTCTGAATTGTATGAACATAAGAATATTTCAAAAGCGGAGCTTGCACGGCGGGCCAGCATGAGCGAGGTGTATCTGCACCAGTTGTTTTCCGGACGCCGCAAGCCATCCAGGGATAAGCTGCTGTGTCTGTGTATCGGTATGGAGCTGACCATCGATGAAACACAGCGTCTGCTGAAGGAGGCGGCTTACGCTCAACTCTATCCGCGGATCCGGAGGGAGGCAATTATCTGCCACGGTATCATCCATCATACGCCGCTGGAAGAGATTAACGATAAACTGTTTGAGGAAAATGAAAAGGCTCTGTGCTGATAAAGGGCTGTCCTGAAGAATGGATTTTCAGGGCGGTCCTTTTTATTGCGGGGGGCTGAGAAGTTAACCCAAGCATGTTGCAGACTGCCATCATCCGGTGGTAAAATGGAACGGTAACCCGGAAGTGCAAAGTATAGAAAGAAGGATAAACATGAAAGTATTGATGATCAACGGAAGCCCTCACAAAGAGGGGAACACCTACATTGCCTTGAAGGAAATGGAGAAGATTTTCCTTCAGGAAGGCATCGAATGTGAGATTGTACAGGTAGGAAATAAGCCTGTCCGCGGATGTATCAGCTGCGGCGCATGTGCCCAGAAGGGGCAGTGTGTATTTGATGATTGTGTCAATGAAGTTGCGCCTAAATTTGAAGCCTGCGATGCCCTGGTGGTAGGCAGCCCGGTTTACTATGCATCTGCCAACGGAACGCTGGTCTCCTTCCTGGACCGGCTGTTTTACAGCACTCCATTTGATAAGACCATGAAGGTGGGGGCCTGTGTGGTGGCGGCCAGAAGAGGCGGGCTGTCTGCAACCTTTGATGAGCTGAATAAGTATTTTACCATCAGCGGCATGCCGGTGGCTTCCGGACAGTACTGGAACAGCATCCACGGACGGCAGGCCGGTGAGGCAGCAGAAGATAGTGAGGGACTGCAGGGAATGCGCACTCTGGCCAGAAATATGGTATTTCTTATGCGCTCCATCGCTCTTGGGAAGGAGCGCTACGGGCTTCCGGAGAAAGAACCCTTCTGCCAGACGAATTTTATCCGGTAATTCTCAGATAACCGGTCACCAGTCCTGCATCTTTCTGTGAACCAGAAGGAGAGCCATGACGCCGGAGAGACCGTCTGAGATGGGACTGGCCCACAGTACGCCGTTGATGCCCCAGATTAAGGAGAATAGGATGACGAGGGGGAGCAGGAAGAATACCTGCCGGCTCAGGGATACGATGGTGCCGATCCCTCCCTCGCCGATGGCCGGAAAAAACTGGGCGCACAGGATCTGAGCGCCTACAATGAAGGTGCAGAACAGGAAAATATGGAAGCAGAGGAATGCCGCACAGGAAATACAGGTTACGATTGTGACCGCCTTTTTGAAGGTTTCTTTGACGCGGCCATATTTTCCTGCACCGTAATGGTATCCCAGAATGGGCTGTGTACTCTGGGAGCTGCCAAAGATAACGGCGTTGAAAATAGCGCTGACTTTGAAAATTA
Source organism: Candidatus Enterocloster faecavium (assembly GCA_019118585.1). Lineage (GTDB taxonomy): Bacteria > Bacillota > Clostridia > Lachnospirales > Lachnospiraceae > Enterocloster > Enterocloster faecavium. Next base: position 12,904 of record DWYS01000130.1, on the reverse strand, counting down.
ATCTGTACCAGGGTAATAGCCAGCTGGTTGGCTCCCGATGCAACGCCCAGCTGGAGAATCCGGACGATACTCTCACTATGGGTCAAGATGAGTTTTCCGATGGATTCTGATTCCAGCGGATTCGTGTTCTGCGAAATTTCTTTCGTTTCCATGATGTTCCTCTATTCTATGCCATACTTTCTGATTAAGATTTTCCATCATGCGCTCTAAGAGCCCCTCAGCTGGTCCAGGATGGAGATACAGCGGCCTAAATTTGAAAAATGGTCATTTATCATAATGTTCACCCGCTTTCCACGGAAGATTACAGCGCAAAAAAGTAGCGTACGCAATTAATTTTGGCGGAGGAGAATGGGGAGAAAAGGGGTGGGAGGAACACATAGTTCAGTTCCGGATGAGTGAGAGCGACTTCCGTAATTCAGGAAATTATTGCTCTAAAACTAAATCCATACTTCCAATATAAGGTCTCAATCGCTATAATAATCTTAATAAACAGCGAAGGCATTTTGATACGGAGGATGACTGCGGCAGCGCGGATATGAAGATGGAAAAGAGGAGAAGATCATGACATTTTTAAAAGATAATGCCCCATTTAAGGGCACGGGAGAAAAGAACCGGAATGGAGAGAGCCTGGAGGAATTTCTGGAGGGCTACAACCCGAAAAAATATGATAATCCAAGCAATACCACGGATATCGTGGTGGTCTGTTCACCGGAAAAGCTGGAACACTGGGGCCAGCCTGTGAAGGTGCTGCTGGTAAAGCGCAGCAATCACCCCAGCATCGGATTCTGGGCTGCTCCGGGAGGGTTCGTAGAGCTTAGGGAGGATTTGTTTGCAGGAGCGGCCAGGGAGTTGGAGGAGGAGACGGGCCTGAAAGGCCTTCCCTTAAAACAGTTGGAGACCTGGGGAAAATGGGACCGGGACCCAAGATGGAGGGTGATTACGACTTCTTTCCTGGCCCTGATCAACGGCGAGATGCCGGTAAAAGCGGGGGATGACGCAGCAGAGGCTGCGTGGATGGATGTGGAACTGAAGGAGGAGCCGGCAAAAGAGGGATTTTATCAGATCTGGAACCTGGATTTAACCTGTCAGGAGAGAGGGATATCCGTGGGAGCGAGAGTGGGGATTACCCGGTCCGGAAATTCCATTCTTACGCAGGAAACATACCACCTGCTAAGTGCCAGAGGACTGGCCGTAGACCATGGCTGCATCATTACCCAGGCTTTGTTATACCTGAAGGAAAGGCTGGAAAGAGCTTAGGATGATTTTTGGCCAAAAACACCGCAAGAATGATGAAAACATGTTCTGCTGGTTCTGCTATCCTGTTTAGAGAAAAAGAGGGAACACAAATGAGCGTACAATCCATCCTCGGGATAGAGGCAGCAATCGGCTATATTGAAAGTCATCTGGAAGGCAGACTGGAGCTGGGAAAAGTGGCGGAGGCGGTTCATTACTCAAAATACCATCTTCACCGGCAGTTTTCCGCTCAAACGGGCATGACGATCCACGATTATATAAAACGCCGTCAATTGACGGAGGGGGCAAGACTGCTGTCTTTTTCCAGAACGCCGATCATGGAGATTGCGGTGATTTGCGGATATGAGAGCCAGCAGGCCTTTTCATCTGCTTTTAAGGCGATGTATAAACGGCCGCCGGGAGAGTACCGCAGCAGAGGAAAATTTTATCCCCTGCAGCTGCCTTTTTCCCTGCAGAGAGAGGTGCCGTCGGGGAATCTGAGCAGGTCACGTATCTGTCTGGCTCAGAAGGAGGATGTGCCGGATTGGATGCGCCTTATGCGCCTTGTGGTGGACGGGTACCCTGAGATGGATGAGGAAGATTACCGGGACAAGCTGGAGGAGAGGATCGCGCGGCGGCAGGCGCTTTTGCTGAGGGACGGCCATATTCTCATCGGAGCCCTGGCCTTTGACGGCTTTTCGGGAACAATTGAGTTTCTGGGGATACATCCTCAGTACCGCAGCAGAAAAATTCAAAGTCTTTTTCTGGAAACTCTGCAGGAAGCCTATCTTCCGGGCAGGGAAATCAGCATCACAACCTACCGGGAAAAGGACAGGGCGGATACCGGGCATCGGGCTATGCTTATGAGGCTTGGCTTTTTGGAACAGGAACTGCTGACAGAGTTTGGCTATCCGACCCAGCGGTTTGTGCTCCCTCCGAGATCAACAGGAGGGTAAAACATATGGACAACGCAGCATGCGCTGGCTGGCAAAGAAGGGTGATCCTGTTCCTGACCAGCCAGTGCATTACACTTTTTGGCTCAACATTGGTTCAGATGGCGCTGGTCTGGTATGCAGCCATGGAAACAGCCAGCGGAGGATGGGTGGCAGCCTTTTCTGTCTGTGCTTATCTGCCGCAGTTTCTGATTTCATTTCCAGGCGGTGTTTGGGCGGACCGCTTCCCCAGAAAAATTTTAATCATGGGAGCGGATGTGCTGATCGCGCTGGCTACCTTGGCCATGATGCTGGCAATTCCTCACATTTCATCAGGGACATCCCTGCTTTTGGGCCTTCTGGGAATGTCGGCGATTCGCTCCCTGGGGGCAGGAATCCAGACTCCGGCGGTCAATGCAGTGATTCCGCGGATGGTCCCGGAAAAACAGCTTATGCGGTACAATGGCATCAATGCGGCGATGCAGTCCGTTGTCAATTTTGCGGCTCCGGCGGCAGCGGGAGCGGTTTTTGCGGTCAGCAGTTTAAGAGCCATGCTGCTGATTGACCTGATCACGGCAGTCATGGGGAATCTTTTGCTGGCCTGTCTGACCCTTCCCGGACAGAGGACTGTGACAGAGAAGAAGGATTTCCGCTGTGAAATGAAGAAGGGGATCAAATATACGTTTTCGGACCGGTCCCTGAGGGGACTTCTGCTCATCTATGGTATTCTTACCTTCTTTTGCGTTCCGGCAGGCTACCTTTCGGGACTTTTTGTCCGGCGGGAATTCGGCGGGACTTACTGGTACCTGACGGCAGCCGAGGTGGTGGGATTTGCGGGAATGACGGCGGGAGGAATCGCCATGGGGATCTGGGGAGGATTTAAGCGCCGGGAAACAACGCTGACGGCAGGACTGTTTGCCTTTGGCCTGTTTGGAGCCGGGATGGGGCTTTCCGGAAATTTCGCGTTGTATCTCGGCCTGATGTTCTGCTATGGGATGGCGCTTACCATGGCCCAGACTGCGCTTACCACCATGGTGCAGGAGAAGTCGGACTCTTCCATGGAGGGGAGGGTATTCGGACTGCTGGGGACGATGTACGCTGGTTTTCTGCCGTTGGGAATGGCGGTCTTTGGTCCTTTGGCGGATGTGATATCCCTGCGGTGTATGATGGTTGGAACGGGGCTGGCTTTCACTGCGATCGCGGCTGCCGCCGGTCTTGCATGGGGAGAGGCGTAAGCCCAAAAAGTAAAGATGGATCTTTGTCAGAAATATCCGTCAAAGATAAATGAATGAATATTATTCATTGACTTTTACAGCCAGAGGATTTATAATAAGCCTCAGATTCAGAGAGGAGGTTTAAATATGACTGACGCGAAAGAAAACTCGAAAGCGGCGTTTGATCAGCAGGCGGCTACCTATGACAGGGACGTTAAAGGACAGCATGCCCGTGCCCTTTATCCGGTTATTCTGGAAAAGCTTTCCCGGATCCCTTATCACACCGCCCTGGACTTAGGGTGCGGCACGGGGGAACTGATGAGGCGCATTTTAGAGAAGGACGGGAGCAAAGTCCTGTACGGGCTGGACCTGTCGGAACAAATGTTAGAAACGGCAAAAAAGAAGCTGGGCGGAAAGGTCGATCTCGTATTGGGGGACAGCGAGCACCTGCCCTTTGAGGATGCTTCCTTCGATGTGGTATACTGCAACGACTCATTTCATCATTATCCGGCCCCGGATGAGGTCCTCGGGGAGGTGTTCCGGGTCTTAAAGCCGGGGGGAACCTTTCTCATGTGCGACTCCTGGCATCCGGGCCTGGGGCGGGTGCTCATTAATGCATGGTTCCGCCACAGCAGGGAGGGCGATGTAAAGCTTTACTCCGAACGGGAGATGCGAAAGCTGTTGTCCGGACATTTTTCTGAAATTCAATGGGAGCGGGTCGGCAGCAATGCCTGTATGGCGATGGGAATAAAGCCGCCCTTTTAAATGCCTTTTTAATGACTGATATTCAGTCATTGACTTTTCGGGTTAAGTCGGCTATCCTTGAGAGAGGAGGTGCAAGATGCGTATTACGAAGGAACCAGAGGAGAGAAAACAGGAAATCTTGGATACTGCCATGAGGATTTTTTATGAGAAGGGATATGAGAAGACCTCAATTACAGACATTGCCAGGGCCATAGGCGTTGCCCAGGGACTGTGCTACCGGTATTTTCCTTCTAAGGAGGTCCTTTTTGACCGTGCAGTGGAGCAGTACGCAGAAAAGCTTGTGAGCCGTTTTTCCATTTTGCCTAAGGCTGAGAGCAGGACCCTGAAGGAGCTGATTGAAACCATGCCTCTGACGGCGGAGACGGAGGGGGACGGTTATTACCAGACCTTTCACGCGGCGGAAAACAAAAAATTTCATGACCAGCTGACATTAAAGGTCTGCCAAAAGCTTGCCGGAATCGTCTCGGAGCTTTTAGAGCAGGCGAAGGCAAGAGGGGAGATTCAGGTGGAGGACGTGCAGACTGCTGCTTCCTTCTGCGTCTACGGGCAAATCGGGATCCTGATGGAGGAAGGAATGGCGCCGGAGGAAAAGGAGAGGAGGATTCGCGGTTTCCTGCTTTATGCGCTGAGGCTGTGAGGAGATTCCGCTGAGGGGCTGATCGGAATTACTCCGTTTCATTTTCAAGGATTTCCCGCAGATACTGGAGAAAAACATTTGCCGCTTTGGAAAATACCTGATACTTTTTCCAGACAATGTATCCCTGGGCGTCCAGGCGGGGGGACAGGGGACGAAAACAGAGATTGCTGCCATGGGTGTTGATGAGTTTATCGTAGCACAGGGCATACCCCAAACCCTCGTCTACCAGGAGGGAGGCATTGAATACCAGGTTATAAGTGGCGACAATGTGCAGTTCGGACTCCTCCCGCTGCAGCCAGCGCCCCAGATAATGATGATCCCCCTTCTGATGGGAGACGATCAAAGGCTTGTCCCATAAATCCTCAGGGCATATGGATTCTTTTGCAGCCAGGGGGGAGTCCCTGCGCATCAAAACACCCCAGGTGTCCTTGATGGGAACCGGAATGGCCTCGTATTTGTGAGGATCGATTTCGGTAAAAAGAAGACCAAAATCACTGATCCCTTTATCCAGATAGTCCAGAACATGTTCCGCGTTTCCGCTGGAAATGGTGTAACGGATGTCCGGATATTTTTTTTGGAGTTTTTTAGCAATCTTGGCAAACAGGCGCACAATTTCCGTTTCTCCGGTCCCGATAAACACATTTCCGGCGATGGTTTCATTGGAACCGCTGATTTCCTCCTCGGTGCGCCGCATAAGAGACAGAATTTCCTCCGCACGTTTGCGCAGGATCATTCCCTCTTCCGTCAAAACGACTTTCCGGGAGCCTTTCGTTCCGCGGATGAGCAGCTGCTTTCCAAATTCTGCTTCCATCGCCTTTAACTGAGTGGATAAAGCGGGCTGGGAAATGTGCAGGGACTCCGCCGCCGCGGTAATATTCTGTTCTCTGGCTACTGCTAAGAAGTATTCCAGCATACGTAATTCCATTTCATCAACCTCCCGTCTCTGTTGATTTTACACGGAAAAAAAGGAAAAAGCAACGCCGGATGGCGGAAGAATTTGTGGAGGAAAAATAAAAGGAAAATTTTGGAATTCTATTTCCATAAAAAAAATCTATGGAAAACAATAGATGATAGATATTTGCTATTTGGAATCATTTGTACTACATTAAATAGAGATGGAAGAAGGAGAGTGATGGTGATGGGACGGAGGGCTGGAAAGCCGGAGCGGGGTCATCCGCCCTGGGAATACGGTTATTCCATTGTGCAGAATCTCAAAGATGCGGGCTGCACGGATGAAATGATAGAAGAATTTACGGCGCTTCAGGATCCTGGGGAGAAAGAGCAGCAGCTTCGGCTTTTATTTGGCCACAGGAAGCAACTGCTGGATGAACTTCACAGGGAGCAAAAGCGCATTGACTGTCTGGATTACCTGATTTATCAGCTTGAAAAGCGATAGGGACGAATAAAGGAGGATTTGTTTATGAAGATAATAGAGGATCAGAAATTTGATGCAGAACGTGCCCTTTATGGAAGCGATGAACTTTTAGTAAGAAACTGCTCTTTTGACGGTCCGGCTGACGGGGAGAGCGCATTTAAGGAGAGCAGCAGGATACAGGCGGAGAACTGTTATTTTAACCTGCGTTACCCCTTCTGGCATGACCATGGGCTGACGATCAAAAATTCGGAGATGACCCAGATGTGCCGGGCGGCTCTTTGGTACTCGGACCATATTTCTGTTGAAGACTCAAAGCTTCACGGCATCAAGGCTCTGCGGGAATGCTCCGATGTAAAAATGAAAAACTGTGACATTATCTCTCCGGAGTTTGGCTGGTCCGTTCACCGGTTGGAAATGGATGACTGCAGTGCGGAAAGCGAATATTTCATGATGCGTTCCACAGACCTGCATTTTACCAATGTAAAGATGAAGGGAAAATATTCGTTCCAGTACATCGAAAATGCTGTGTTTGAGAACTGTACCTTTGATACCAAGGATGCCTTCTGGCATGCCAGGAATGTGGTGGTCCGCAACTGTGTGATCAAAGGAGAGTATCTGGCCTGGTACTGCGAAAACGTTACCTTTGAAAACTGCAGGATCATTGGAACACAGCCCCTGTGCTACTGCAAAAATCTGAAATTGGTTCACTGCCAGATGATTGACTGCGATCTGGCCTTTGAGCGCAGCCAGGTACAGGCGGAGATTACCACACCGGTGCTCAGCATCAAAAACCCTCTGAAGGGCAGCCGGATTTCCGTTCCCTCCGTAGGAGAGATCATCCGGGATATCCAGGCCGGAACAGGAGAAATCCTGGTGCAGGCGCAGGAGAAAAAAGAGGTCTGCGCTTAAAAGGAGAGAATGCAGCATGAAAAAGACAATCGGTTTATCGCTGGCCTTTGTGCTGCTTCTTGCAGCTCTGACAGCAGGCTGCGCGGACAGCGGCTCAAGTGAAATCGCATTTGCAGGTACCTCTTCCCAGGAAACGGAGCAGACGGTCCCGGAGTCCCTTTCACAAACAGCGGCGCCGGAGGACGGGACATCAGAAGAGGACAATGCGGAAGATGAGGAGGAACAGGAGATGAAGATGAAGGTACAGGTGGGAGAGAGCAGTTTTACCGCAGTTCTGGAAAAGAACCAGGCGGTGGAGGCCCTGGTGGATATGATGAAGGAGGCGCCGGTTACCATCCATATGCGTGATTATGCCGGCTTTGAAAAGGTGGGGGCTCTGGGACGCAGCCTTCCTGCCAGCAATCATCAGACTACAACCAAGGCGGGAGATCTGGTGCTGTACCAGGGAAATCAGATTGTAATGTTTTATGGATCCAATTCCTGGAGCTATACGCCCCTGGGCCATATTGCCGACCGGACGGGATGGGAGGAAGCTCTGGGAAGCGGGGATGTGACCGTTACCTTTTCTCTGGAACAATAAGCAGGTCAGGAAAATACCTGATGTCCGGACAGATGGAAAAATCCTCTCTTTGTGCGGCCGAGAATTGACAACCATTTTCTTCCCAAGTATAATGAATCCGAACGGCAGAATCTGGTCGGAAGGACCAGGGAGGAAAAATGAATATGTTGCAGAATGTTTCTGTGTTTTTAATTGTGGAACTGATTGGAACGGTGGCCTTCGCCTGTTCTGGGGCAATGGTGGCCATTGAACGGCGGCTGGACCTTCTGGGAATCATCGTCCTGGGCGTCATCACGGCGGTAGGCGGAGGAATGATCCGGGACCTGTTGATCGGCGTGCAGCCTCCGTCCCTGTTTGTGCATCCGATCTACGTGGTGACGGCCCTGGCGGCGGTGCTGGTCCTGTTCTGCATTATGAAGTTCGGAGGCGTTTACCAGCAGCTTTTGTCGTCGGAGGGCTATGAGGTGATGATGAACGTGCTGGATGCCATCGGCCTGGGCGTGTTTACTGTGGTAGGGATGGATACGGCCATGAAAGCCGGGTATGAGGATTATCGGTTTTTGACGGTTTTTTTGGGCGTCATTACCGGCGTAGGCGGCGGTATCCTGCGGGATATTATGGCAGTGCAGGCCCCCTATGTTCTGAAAAAGCATATCTATGCCTGTGCGTCCCTGGCGGGAGCTCTGTGCTACATGTTTCTGCTTCCGCGGATCGACCGGGATGCAGCGGTGGTGATCAGCGCCTGCCTGGTAGTGGTAATCCGCATCCTGGCCCGGCACTATAAGTGGAATCTGCCGAGAATTGAAAGGTTGGATGACGAATGGAAGAAATGAAGAACGGAAATTCGTCTTTAGAACTAAAAATACCCCGGAAAAAGCGCATTGGCTTCCTCCGGGGTGTTTTTTACTGCTGATTTAAAATTTTCATAAACTCATCGCCGGTGATCGTCTCTTTCTCGTAAAGGTATTTGGCCAGCTCGTCCAGCTTTTTGCGGTTATCGGTAAGGATCTGCAGAGCTTTCTGATGCTGTGTCTTTACCAGGTCTACCACCTGACGGTCGATCTGCGTCTGAGTCTCGGCAGAGCAGGCCAGGGAGGTATCGCCGCCTAGATACTGGTTGGTGACGGTTTCCATGGCGACCATGTCAAACTCTTTGCTCATGCCGTAGCGGGTGATCATCGCCCGTGCCAGCTTGGTAGCCTGCTCGATATCGTTGGAGGCGCCGGTGGAAGCGGATTTGAAAATCAGCTCCTCTGCGGCACGTCCGCCTGTGAGAGTGGCAATCTTGTTCTCCAGTTCCTCCTGACTCATCAGGTAGTGATTTCCTTCATCCACCTGCATGGTGTAGCCCAGAGCTCCGGAGGTACGGGGAACAATGGTGATCTTCTGAACCGGAGCAGAATGAGTCTGCAGGGCGGCAACCAGAGCGTGTCCGATCTCGTGGTAGGCCACGATCACCTTTTCCTTGTCGGTCAGAATCGCATTCTTCTTCTGATATCCGGCGATCACCACCTCGATGCTTTCCTCCAGGTCGGCCTGGGTGGCAAAACGGCGTCCGTCCCGGACTGCACGGAGGGCAGCCTCATTTACAATGTTGGCCAGCTCAGCACCGGAAGCGCCGGAGGCCATACGGGCGATCTTGTTCCAGTCCACATCATCCGAAACCTTGATCTTTTTGGCATGGACGCGGAGGATTGCTTCACGTCCTGCAAGGTCAGGAAGTTCAACGGGAACGCGGCGGTCGAAACGTCCGGGCCGGGTCAGAGCCGGGTCCAGAGATTCAGGACGGTTGGTTGCGGCCAGAATGATAACGCCGGTGTTATCCTCAAAGCCGTCCATCTCGGTCAGCAGCTGGTTCAGGGTCTGCTCACGCTCATCGTTCCCTCCCAGCTGGCCGTCACGTTTCTTCCCGATGGCGTCAATTTCATCGATGAATACAATGCAGGGAGCCTTCTCCTTGGCCTGCTTGAACAGGTCTCTTACCTTGGAAGCGCCCATTCCGACGAACATTTCCACGAACTCGGAACCGGACATGGAGAAGAAGGGCACATTGGCCTCGCCGGCTACAGCTTTTGCCAGCATGGTTTTACCGGTTCCGGGAGGGCCCACCAGGAGGATGCCCTTGGGCATGGAAGCACCGATTTCCCGGTATTTACTGGGGTCATGGAGGTACTCCACGATTTCAGCCAGATTTTCCTTGGCCTCGTCCTCGCCGGCCACATCAGAAAATTTGATGCCCTCAGAGGACTTCACATAGATCTTGGCGTTGCTCTTTCCCATACCGAACATCATGGAGTTGGGACCGCCGGCATTTTTCATCATCCGCTTGGTCAGATAATTGCCCAGAACAACGAAGATGACGATGGGCAGAATCCAGCTGACCAGAACGGATACCAGGGGGTCCGCCTGCTCGATGATCTCCCCTTCAAACTGAGCGCCGGAGGCATACAGGCGCGAAGTCAAATCGGGGTCGGGCATCATGCCGGTTTTGTAGACAACGGTGTTGTCTTTATTGGTGAAGACGATCCGGTTTTCCGATTCCTGGACCTCTACCTGGCCGATTTCCTTATTTTCCGCCATGGTCATAAAGGTTCCGTAATCCACTTCTTTTACCTGGCGCTCCGCGAGCCGCGGCATAGCCAGGAAGTTAAACAGGATCAGAAGCAGAAGGACAATGCTGTAATAATATAGCAGCGGCTTCTTAGGTGTTTTTACTTCATTCATATATAAGATTCCTCCTTTTGTTGGGGTGATTTTGTCAGCTCATCATCCGCTTCCTGCTGAAGCTGCAGGGCGGACAGGGCGCAGGCCAGAGCATAGCGCATGGACTGGGTGGCAAAATCAATTGCATATTCCGAATAGAGAGCGGCAGCCTCTGCCTGTTCTGCGGACCTTGTCTGTCCGCTTCCCTTTAAATCACGGCTCATGGCACCGTGGAACAGCTTCTCCGCCTTCCGGCCGTATTCCAGCTGAGCCTTTGCCAGGGCAGAAACGGAAGGAAGCCGGCTGTTTTGGACAGACAGTTCCAGAAGCCGGTTCTGCATTTGAAGATCATCCTTAATTTCTTCCAGCTTGCGGCAGATTTGATCCGGACTTTTTTTCTGGCAGATGGAGATCGTGCTCTGGAGAAGGCCGTATTCTCGTTCTAATTCACACAGTTTTACGGCAAAAATGCCTTCTTTCAGCTGCATAGATGATAGAATCCCCTCTTTCCTTATAAATCATACGGGCCGGCCTGAAAACCAGCTCCTTACCTTATGGTTATAGCAGGTTCTGAGGGAAAATGCCACTGTCAGATTGGCCGGTTTGTATTGACAGAAAGGAAGGAGTGTCAAAAAATATGACATTCCCCGCACAATTGTCCAATATTGAAAGGATTTCAGGAGAAAATCCATCAGGACTGCCGGGGAAGACGGAACATCTCACCGGTCAGAAGGCGGCAGAGCTGTTCGGTCAGAAGCTGTTTGTCCGCCGCAGTTTTACTGGATGTCTCCTCTAAAAGCATGCCCATCATCCCATAGGAGCAGAAGCAGAGAAGGGCCTCAAGATCTGCTCCGGTAATGGGAGCGCCGCAGAATTGCCGGCTGAAGAGCTCCTTTAAGTAGGAGCGGAGGGCCTTTACAAGAAGTCTTTCCATTTCTGCCCGCCTGGGACTGTCCAGCAGATTTTTTAAAAGCTGCCGGTTCCGGTCTGCACCGGAAGTGAAAAAGCGGATGGACTCCTCAAGACTTTCGGCTTTCAGGCTGTTCTGAAGGGAACGCTGGATCTCCTGATGGATTTTCCACTGAATTACATCCGTCAGGTCCTGGAAATGGTAGTAGAAGGTCTGGCGGCTGATGCGGCAGTCCTCCACCAGATTTTTAACGGTAATGTCCTCCAGATTTTTCTTCATCAGGAGGGCGGTCAGATGGTCGGATATCATTTGTTTGGTGTCAACAGGCATTGGTGTCTCCTTGATCGCGGGGCGGCTCTGAAAAGCCTTTTCTTCTTCCGGAGATCTTCCGGAAGTCTGACAGTTCTGTTATTTAACAATACAGTACCACAGGGCGGCAGCTTTGGCAATTAAATTCAGCAGAAAGACGTAAGAAATGTTTAATTGTCTTGAACCGTATCTTATGATAAAATAGGTCCAAAGGCAGACAGAAGAGGAAGGAGACTTATAACAGATGAAAAAGCATGCCGGAATATGGATTAGCCTTGGGGCTGCGGCAGTCCTGACACTGGGACTGTCATTTACGGCGCTGGCGGCCGCAGAGGGATGGGTCAGCGAGAACGGGCAGTGGAAATATAAAGATTCCAGCGGCAATTATGTGACCAATGCATGGAAAACCTCCGGAGGCGAGTATTTTTATTTGAACAGTAGCGGAGTGATGGCCGTCAACTCCTGGATTGATGACACCTACTATGTAAATGAGAGAGGTGCCAGGGTGGAAAATTCCTGGATCCATCTGACGGAGACGGTGGACGGCAAGGGTGCCGGCTGGTATTTTGTCAACTCCAGCGGAAAGCTGGTAAAGGACAAGTGGGAGACCATCAACAACATGCGCTATTCCTTTGACGAGGAGGGAAAGATGCGCACCGGATGGTATTTTGAGGATGATGACATCTACTACCTGGGCAGCGAGGATCAGGGATATGCCAAATCCGGATGGAAGTGCCTGGCCTGGGACGAGGATGACGAGCCGGAGGAGGGAGACATTTCCGACAGCTATTCTTCCGCCAGCGAGGATGTGAAGTGGTTCTACTTTAAGGAGAACGGCAAGGCGGAGAAGGCAGATGACGGAGAGTACGAGTCTGCCAACATCAACGGAAATAAGTACTATTTTGATGAAAACGGCGTTATGATGAGCGGCTGGGTTGCAGTCAACGACGAAGAGGACGGAGATTCCACCGGAATCAGCAAATTTGTCTACCTGGGCGACGAGAACAGCGGGATCATGGTCAAGAGCCGGTGGATGGAGCTGGATGAGCATCCCGGCGACTCCGATGATTCCGATGAGATTAATACGGACGACAACGATGAGGCCCCGGAGGAGGGGGAGAGCCAGTGGTATTATTTTGAAAGCGACGGCACCCCTGCCTACCTGAGCTCCAAAGCCACCTCCATGAGCGGCGCCACGACAAAGGTGGACGGCTCTTCCTACTTCTTTAATCAGTACGGCTGCATGCAGACCGGTCTGCTGAAGATCACCACAGCATCCGGCAAGGGCCTGGTGGGTTACTTCGGCGATGACGGTTCCAATGGAAGGATGTACACCGGAAAGAGGAGCGGAGTCCATG
>DWYS01000129.1 GCA_019118585.1 Candidatus Enterocloster faecavium | reverse complement strand
CAGAGGAACCCAGCTTGTGCAGCTGCTTGACGATGCGGGTGCCGTACTCGTCCCGCCACTCCCAGCATTTCTTTAAGAAGCCCTCTCGTCCCAGGTCCTCCTTGGAGATCCCCTCCTGCTTCAGCTTGTCGATGACCTTCACCTCAGTGGCAATGGCGGCATGATCCGTTCCCGGCTGCCACAGGGCCTCATATCCCTGCATCCGCTTATATCGAATCAGGATATCCTGCATCGTATTGTCCAGGGCATGTCCCATGTGCAGCTGTCCCGTGATATTTGGCGGGGGCATCACAATGGTAAAAGGCTTTTTGCTTCTGTCCACCTTTGCGTGGAAATAATGGCCATCCAGCCATTTCTGGTACAGACGGTCCTCAATGGCCGCCGGGTTGTAGGTCTTCTCCAGTTCCTTCATGGTCCTTGTCTCCTTTTTCAAATATCTTGTTTTGAAAGCCGTATGCCAAGTGCTCCTAACAATACTCCGCACTAGGCTCGAAAAAACCTCGCCAAGTGCTCGCAACAAAAAGCCCTCTGCAAATCCGGCTTCCGGTTTTGCAAAGGGCGAATTGACTCGCGGTACCACCTTATTTCACCGGAAATTTTCCGCTCTGCATCTGCAGCGGCTTTCCGGCCTCATTTGTGCCTTTAACGGGGCATTCCGGGAACACTTACTGCCTGAACCACTTCGGGGTTCACAAGCTTTCTGGGCGTTCCGGCTCCAAAGCTACCTTCCACTGACGCCCTTCCCGGACTGCCTTTCAGCCTGCGGACAATCCTCTCTGAGGGAGGCGGCGGTGTACTCCTCTTCTTCACGGCCTTTTTCGATACTAACCATCATATCGGTTTGACGGGCGTTTGTCAAGAGAATTTCAGGTTCTCTTTACTCCCATCCCTTGCACACATCCACCCATCCCTCGCAGGCGGATGCCCGCTCCAGCTCCGGAATGGTCAGCTTCACCGCGCTGTTGGCGCTGCCGCAGGCGGGATATACGATGTCGAAGCGCTTTAAGGACTCATCCAGATATACCTTGATCCCCGGCTTGATCCCAAAGGGGCAGACGCCTCCTACGGCGTGTCCCACCAGTTCCACCGCCTGCTGAGGCGTCATCATCTTGGCCTTGGCGTGGAAGGTCTCTTTGTATTTATGATTGTCCACTTTGGCGTCCCCCGCCGCCACAATCAGGATCCCCTCATCTCCTACCAGAAAGGAGAGGGTCTTGGCAATGTGGGCCGGCTCACAGCCCACTGCCTGGGCCGCCAGCTCCACGGTGGCGCTGGAAACATCAAATTCCTTTACCCGGTCTCCCAGGCCGATTTTCTCCAAATACTCCTTAGCAGCATCAAATGCCATTGGTTTGTCCTCCTTGTGTTGTCTTTCATTCTCCCATGATACCGGATTGCTCCGCGCTTCGCGCTCCCGCAATCCTCAAAAACATTCATATTGACCCTGGTATCATCATATCATCCCCCGGTATTCCTGTTTCCACTGGCAGATCATCTCGCCGGCGCCTTTCATCCGTTTTACCGGGTCTTTTTTAAAGAGCTCCCTCAGGGCTGCTACCTCCTTTGCCGCCATGGCATTCTGCCGGGCCAGGGAGAGCTCTTCCTCCCATTTTTCCTTTGCCTGAGGGGTAAACAGGGACTGGTAGCGCTCCCGCACCGCCAGAGCAGGCTCAAAAACAGTTAAGAAATAGATCCTCTTTAAGGTATCCGGGTTCTTGTGCAGCACGTAAGACTGGTCCAGGGCCCGGAACGCCTTTTCGTATTGAAACATCTGGGCATACACTGCCCCCAGATTGTGGTATACCTTTGCCAGAAATTCATCGTCCACCACCTTATCCTTAGGGAACTCCAGAATCTTCTGATACCGGACAATGGCCTTTCCATACTGCTTCTTCTGAAACAAGGCATCGGCCACGGCCTTTAAATACTCCGCCGGATGGTACTTGCGGCAGGCAGCCAGGGTCTGCTTGAACCGGTTGATCTCGCTTTCCGTATAATAGTCACATTCGGACAGAATCAGGAGCAGCATAGCGTCCGTATTGTTCTTCTGGTCCGACAGGGTCTGAAGCTTTCTGGCAAGGGGCTCCATACCCAGTTCTTCCCGGATAAAGGTGATCAGAGGCGTATCCAGAAAATCCTCCATCACCAGAAGCGGGTTGTTGTAGATAACATAGCACAGCTCCTGAGAAGAGTAGAGATGGATCCCCAGTACCTCCACATAGTAGGGATGCTGCACCGGCTCCAGCCTGCAGAGCAAAAGGCTCATAAGCTCACCTCCTGGCGGATCTGGGCCCCGGAGGAAGCAAACAGCTCCCCAAAGCCTTTATCCTTAATCACCACCGACATGGTATTCTCATCCAGAAAACCCAGATTCATCTGGATCCGGGTGGTTCTGGGCGGCCGGTCCGGAAATCCCGTCAGGGGAATCCTCACCAGCTTCTTTTTCTTGGAATCCAGAGGCGTAATGGTAAATTCAATCTCCTTTGCTCCGTCCAGGATCAGTTCCAGGCTGGTCTTGGATTCGTACCAATTATCCCCGTAGGAAGCCAAGATCAGCTGATTTTCCTTTCCCCTGCGCATAACCTTCATGGAAACCTGGGCCTTCAGCCTTCCTTCGCAGATGAAAATATAGGGATAGGAGGAAGTTTTGCTCTCATAATCTGCCCCCTTGTCCGCAGCGCCGCTGGCAAAGATCACCGGCTCCACAAAAACCTTTCTCCTGTGGCAGGCCAGCTTCATAAACTCCGCCGCCCAATCCTGGCGCTCAAAACCTTTTCCTGTCAGAAAAATGGAAGAAAACAGCTTTTTGTTCAGAACCCGCTCCCCGCAGCTGGTGAGGATCCGGTCCGCCAGCCGTCCTCCGGATGGAGTGTCCAGAATATCCAGATTAAATGCCTCCTCCATGTCCTCGGAATCCGCCTGGACCATATTGCGGCGCAGCCCTCTCTGAACCTTCATCTCATAGTAGCACAGACGCTGGGCAGACAGATCAAACAGCCCTACCTGATTGCTCCACAGCTCCTTTCTCTGGCTCAGCACATAGTAGACAAAGCTTTCCATATGGCTGATGACATGGATCCGCTCCCTCGGAATCCCCAGAAAATCGGCGCAGGTTAAAAACAGGTCCATCATCCCCGCATCCACCCGGTGAAGGGAAATGACCAGCTGTCCGATTTTCTCCGTGCCGAATTCCTTTTTGGGGTATTCCAGGATCTTCTGTATAAACAGGTTCAGCAGGCTGCCTCCGGTATACCGAACCTCCCCGATGGTGGAGGTCCCCTCCTTGGCCGCCATTTTCACCAGCTTATCTACCATAACCCCATCTCCTACCAGGGTACAGGCATAAGCCTCCTCCCCCGTAAGCCAGACCTCTTCGTCCTTGCGGCGGCACAGCACCGTGGGAATGGTCCAGGATTTCTCCTGGCCATGGCAGACAATTCTGGTATAATCATCATTTAAATCAAGTCCTATGATCAGTCTGTCCATAGACAGCCCCTTTCTTACTTATCACATGGTCGGAAACAGTTCCGAGAGAACCGCCGCCTTCTTCAGATAATCCTCCATGGTATTTTTCAGGGCCTCCTCGTCCTTTTCCTCAAAGGCCTTTCCCATGTGGTTAAGCAGCACAAAACGGCTGTTTTCCTTGCCCTCCAGCTTGTGGTCGCAGACCGCCTTTCCCTGAGCCGTCAGCGTGCGGATGCCGTTTTCCAGGTCGTAAATCTGATATTCCATCGTCTCCCCTTCAAACAGAACCTTCTGCTTTACAAAGATCCCCTGGTAGACCCGATGCATCTCCTCACTGTGGTATTCCTCCTCGCCGGGCAGGATCCGCACCATCAGTTCCGGCCTGCTGTCCTTTCTTCCATGGTACTCCACCATAGCCTTATCCATGATATCCTCCGGCACCGCCATATGGCGGGACAGCTCTCTGGTGTAGGAAAATACCAGTCCCTCACTGATCAGAAGGCCTCCCACAATGCGGCAGAGCCGGGTCTGCTCCTCATTCAGGGAAGGACAGGAAGCATAATACTTGGTCAGGGCCAGCAGATAAATCGTGGGAACCCGGTCCTTCTCGATGCTGGCATTGATCACGCCCTCCAGATACTGAAATACCGGCTCGCCCACTGTCTCGCCTTTCAGGAAATAGGCGATGCTCTTTTCCGTGAAATAGGCTTTGACCACGCTCTCCCTGGTATTTTTCCGCTGGGTGTAGAGCTGGAAAACAGAATCGATCTGAGCCGTCTGCCCCGTAAACAT
This sequence comes from Candidatus Enterocloster faecavium, assembly GCA_019118585.1. Lineage (GTDB taxonomy): Bacteria > Bacillota > Clostridia > Lachnospirales > Lachnospiraceae > Enterocloster > Enterocloster faecavium. The sequence goes on along the minus strand of DWYS01000129.1, from coordinate 2,634 downwards.
CATCTGGGCCAGAAGACGTTCCTCCAGGTCATAGGTTTCCACATGGTCCTGGATTGCCTGGATCAATACCTGGTACATCTGCTCCACGGTTCCGTTAAAATGCTCGCAGAGATAATCCAGGATCACACTGTCGCAGCACCCCTCCCGGAACACTCCGTAGGAGAGGTTTAAGAGAAGCTCGTCCTGGTCAAACAGATTCTGGAGGATCATCCGGTCACAGAGCTTCATACGGCTCTGTACGCTGATGTACTGGCTGCCGTAGAGGCCGATCATCTCATAGGCCTCCCGCATGTAGTTCTGGCTGATCAAGGTTTCACAGATTTTCTGCCGCTGCCTGGGATTTAACTCCTCCTTATCCATCTGCACCAGGTAAGCGCAGTCAAAGGACATGGAGTCGCCGTCTTGGCTCCGGGCCTTATTGCAGTAATAATCGGTTACTGCCGAAAGCAGCTGTTCCCGGTATACGGGATTTAAGTTTAAGTCCTCCATCAGCTGCTCCAGGAAGGACGCCTGGGAATCCTCTTGAATCCCCTCCTCCAGGATCCTGCGGCATGCGATCAGCCGGAGCATGGGATGCTCCGGGCACACCTCATAGCAGCGCTCCAAAAGCTCCGGCTTATCCATCACCGGAACCTTGTAGCAGCTGACATCCAGATACCGGCTGCCAAAGGCATCCTGGAACAGGAGCACAAACCGGTCCGAAAAGATCGGCACAAAGGCCACTCCCCCGTCCAGAGCAAACGCCTGGTCATCCGCCAGCTCCTGGTACCGGACAATGACGTACTTCATCCTGGGGTCCTTGCACTGGATCCGGTAGGAGCGCAGAATCCCCGGAAGGACTCTGGCGGCTCTGCGGTCGATCATGTCCTTATAGATCATGTGGTCGTAGATGACCGCCAGACTGCTGTTGATCCTGGACCTTAAAAGCTGCTCCATGGCAAACTGCTCCATAGGCCTCATATAGGTCTGATAAAGCTCCGAGGAAGGATTCATATAAGTCAGAATGTTCCGGTACAAGACACAGCGGTTCTCATCGTCCAAATCCTTGTCATAGGAGAAATACAGCAGCACCTCCTTGGGCAGCAGATGGCCGTAGTTCTTTGGCAGGGAGTAGAGATAATACTCGTAAAGCCGTGTCAGGTTCACCCCCTGTTCCAGGGCCATGCTGTACCACTTAAATGCTCCGCTCCCCTTCTGGTTGCCCCGGATCAACAGAGCGCAGAGGGCCTCCAGCACCTGGGACATGGGATAGAGCTCATAGATTTTTTCCAGAAGCCACTGATAGATCCTCTTGTAATAGCGGAAATTCTGGGCATAGACCGCCGTCTTCTCCGCCATAGTCCGGTTTAAGAATCCCTTCCTTGCGGCCAGATACACCACCTGGACCTCAAATTCCCCAAGACCTGCCATCAAATCCGGGTGAACCTCCAGCAGACGGCTGGCGGCCAGATACAAAAAGGGGCTGCGGCAGCCTTCCTGATACATATTCTTCATCCGAAGGTAAAGCTCCAGCGGATTCTGTTTTAACCGCTCGTCCACCTCCATCAGGAGGAAGAACAGATAAAAGCTCTCCCCATCCATCCGCTCCAGATACTGGTTCAGAAGGCGAATCAGGCCTTCCTTCGCCCCTGGTCCCGGATTCAGCAGGTAGTTCAGATACCGGAAATAGCAGTACCGCTCCCGTTCTTTCTCCCCCAGGGCAGCCATCCGCTCTCCCCGTTCTCCCAAAAGTCCGGCGGCGGCTTCCCGTCTTCCGCCCATCAGCATAAGCTCCGCCTGAAGCAGAACCGGAAGGTCATCCTCCGGGAACTCCTCTCTCAGCTTCTGAAGCTCCTGGGTCATCTGGTTTAATGCCGTTTCCCGGTCTAAAACCCCGGCCTCCATATCCAGCCTCTTCGCCAGGTAAGGGTAGAGCTTCTCCAGCTCCACCCGGCCGCTGCCCGTTTTTCCCTTATCCTGCTCTGCCTGAGGAGCCAGAGCCTCTATTTCTACTGTAAAATTTTCCCTCAGCGCTGTCAGATGGATGGAGCCGAAATTTTTTCCCCCGTGAAGCTTTTCCCTGCGGACCCGAAATGGCAGGCGCAGAAGGCCTCCTTTAAAATCCTGGTCCGTAAACTGGCTCTGGACCAGCTCAATGAAATCCCCGTCCGCCTGGGCCTGGATCTGTACATACCCCCAGCCGCTGCTGCGGATTTCCAGCCAGTCCTGAGCGCCCTGCTGCTGACAGTCGTAGGACTTTTTTTCCGTATTCACTGAAAGGCGGACCGGCTCCTTGACCCTCAGGGCTACCAGAAATTCCTCCAGAAGGTTGCGCCTGCCGGGTCTTCCCTTTAAGCCGTCATAAATCGTCCGGCACAGTCCGTCCTCCATAAAGGGGGCCTGGACAAAGTCCTGGTATTCAAAGAGCTGAAGGGCCAGGTCCAGATCCTTCTTTGCCAGCCTTGCAAAATCCTCCGCTGTCTTCAGGCTCTCCAGCGTGCTGCCGGAGACTCCGCTCTGAACGCGCAAAGAATAAGGAATCTCTTTTTCGCCGCCATTGGTGACCAGATAAAAAGATCCCTTAATCGTTTCTCCATGTTTGAGGTATTGACTGTTAATCTCAAAGACAATCCGGTTGCGCAGACCGCCGAAGGC
>DWYS01000128.1 GCA_019118585.1 Candidatus Enterocloster faecavium | reverse complement strand
TAATGCCATGAAATTTTTCCTCGCTTTCTTTTGTTTATGCCATGATTATTCCACAAAGCTCTGAAGAAATTTGGCATAAAGAACTAAAGAATTCTAAAGATGAGGATCCAGTTTCAGAAGGATCCGGATCTCAAATGAAGAGGAGCTGAGGGAAAAATCCGCCTGTCCGCCGGTGCGCCGGGCAATTTCGCAGATGCTTTTTAAGCCAATGCCGTGGCTTTCCGATGGAGGCGCAGGATTGGGGGGTAAGGCGTTTTGCTGAAAGATCCGGATTTCTCCCGGGCTGCAGGAAAGCCGCAGGACCACCGGTCGGTCCGGGTCGGCGTATTTTTCAATGTTGGAAGATAAGTTGTCCAAAATCCGCTGAAGGCTGGAAAGGTCCGCTCTGGCGCTGAAGGAATGGCAGCCGCTGCAGTCAGTTTCACAGCGAAAAGAATCCTCCAGGATCTCCTCCCATTGAAAGGCCAGCTGCCGGAGAAGAAGGGCTACATCCTCCACCGGACGTTCCATAGATCCGGCTTTTCCCAGAAGCTGGTCCGTCAGAAGGCGAATCTGCTCCCCCTTGGACTGGACCAGGGTGATGTAGGAGGTGATTTCTTCCGGAGTCAGGGAAGACTTAGAGGCCAGGTACTGGGAGTTGGAGAGAATGGAGGTCAGGGGAGTGCGGATGTCGTGGGACAAGGTCCGGACGAAATCCTCCCGCTTCTGCCTCAGCGCTTCCTGCTGCTGTTTCAGCTGTTTCTGGGAGAACGCCAGATAATTGATGCTTTCTGCCAGAAAGGCGAATTCATCCTTTCCCTCTACCGGAATGGTGTAATCCAGCTGGCGTTCCCTGAGCTGTTCGACGCCGCGGATTATGGAAGCTACATAGGAAATCCTCTGCCCCAGCAGAAATAGAAACAGGGCGAGAAAGACCAGGGAGGAGGCCAGGAGGCAGAGACTGCGGATCCAGAGGAGAAGAATGCCGGTCTGTTCCTGGCTGAGGATGATGCCCCTCTCGCTCAGCCAGGTCTCCCCTATGGAGCGGGAGGAGAGGAAGAGAAAGCCAAAGAAGAAAAGGGCGATGGCCAGGGAGAGAAGAAGAAACTCCAGGACTTCCCGGATAAACAGGTTTTTATTCAAGATAATACCCCTTTCCCCAGGCGGTTTTGATGTAGCGCGGGCTGCGGGAGCTGTCACCCAGCTTTTTCCGCAGATTTTTAATGTGGACCATAATGGCGGCATCCCCCACGGCGGTTTCTCCCCAGATACTCTGATACAGGTTTTCGGGGGAAAAGATCTTTTTCGGATGGGTGATGAAAAGCCGCAGAAGCTGAAATTCCGTATAGGTAAGCAGGATCATCTCCTCTCCCCGCTTAACGGACTGGCTGTCCAGATCCAGAGTCAGGTCCTTAAAGGCCAGCACAGAGGGGGCAGAGTTTTCCTTTAAGGAAGATTCTGCCGGAGCAAGGCGGTGCGTTCTGCGCAGGACGGCCCGGACCCGGAGCAAAAGCTCCGTATTGGAAAAGGGCTTGACGATATAATCGTCTGCGCCGGCGGAAAACCCCATGACTTTGTCCGCCTCTGTGGAGTAGGCGGTGAGAAAAATGACAGGCGCGCTGAATCGGCCGCTCAGCTGCCTGGCAGCCGCAAAGCCGGACAGGACCGGCATGCCGACATCCAGAATATAGAGGTCAATGGATTCATCCGCCAGTTCCAGCACTTCCTGGCCGTTTTGGGCGGTCAGCACTTCATAGCCCTCCTGGGTGAGAATCAGGGAGAGGATCGAGCGGATGTCCTTGTCGTCGTCTGCGATCAAAAGCTTGTACGTATTATTTTCCATAATGTCTCCTTTTCGGGATTCTATCTGCATTATACACAGAGAAGCCGCGGGTTACAAGGAAATGCTGCCAGATATTTTTTTGTTTCAGGTATGAAATGAGGGTTTTGATTAAAAAATAGAAATGGGAAAGCTTGGCAAACTTGTTTAAACGAATTTGTAAATATAGCTTGACTTGTCTGCGCAAGTATGCTATCCTGTAGTTGTTTAAACAAGTACGCAAATAAAATCCAAAAAGGAGAGGCGATTATGGGGAAATATCAGGAAGAGGTCAAAGAACTTCTGACCTATATCGGCGGCAAGGAAAACATCCAGGCGGTATCCCACTGTATGACCCGGATGCGGTTCGTACTGGTGGATCCGAAAAAGGCGGACGAGAAGGCCATTGAGGAAATCTCCTGTGTCAAGGGGACCTTTACCCAGGCCGGCCAGTATCAGGTCATCATCGGAAATGATGTGGGCGTATTTTACAACGAGTTTACTGCCTATGCAGGCATCGAGGGAGTGAGCAAGGATGCGGTGAAGGCCGCAGCCAAGACCAACCAGAAGCCCATTCAGAAGATCATGGGGGCCCTGGGCGAAATCTTCGCGCCTCTGATTCCGGCTCTGATCTGCGGCGGTCTGATTCTGGGCTTCCTCAATGTAATCGGTGAGATCAACTTTTTTAACAACGGAACTCAAAGCCTGGCGGATATTTCCCAGTTCTGGGCAGGAATGTACAGCTTCCTCTGGCTGATCGGTGAAGCGGTGTTCCACATGCTGCCGGTTGGCATCGTCTGGTCCATCACCAAGAAGATGGGGACGACCCAGATCCTGGGCATTATTTTGGGATTAACCCTGGTTTCTCCTCAGCTTTTAAACGGATTTTCCGTAGCAACTACGGCGCCGGCGGATATCCCGGTATGGGATTTCGGATTCTTCAAGGTTCAGCAGATTGGCTATCAGGGACAGGTGATCGCTGCCATCATGGCCGGCTTCGTTCTGGTGTATCTGGAGAAATTCTTTAAAAAACACTGCCCGGAAGTGGTGAGCATGATCGTGGTGCCTTTCTGCTCCCTGGTGCCGGCAGTAGTCATCGCCCATACGGTGGTGGGCCCCATCGGCTGGAAAATCGGGGACGGGATTGCAAAGGTGGTTTACGGCGGCCTTATGTCCCCCTTCGGGGTGATCTTTGCGGGAATTTTCGGACTGCTCTATGCGCCCATTGTGATGACGGGTCTGCACCACATGACCAATGCCATTGACAGCCAGCTGATCAATGCTTATGATGGAACTATCCTGTGGCCCATGATCGCTCTTTCCAATATCGCCCAGGGCTCCAGCGTGCTGGCCATGTCCATTCTTCAGAAAAAGAACGAGAGAGCCCAGCAGGTGAACGTGCCGGCCTGCATCTCCTGCTATCTGGGGGTAACGGAGCCAGCTCTCTTCGGTGTCAATTTAAAATACGGTTTCCCTCTGGTATGCGGTATGATTGGCTCCGCCATTGCCGCTATGATTTCCGTGGGTTCCGGCATCCAGGCTCTCAGCATCGGAGTAGGCGGACTGCCGGGAATCCTTTCCATCAAATCGGATTTTTACCTGCAGTTTCTGCTGGCTATGGCGGCAGCGGTGGCAGTGCCCTTCCTTCTGACCATGGCGGTGGGCAGCAGAAAGCTTTCCTATGAGGAGAAATATGGGAAGCAGAAGGAGGAGAGCGGAGATGAGCCGGATGGAAATGTGCAGGCAGAGCAGCAGCCGGTACAGGAGGAAAACAGCAGCGCACCGGCGGAAGGTGGAGAACTGAAGGCTTTCTTAAGCGGAACGGTGATCCCCCTGGAGGAGGTGCCGGACGATGTATTTTCCAAGCGCATCATCGGAGACGGCCTGGCCATTGAACCCATTGACCATACAGTGGTAGCACCGGCGGAAGGCACAGTGAGCGTGGTGATGAAGGATTCCAAGCATGCCTGCGGTCTTACCCTGGATAATGGTATGGAAATTTTAATTCACATCGGCATCGATACGGTGGCCATGAACGGCGATGGATTTGAGCTTTTCGTGGACCAGGGGGACCATGTAAAGGAGGGACAGCCTCTGATCTCCTTTGACCCGGAGAAAATACGGGCAGCGGGCTATCCCCTGACCACCATCCTGATCATGACCAATCCGGGACAGGCAAAGGATGTAACATACCGGGACCAGGAGGGACTGAAGGCGGAAGCCGGAGAGACACCAATCATTACCTTTGACTAGGAGGAAATGCGGGAATGACCGATTTTAAAAAGAGTGTAGTTTATGAGATTTATCCCAAATCTTTTTATGATTCCGACGGGGACGGCCTGGGGGATATCCGGGGCGTGACGGAGAAGCTGGACTATATTAAGGAACTGGGAGCCGATTACATCTGGCTGACCCCGTTCTTCGTATCGCCCCAGAACGACAATGGATACGATGTGGAGGATTATTACCACATTGACCCCAGATATGGGACGATGGAAGAATTTGAGGAGCTGGCCGCAGCGGCCAGGGAGCGGGGGATCGGGCTGATGCTGGATATGGTGTTTAATCACACCTCCAGCCGCCACGAATGGTTCCGGAAGGCCCTGGCAGGAGATGAGAAGTACAAAAACTTCTACATTTTCAAGAAAGGCAAGGGACCGGGCATTCCACCTACCAACTGGGAGAGCAAGTTTGGCGGAAGCGCCTGGGAGTATGTGGAGGCTTTTGACGAGTATTATCTCCACCTCTTTGATGTTTCTCAGCCGGATTTAAACTGGGACAATCCCCAGGTACGGGAGGAAATCCAAAAGATTGTGCGCTTCTGGATGGAGAAGGGCGTGAAAGGCTTCCGGTTCGATGTAGTGAATCTCATCAGCAAAGGGGAGTTTGCGGATGACGAGGAAGGAGATGGACGCAGGTTCTATACCGACGGCCCAAACATTCACCAGTATCTGAAGGAATTAAATGAGGGAAGCTTTGGGATGGATCCGGAGATCGTGACAGTAGGGGAGATGTCCAGCACTTCTCTGGAAAACTGCTACCGCTATGGAGGCGAAGGGGAGAATGAGCTCTCCATGGTATTCAGTTTCCATCACCTGAAGGTGGACTTTGTGGGAAATGAAAAGTGGGTGATGGTGCCTTACGATTTCCGGAAGCTGAAGGAGATCATCTTTCAGTGGCAGACCAAGATGGAGGAGCATCGTGCCTGGAATGCCGTGTTCTGGTGCAATCATGACCAGCCCCGGGTGGTGAGCCGGTTTGGGGATGAGGGCCCCTACTGGAAGGAATCAGCCAAGATGCTGGCCACGGCCATCCACGGTTTAAGGGGAACGCCCTATATTTTTCAGGGGGAGGAACTGGGAATGACAAATGCAGGCTTCCGGTCCATCTCCCAGTATCGGGATGTGGAGAGCCTGAACCATTACCAGATCCTCCAGGAAAAAGGACTGTCATCGGACAATGCCCTTCAGATCCTGGGGATTCATTCCAGGGACAATGCCAGAACGCCCATGCAGTGGAATGACGGACGGCAGGCGGGATTTACCGAAGGGGAGCCATGGATCGAGGTGAATCCAAACTACCGCTACATCAACGCGCAGACAGAACTCCGGGACGAGGATTCCATTTTCTATTATTACCGGAGGCTGATTGCCCTGCGCAAGCAGTATGATGTGATCGCCTACGGGGATATTTGTCCGGCTGCAGAGGAGGATGCTCAGGTATTTGCCTATAAGCGGACATGGAAGGATGAGGAATTGCTGGTAATCTGTAATTTCTACGGGTGGCCGGTTTCCTGGAAGAGCGGGGAGAGCCTGAAGGGCTATGAAATTCTTCTGGGAAATTACGGGGAGAGCAGCCTGGAGGAAAACGGGGCTATGCTGAAGCCCTATGAGAGCCTTATGCTTTACAGAAAAAGGGGAGAGTAGAAGATAGATAAAAATCAGCGCCTTTTTGCCCGGCCTACCGGCCGGTCCGCAAAAAAGGCGCTGATTTGTGCTTTGGGGCATTTAACGGAGCTGTCCGTCGCCGGCCATCAGGCGGGTCATCTCCTCGATCCGCTCCAGGGGAAAGGGTGGCAGGGACAGAGGTTTCATGGCGATGGACATCAGTTTCATGGGATTGTCATCTGCGGCGATGCGGTTGGAACTCATCTGTCCGCAGCGGCGGCAGCGGTGGATGATTGCCCATTCGCCGG
>DWYS01000127.1 GCA_019118585.1 Candidatus Enterocloster faecavium | reverse complement strand
CAGAAGCCCACCCTCATTATTGCCCACAATAAAACCCTTGCAGCACAGCTCTACAGTGAGTTTAAGGAGTTCTTCCCGGAGAACGCGGTGGAGTATTTTGTCTCCTACTACGACTACTACCAACCCGAGGCCTACGTCCCATCCACGGACACCTACATTGAGAAGGATTCGGCCATCAACGATGAGATTGACAAACTGCGCCATTCCGCCACCGCAGCCCTGTCTGAGCGCAGCGATGTGATTATCGTGGCCTCTGTGTCCTGCATCTACGGCCTGGGAAGCCCCATCGACTACAAGAATATGGTGATCTCCCTGCGCCCCGGCATGGAGAAGGACCGGGATGAGGTCATCCACAAGCTCATTGATATCCAGTACGACCGCAACGACATGGATTTCAAGCGGGGAACCTTCCGGGTAAGGGGCGATGTGCTGGAGATTTATCCCGCCTACTCCGATGGCGAGGCCTATCGGATCGAGTTTTTCGGGGATGAGGTGGACCGGATTACCTCCATTGATACGGTAACAGGAGAAATCAAAGCCCAGCTGAACCATGTGGCCATTTTTCCGGCCTCCCACTATGTAGTGCCAAAGGAAAAAATGATGGAGGCTACGGAACACATTCTGGAGGAAATGAAGGAGCAGGTGGCATTTTTTAAGAGCGAGGATAAGCTGCTGGAGGCCCAGCGGATTGCGGAGCGGACCAACTTTGATGTGGAAATGATGCGGGAGACGGGATTTTGTTCCGGCATTGAGAATTATTCCCGACACCTGACCGGGAGTGCTCCGGGGGAGCCGCCCTGCACCCTTATCGACTATTTTCCCGAGGATTTCCTGATCATCATCGATGAGTCCCACATTACCCTGCCTCAGATCCGCGGCATGTACGCGGGGGACCGTTCCCGAAAGAAAACCCTGGTGGAGTACGGCTTCCGCCTTCCCTCGGCGCTGGACAACCGGCCCTTAAATTTCCAGGAGTTTGAGAGCAAGATCGACCAGATGCTCTTTGTTTCCGCTACCCCCTCTGACTATGAGAAGGAGCACGAGCTTTTAAGGGCGGAGCAGATCATCCGGCCTACAGGCCTGCTGGACCCGGAGATTTCCGTGCGTCCGGTGGAGGGGCAAATCGACGACCTGATTTCAGAGGTAAACAAGGAAACGGCCGCTCACCACAAAGTGCTGATCACAACCCTGACCAAGCGGATGGCCGAGGATTTGACGGACTATATGCGGGAGGTGGGCATCCGGGTGAAATACCTCCATTCCGATATCGATACCCTGGAGCGGGCCGAGATTATCCGGGACATGCGCCTGGATGTATTCGATGTGCTGGTGGGAATCAACCTGCTGCGTGAGGGCCTGGATATACCGGAAATCACCCTGGTGGCTATCTTGGATGCGGATAAGGAAGGCTTCCTGCGGTCGGAAACCTCCCTGATCCAGACCATTGGGCGGGCGGCCAGAAACTCCGAGGGGCACGTGATCATGTACGCTGATACCATTACCGATTCCATGCGGATGGCGATTGATGAGACCAACCGGAGGCGGCAGATCCAGCAGGCCTATAACGAGGCACATGGGATTACGCCCACCACCATCAAAAAGGCGGTGCGGGACCTCATTGCCATCTCCAAGGCTGTGGAGGAGGATGACAGGAGCTTTGAGAAGGACCCGGAGTCTATGGACGAAAAGGAGCTGAAAAAGCTTGCCAAGGAGCTGGAGAAGAAGATGCGTCAGGCAGCGGTGGAGCTGAATTTCGAGGAGGCGGCAAAGCTGCGTGACCGCATGATCGAGATCAAGCAGATGCTTTTGGAACTGGAGGATTAGAGGGGCGTAAGACCTTTTTACAAAACGGTTTCCGGGGACTCTGACAGAACGGAGAATTCCCCGGTGTCCCGGCGGTACAGGTAGACCTGATTGGACAGCCGTTCTTCCCTGGGAACCTGAGCGTGGTTGATTTCCCGTACCATACTGCTCAAATGGGCGCCCTGAGCGGGGTCGGAGACAGGCAGAAGGAGAACCTCATGAACACTGGAGGGGAATATGATCAAATCCTTCCCTTCGCGGTTCGAGAAATCTCTTAGGACAGAGGGGTAGAGCATGGCGGCAGCTCCGTCAAGTCCCTGCCGGTTGGTTAAAAGATAGAGAAATTCCGGTCCGTCCCAGGAGCTGTGGGGAAGGGCCTGAATATCTGCGGAATCCGTCAGGGTGGAGAGCATCTCCTCCATTGCCTCTTTTACCGAGCAGAGCCGGAAGGGGAAGAGCTTTGGCGTGTTTTGGAGTGCAATGCGCAGCAGGTCCTCCTGGCTTAAATCCCACAGGTTCAGATGGGCGTAGGAAACCAGAACGGTCATCTGCCGTCCTTCCCGGATGCCCAGATACAGGAAGCAGACGATGGCTAGGTCCAGAAACGGGCGGAAGGGAATCTGCTCCAGAAGTTCCCTGTTGGAGGCACGGTGAATTAGTTTGACAGCCAGCCGGGGCAAAACGAAGTCTGTCCGGGACAGAAGATCCGGGTCAATCGATAAAAGAGAGGCGTTTTCCTGATAAAGAGTGATGATTTCTTTTAAAAGCTCTTCCAGGGGGACGCCTTTTTTGAAGCGGTCATAGAGGGGATTGAGATAGATGGTGGGCGCAATGGGGCAGTCCTGGCGGGAGATGGACAGGCCATCCAGCATCAGCCCGTTGTTCTTGGGAACCTGGTGGAGAGAAATGGAATACCCGCTTCCGAAGTGCTGCTTTACACGGGACACAACCTGGGATACAAAGACATCGTACGACATAAAGAATCCTCCTTAGAAATGATAGTAGAATGAATTTAGAATCACTGCAGATAAAAGAAACAGATAGAAGTGGTTCCAGCTTAATACAGAAATCCCCCCTTGTCAAGGAAAAAGGGGAAAATGAAGGCGAAATCAGGGGAAAATCCGGGAAAAGCAGCATTTTATACGGAATTATTCCGTAAAATGTAAGAAAATCTATGATAAATGTAATTGAGCCCTGTAACGCTTCTGTGTTATAAATATGGGAGATACCAGAGATGCGCAGTGCGGAACAGTCCGGTATCGGATGAGGATTGAGCGGAGCAGTTTTTTGCTTTGGAAGATCAGAGACAGAAGATCGTATATTGTTAGAAAGGTGCAGACCATATGAGAGATGGAAAGAAAATCGCTGTTTCCCTTTTAGGAGCCGCTGTGATTGCTCTTACGGTTTCCTTCAGCGCTTTGGCTGAGGAGGACACCTGTTTTGTATCCGGGACATCCTTCAATGGAGTAAAGGTCAGCAAGATGACAGTGGAGGAGGCAAAGGCCCGGATAGAGGGATATTTTGCCGGGGAGTATCAGTTGGTGCTCCAGAAAAAGGACGGCACGGAAGAGACCATCCAGGGCTCGGAGATCGGTTATCAGGCCCTGGTACCCGGCGGCCTGGAGGAGATTCTGGCCGCGCAGAATGAGGGAGGACGGGTCAGCGGACCTGCAGCCAACAATTCCTATACCCTTTCCCTGCAGGTCACCTATGATTCAGCGGCTCTGGAGGCCAAGCTCCAGGCCCTGGACTGCGTTGCCGGAGAAGGGGTTGTAAAGACGGAGAATGCCCGTGTTTCTGCTTATCAGGAGGGGCAGGAGTTTACCATCATCCCTGAGGTAAGAGGGAACAGCCTGAATCTGGAGAAGACCAGGGCTGCTGTGGAGGAAGCTTTAAAGAACGGCGCAGGGGAGTTGGATCTTCTGGATGCCGGCTGCTATGAGACGGTTCAGATAAGCGCCTCCGACCCGGCTTTGATTCAGCTCTGCGATACCATGAACCGCTACCGCACGATGACGGTTACATATCAGATGGGAGAGGCCACCGAGGTGCTGGGCAGCGACCGGATCTGTTCCTGGCTGTCCGCGGACGGAAACGGCCAGCTTCAGGTTTCTGCGGAGGGGGCAGCATCCTTTGTACAGGAGCTGGCGTCCAAATACAACACGGCCGGCACATCCAGAACCTTCCGCACCGTTTCCGGCAGAGACGTAACCCTGACCGGTCCTTACGGATGGAAGATCGACCAGGCTGGAGAAGCTGCGGCTCTGACCCAGCTGATCGCATTCACAGCGGAAAGCCAGACGAGGGAACCGCTTTACGCCCAGTCTGCAGCTCAGAGAAGCGGTTCTGACTGGGGCAATACTTACGTGGAGATTGACCTGACAGGCCAGCATGTGTACATGATCCAGGAGGGAAATGTCGTCTGGGATGCCCCCTGCGTAACGGGAAATGTGGCAAAGAATTATACAACTCCGGAAGGAATCTACAGTCTGACCTACAAGGAGAAGGACCGGATCCTCCGGGGAGCCAAGCAGGCGGACGGCAGCTATGAGTATGAGAGCCACGTAGACTACTGGATGCCTTTCAACGGAGGGATCGGACTGCACGATGCCAGTTGGAGAGGAAGCTTTGGAGGGACCATTTATCAGACATCGGGAAGCCATGGATGTGTCAACCTTCCGCCGTCAAAAGCTGCGGCCCTCTACGACCTGGTCTACAAGGGGATTCCGGTTATCTGTTACAAGTAATCTGCAGAAAATTAAAATTACTACTTGATTTTTTTGGAAAAATGTTGTATTATACAAAAGATGCGTCTGTAGCTCAGTGGATAGAGCAGTGGCCTCCGGAGCCGCGTGCGTAGGTTCGATTCCTATCAGACGCATTTTTTGTTTGTTTAAATGAAAAACCTCAGCTTTCCCCATACAAGGAGAGGCTGAGGTTTTTTTATATCCTGGTGGGCCTAAGAGCGGCTTTCCTCTAAAATCTTCCAATAGTCCCGGTAGTTTTCAGCCAGCAGCTTGGGCGTGTCGAGACCATAAGGACATTTTGAGCTGCACTGGTTGCAGTGGAGGCAGTTTTCGATCTTGTGCATCTCCGCCTGCCATTTGTCACTGAGCCATCCGGCGGAGGGGGCACGGCGCAGCATCAATGTCATGCGTGCGCAGCTGTTGATTTCGATGCCGACAGGACAGGGCATGCAGTAGCCGCAGCCCCGGCAGAAGTCTCCCGCAAGCTCTTTGCGGTCCTTCTCAATGGCTTCCTTTCGCTCCGGCGTCATAGCCGGGGCTTCTTTTAAGCAGGATAAAAACTGCTCCAGCTCCCAGGCGTGCTGTACACCCCAGATGGGAACCACGGTGGGACATTCCTCCATGAAAGCGGCAGCAGTAAATCCATCCCGGATTAATCCTCCTGCCATGGCTTTCATGGCGATAAAGCCCATGTCCGCCTTTTTGCATTTTTCCACCAGCTCCATCTCTTTGGGGCCGGACAGATAGCTGAAGGGGAACTGCAGGGTGTCATAGAGACCGGAATCAATGGCCTCGTGAGCTACGGCCAGGCGGTGGTTGGTGATGGAAATGTGGCGGATCTTTCCCTGCTCCTTGGCTTTAAGAGCCGCTTCATATAAGCCGTCAGCTCCGCCCGGCTTGGGACAGAAGGAAGGATTATGGAATTGATAAATGTCGATATAGTCAGTCTGAAGGGTTTTCAGACTGGTCTCCAGATCCTTCCACATCTCTTCCGCCGTCTGAGCCCCTGTTTTGGTTGCAATGATCAGATTGTGGCGGATCCCTTTAAATGCTTCTCCTACTTTCTCCTCACTGTCGGTATAGGCTCTGGCGGTGTCGAAAAAGTTCATTCCTCCGTCCACTGCCTGCCGGAGCAGAGTCACGGCATCTGCCTTGGAGATACGCTGGATCGGAAGGCAGCCAAAGCTCTGTTTTCTTACCTCAATCCCGGTGCGCCCCAGAACTACATTGGTCATAACGGATTCCTCCTTGGTGTGTTTGATACTTATTATTAAAAAATCATTGAGGCGTTTTGTCAAGTACAGCCGGCGCCGAAGAGGAAAAAATCCCGCTTAAAGACTTTGAGGGACAAAATGGGGAAGGGTGACGGAAAAACAGGAGCCCTCCCCGGGAGCGCTTTCTGCCTGGATCGTTCCTCCATACAAATCTACGATCCGTTTGACCAAAGCCAGGCCCAGGCCGTTTCCCTCCATGTGGCGGCTGGAATCGCCCTGGTAGAATTTTTCGAAAATGTGTTTCTGGACCTGGGGTGTCATGCCGGTTCCGGTATCCCGGATGTGAATGGTTACAGAACCGCTGTCCTGCTCCATGCAGACAGAAATGGAGCCGCCTTCAGGAGTAAACTTGATGGCGTTTGAGAACAGGTTGACCCATACCTGATACAGAAGGTCCGGGTCTCCCCAGTAGTCGGCAGCCGGAAGCTCCATGTCGATTTCCAGATTTTTCTTCGTCCACAGAGGTTCCAGAGAGAGAAGGGCCTGACGGATCTGCTCATCCAGGGAGAAGAGCTGACGGCAGGAGAGGATTTCCTGGTGCTCCAGCCGGGACAGCCGCAGGATATTTCCGGTCAGGGTGGAAAGCTGCCGGGAACTCTCCACAATTTTCTCCGCATAGCTGTGTAGCTCTCCGGGCAGCTCTGCTTCCTCCAGAAGAAGGGCGTAGCCCTCCATGGCCGCCAGGGGAGTCTTGATTTCGTGGGAAATGTTCCGCACAAAATCCGAGTGGAGCACCTGGGTGGTGTTCAGTTCCCGGACCATTTTGTTGAAGTTGCAGTTCATTTGGCGGATTTGAGAATCCGCACCTTCCTCTGAGAGCTGTACATTAAAATTCCCCTCCGCCACCTGGTTCATGGCGCTGCTCAAATCCTCGATGGGGTGAAACAGCCGTTTGGACACCCAGGCGGTGAGAAAGGAGGAGAGCAGAAAGCCCGGAATCAGGATGGAGAAAAGAGGAAGCCACAGCGAGGGTGAGATCGGCCTGGGAATCTGGTCGCGTAGCAGGAAAAAGCTGTTCAGGCTGGTGAGCAAAAAGAAAAGCAGATGGATCAGGATTGCCCGCAGTGCAAAGGAAATCCATATTTTAATCGTCCCTTTCATCGCATCACCGCCTTATATCCAAGCCCCCGCACGGTCACAATCTCAAAATCCGGATTGCCTTCAAAATGGCGCCTCAGCCGATTGATATGGACGTCCACCGTCTGGGGAATGGAAGTGCTGTCACGGCCCCAGATCTCATCCATCAGCTGGTTGCGGGTGAAAATTTTATTGGGGTAGGAGAGAAGCTTGTAGAGAAGGAAAAATTCTTTCTGGGGCAAAAGCCGGCATTCTCCTTTTCGTTCAATGGTCATGGCATCATAATTCAGAACGGTTTCCCCCACCTGGATCTGCCTCTCTTCCAGGATATGGGCTCTTCTCAGCAGAGCCCGGACTCTCAGCACCATCTCGTTTACATCCACAGGCTTTGTCATATAATCATCGCTTCCCAGGCCAAATCCTCTGCTTTTGGACTGAAAATCATCCTTGGCGGTGATGATCAGCACCGGAATTAAGGGATTGGACTGTCTGACGGACCGGATAAACTCGTATCCGTCCATGACCGGCATCATCAAATCCGTCAGGATCAGGTCAATATGCTCTTTCTCTAAAATGTCCCAGGCCATCTGCCCGTTGTCGGCGCAGACGGTTTCATATCCGGCTTTGTTCAGTACAATGCTGTAGAGCTGGCAGAGTTTGGGGTCGTCCTCTACGATCAGCAGCTTTAAAATACGCATATCCTTCACCTCCTGTGTCTCTCCGTATAAAAATCATTATACAACAGGAACATGAACGGAAGATGAATTATACAAAACGAGAAATATGAATATTTTGTGATTTCATGTTCCGTTCATGCTGAATTAAAGAACTGTTTATGAAGGGATGATAAGATGGGACGTAAATTTCAGGCGGCGGTTCCGCAAAGAATGGACCGCCCGGAAGAAAGGAGAGCCATATGCCGACGGAACGATTTGAACGGTTGTCCCAGAGGAAGAAAAAAAAGATCGCGGATGCGATTCGGGAGGAAATGGAGCACAGTCCCATTGAAAAACTGAATATGTGCCGGATCGCAAAAAAAGCATCGATATCCAGGGGAAGCCTGTACCTTTATTTTGAAAACAAGAATGACATGATCTGTTTTTCCCTTGCTCAGGAGGCAGCGCGCAGGCTGGAGCAGATTCGTGCCAGTATCAGCCGCCAGTCATGAGGAGGACAAGATGAAGAAAAAAGAAATTGTAATAGGAGTGGTGGCCGGTGCGGCGTTTCTTTCTGTTGTGCTGGCAAGAGTCCTGCACAGAGAGCAGTTTGCTCCGGGCGTATCGCTTCCGGTGATGGAAGCCCAGCAGCCCCAGACAGGGGAAATCCGCCTGACGACCAGCGTAATAGGAAGCATCGAGCCATCGGATGTGGTTTATATCTATCCCAAGGCCTCAGGAGATGTGACTCAGGTCCAGATCAAGGCGGGGGATACCGTTGCACAGGGGCAGGTCCTCTGCACCATTGATACCAAACAGGTGGAGACAGCGAAATCCGCAATGGATGAGGCAGCCCTGGCCCTGCGCCAGGCACAGAACGAGCTGTCCAGACAGCAGATCCTCTACAATGGAGGCGGAATTTCCGCTCAGGAATACCAGCAGTATCAGGATAATGCGGAGAACGCACAGCTCCAATACGACCAGGCCAAGTATACATACGAAACCCAGCTGGAATACAGCCAGATTACCGCTCCAATCGATGGTCTGGTGGAGCTGTGCGATGTAAAAGCCTATGACAGTGTATCGGCAGGCGACCTGCTCTGCGTGATTTCAGGCAGCGGCAACCGGGTGGTGTCCTTTTCCGCAACGGAACGTATCCGGGGGTATATTGAGGAAGGGGATGCCATCCAGGTGGAGAAAGACGGGGAGATCTACGAGGGCACGATCTATGAGGTCAGCACAATGGTCGATGAGTCCACGGGACTGTATCAGGTGAAGGCGTCCATCAGCCAGGATGTGATGCTGCCGACAGGCTCTCAGGTTAAACTGTATGTGACCTCCCAGGAAACGGAAAACGCCATGCTGATTCCTGTAGACTGCGTATATAATTCGAACAGTGAGCCCTACGTCTATGTCTATGAGGACGGCAAAGTTTATGAGCGGGATGTGGAAACAGGGATCTATGATGACAGCATGATCGAGATCTTATCCGGTCTTGAGATGGATGAATGGGTGATCGTCACCTGGAGTTCAGAGCTGTATGACGGGGCGGAGGTAGAGCTGGCGGAGGAGCCGTCTGATCCAGACTCCGGTGAAGCGGCAGAGCAATAGGAGGGACAGACCATGATCGCACTTACGAAATATGTTTTGAAGCGTCCCATTACCACCATTATGGCAATCCTGTGCCTGATTTATTTTGGATACTCTTCCGTTGCCAGTTCTACCCTTGAGCTGAGTCCGGACATGGATATGCCCATGCTGATGATTATGACCACATATTCCGGCGCCAGCCCTGAGGACGTAAACGAGCTGATCACGACGGAGATTGAGGACCAGGCAGCGTCTTTGAGCGGATTGAAATCCATCACCTCCACTTCCAGTGAGGGCAGTTCCATGGTCATGCTGGAGTACGAATATGGCACCGATATTGATGAGGCCTACGATGACTTAAAAAAGCAGATCGACCTGATTGCTGCCCAGCTTCCGGAGGATGCCGATGAGCCGGTGATTGTAGAGATGAGCATGGACGCTCAGGCGGACATCACCCTGTCGGTGAACAACAGCCAGGAGGAAGACCTTTATTCCTATGTGAACAATGAAATCGCTCCGGAGTTTGAGAAAATATCCGATGCGGCTGAGGTTACGGTCCGGGGCGGTTCGGAGCAGTATGTGAAGATCGAGCTGGTCCAGGAGAAGGTTAAGCAGTACCAACTGTCCATGTCCTCCATTTCAGAAGATATTAGGGATGCCAATCTGTCCTATCCGGCAGGAGACATCCGGTCAGGAAGCCAGGAGCTGTCCGTGTCCACCCGGCTGGACTACGATACGGTGGAACTGTTAAAAGAGATTCCTCTGACCACGCCGGACGGCAGCACCGTTTATCTGGAGGATGTGGCAAATGTTTATACCACCTATGAGGACAGCGACAGCATCGCCCGGTACAATGGGGAGGATACCATCTCCCTGTCCATTACCAAGCAGCAGAGCTCCTCCACGGTGGATCTGTCCAATGCGGTGAAGGACACCATTGCAAGTCTTACGGCTGCGGACCAGGATCTGGAAATCGTGATCACCGATGACGGGGCGGATTCCATCATCGAATCTTTGTCCTCTGTGGCAGAGACGATTGTTATGGCCATCGGCATCTCCATGGTGATCATCTGGCTGTTCTTCGGGGACCTGAAAGCCTCCCTGATCGTAGGAAGCTCCATTCCGGTATCGATTTTATCCGCCCTGATCCTGATGAACCTTATGGGGCTTACTTTAAACGTCATTACCCTGAGCGCCCTGACCCTGGGAGTTGGCATGATGGTGGACAACTCCATCGTGGTGCTGGAGAGCTGCTTTAGGTGTACGGAGGAATCGGTGGGCCGAAAGGGGTTCATAGAATATATGCAGGACGCCTTAAAGGGAACGGACCTGGTAAATGCCTCCATTCTGGGAGGCACCGTGACTACCTGCGTGGTGTTCCTGCCGCTGGCCTTTTTGGAAGGCATGACGGGGCAGATGTTTAAACCCCTGGGCTTTACCATCGTGTTCTGCCTTTCCGCCTCCTACATCTCCGCCCTGACAGTGGTGCCTCTATGCTACATGATGTACAAACCGGTGGAGAAGAAGACGGCTCCCTTGTCAGGGCCGGTGAAACACCTTCAGGACCGATACCGGGTCTGGATTCGGAAACTTCTGCCAAAAGGCAGGATGGTTTTGGGCATTTCCATCGGACTGCTGGCATTTTCCCTGTTTATTGCCACAAAACTGGATGTAGAGCTGATGGCGGCTGACGACCAGGGAGAGGTGACCGTCAGCGTGGAATTCCGCCCTGGTTTGATGACGGAGCATGTGGATTCCATTTTAAGGGAGATTGAGGCGGTGATTGCGGAGGACTCCAATCTGGAATCCTATATGACATCTTACGGAGGGGGAAGAGGCTCTTCTGCCTCGGCTTCCATCAACGCCCAGTTAAAGGATGACCGGGACATGGAGACTGCGGATGTGGCAGAGGCCTGGCAGAAGGAACTGTCCAGGATCCGGAACTGCGATATTACCGTTACAACCAGCGGCTCCATGAGCATGATGACTTCCTTCGGAGAGAGTTATGAGGTGATTTTAAAGGGAACAGACTACGATGAGGTAAAAGAGGTGTCGGACCGCATCGTCAGCGAGCTGAAAGAGCGGGAGGATGTGGCGGAGGTCCACTCCGATGCGGAAAATGCCTCCCCGGTAGTGGAGGTCCGGGTGGATGCGCTGAAGGCCAAAGCTGCCGGTTTCACAGCCAGCCAGATTGGCGGTGCCGTCTACCAGATGGTAAGCGGTGTGGAATCTACGGAGATTAAGGTGAACGGGGAGGATATTACCGTCCGGGTAGAATATGCGGATGATGAGTATCAGTCCTTAGACCAGATCGAAGGAGCGGTCCTGACCACCTCAAACGGCAGCGCTGTGGCCCTGACGGATTTGGCGGACATCCAATTTGTGGACAGTCCGGCTGATATCTCACGCGAGGATAAGGAGTATCTGGTCACCATTACCGCCGAGTACACCGAGACCGCTACTGAGGCGACGGAAGGGCAGATTCGGGGGGAGGTGGTGGAGCCAAACCTTACCAGCACGGTTTCCATCGGCGTCAATTCCATGGACCAGTCCAGGAATGAGGAATTTTCCGCCCTCTTCGGGGCCATTGGAACGGCCGTATTCCTGATCTTCGTAGTAATGGCCGCTCAATTTGAATCCCCGAAATTTTCCCTGATGGTTATGACTACCATCCCCTTCAGCCTGATTGGCTCCTTTGGACTTCTGTATCTGGCGGACAGCGCCATCAGCATGATGTCCCTGGTGGGATTTCTGATGCTGATCGGCACGGTAGTAAACTCCGGTATCCTCTATGTGGAAACGGTAAATCAGTACCGGGAGGAGATGGATTTGGACACGGCTTTGGTGGAAGCAGGAGCTACCCGCATGAAACCCATTTTTATGACCACCTCCACCACGATTCTGTCCATGATCCCCATGGCCCTCGCCTGGGGCAATTCCGGCTCCATGACCCAGGGGCTGGCGCTGGTGAATATCGGCGGTCTGACGGCTTCCACGATTCTGGCCCTTCTTCTGCTGCCGGTGTACTACAAGATGATGAGTTTTAAATCGGATGATGAGAAACTCCAGAAGAAGAAAGAAAAGGCGGCGCGAAAGCTTGAGAGGAGCAAAAATAAGCGGAAGGGATTGCTGCAACGAATAGTCTGCAGGAAAGGAAGTGAAGACCAGGATGAAACAAATGATATGGAATAGAGGCAGGGCGGTTTTGAGCCTGGCTGCGGCGATGGCTGCGGGGGGAATTTTCCCCCTGACGGCCCAGGCCGCCAGTCCGGAATTTTCAAGAACAGAAGAGGAGTGGGCCGCCCTTCGGGATGACACGATTGAATACGGCGAGCTGGCAGATCTGATCCACGAATATAACGCCACGGTGCAGAACAATGCCTACGAGTACCGGAAATTCCGGGAGGATTACGGCGATACCAATGCGGAGGTTTCCTCGGCCTACTACGATCTGGCCCAGGATTTTTACAGCGATATTTCCGGAGACGACGATGCCGGCTCCATGATGAACGATTTAAACCTGGAAATTCAGGGGGACAGCATGATGAAACAGGCGGACGAGACACTGGAGGACAGCAAGATCTATCAGCTGACCTATGAGCAGGCAGAAAAAAGCCTGGTGGTGACGGCTCAGTCCTATATGATTTCCTACTATCAGCAGCTGCTGGAGCAGGAACAGCAGCAGGCGGAACTTGCCAATGCGGGGAATGAGTATGAACTGACCCGGACAAAGCTGGCGGCGGGAACGGCGACCCAGCTGGATATGCTTGCGGCTCAGGAAGCAGTGCAGACGGCCCAAAATCAGATCAGCCAGTTGGAAAACACCATCGAGGAAACCAGAGAGTCCCTGATCGTGCTCCTGGGCTGGAAACATGACGACCATCCGGTGATTGGAGCAGTACCCGAAATCGACCTTAGCCGGATTGAAGGGATGAATCCAGACCAGGACCTGGAGACAGCCATCGCCAATAACTATACGCTGCAGATTAATAAGCGGAAGCTGGAGAATGCCAGGAACCAGACTACAAAGGAAAGCCTCCGGGCGGCTATTGCCAACAATGAACGGCAAATCGGCGCTTCCCTTTCCAGCGCTTACCAGTCGGTCCTCACTGCGAAAACCGCATATGAGCAGGCGCAGGCAGCGGCGGCCCTGGAGGAGGAGAACACCAGGGTGGCTGCACTCCGGCTTTCAGCGGGAATGATGACCCAGGCCGCCTATGATGAACAGGTAAACGCCAGGGACAACAGCCAGCTCAGTGCTCAGTCTGCCGGGCTGGAGCTGCTGACCGCTATGGAAAATTATGAGTGGGCCGTGGCGGGACTGGCGGCTGCGGAGTAGGAGGTGAAGGAAAATTGGCATTTGCGTTTCAAAACAGATGCAGGGGAATCTTCAGAAGAGGGTATTTTTGGCGGCAGACGGTGTTTGCCCTGCTGCTTTCCATGGCGTTCCCTGGCTGCGCGCTGGCTGAGACGGCAGAAGAAGCTGCGGCCTCCCTCCAGGACAATGTGCTGGAGTACGGAGAGCTTCAGGACATGATTCGCCTTTACAATCCTGCCATGGAGCAGGCTCTGGCCAGCTATAACGATACCCTTGAGAAATATGCGGAGGCCAGAGCGCAGCTGAAGAGAGGGCAGTTTTCCGTTTCCACGGATAAGGAGGAGGCGAAGGACGACAACGATATGGAAGATTACGCCTATTATGCCTCCGAGGAAGCGATCTACAAATCAGCGGCCGCCAGCTACCAGGACATGTACGAGCGCATGCAGGAAAATTCTTCCACCAGCAGCCTGCGCCAGATGGAGCGCCAGATGACGGTGGCAGCCCAGGCGCTGATGATTTCCTATGATACGATGGAGCTGGAGCGGGAAACCATGGAGAAGATGTGCCAGCTCTACGAAAAACAGTATGAGCTGGTTCAGACCAGATATCAGGCCGGTATGGCCACCCAGGCGGATGTGCTCTCCGCCAATGAGCAGCTGTTAGACGGCCGTTCCTCTCTGGAGACCATTCAGGAGAGCCAGGATGAGGTATACCGCAGTCTCTGTCTGATGGTTGGGCGGGAAACGGACGGAAGCCTGACTATCGCCCGGATTCCCTCTGCCGACACTTCCAGGATCGAGGGCTACGATTTGGAGGAGGACACTCAGAAAGCCATTGGAAACAACAATACGCTGATGAGCGAGCGCCATACCTCCAGCGGCGGCTCCACCTCCGGAGTCAACAATAAAAAGCGGAATGTGGCAGAGGGAGAGGAAAAGCTGCGGATTCAGATGGAGAGCCTCTACAGCGATATCCTCCGGAAGAAACAGGAGCTGGAAGCGGAGAAAACCGCTTACGAGAAAGCGCGGCAGGAGAAAAATCTGGCAGATACCAGATATTCCCTTGGAATGATGAGCCAGACGGACTACCTGTCCGCGGAGATGGCAGCCATCCAGGCAGAAGCCGATTACCGGGCCGCGGACCTTGCCCTGGTCCAGGCCATGGATACCTATGAGTGGGCGGTGCTGGGGATCGCGTAATGGGAGACCGGGCTCTGACGGCAAACGTCACGGACCCGGTCCTTTTTCTGTCCGGCGCGTTTTCTGCCATTCTCCAAAAGAATTTCCGGACCTGGTGACAAGAAAACGAAAATTCATTATAATGGAACCATTAAGCACGACAGGAGAGAGAACACATGGCGCTGCAGTTTATACTTGGAAAAGCAGGAGCGGGCAAAACCCGCTATCTTTATGAGGAGGCAATCCGCCGCTCCATACAGGAGCCTGATTTCAGCTATCTGGTCATTGTGCCGGAGCAGTTTACCATGCAGGCCCAGAGGGAGATGATCCGGCTTCATCCCAAACACGGCATGATGAATATTGATGTGGTCAGCTTTAAGCGCCTGGCTTACCGGGTGTTTGACGAGCTGAACGTGCATCTTCCGGCGGTGCTGGACGATATGGGAAAATCCATGGTTCTGCGCCGGGTGATGGGCCCCTGCAAAAAGGACCTGGGCCTTTACGGCGGCCATTTGGGTCAGCCGGGATTTATCAATCAGATGAAATCCCAGCTGTCGGAACTCTACCAGTACGGCGTTGGGCCGGAGGAATTAAAGGAACTGGGAGAGCAGACGGACAATGCCCTCCTGGCCCAGAAGCTGAAAGATTTGGAAATTATTTTCCGGCAGTTTCAGGAGTACATCCGGGACCACTATATCACTGCAGAGGAAATCCTGGATATTCTCTGCCGGGAACTGCCAAAATCGAAGAGGATCCGCCGCAGCGTCATTTTCCTGGACGGATATACCGGATTTACGCCGGTGCAGTACCGTCTGATCCGGCTGTTTTTAACCTGCGCCAGGGATGTGGTCTGTGCCGTAACCGTGGACCCGGCGGCCGACCCCTACCGGGAGAGCGGGATTCAGAACCTGTTTTACATGAGCAAGCATACCGTCTGCCGCATCCGGGAAATGGCAGAGGAGGAGAAGGTTCCCAAAAAGCAGGACATAATCATCCAGGCTAATCCCGGCCCCAGGTTTCAGGAAAGCCCGTCCCTGGATTTTCTGGAAGCCAACCTTTACCGCTACGGCAGAAAACGGTGGAAGGGGCAGCCGGAGGAGGTGGAAATCTTCTGCGGAAAGGACCCGGACCAGGAGATGGAATGGGTTCTGGGGACTATGGAGGATCTGGTGCGCCACCAGGGCATGCGGTACCGGGACATAGCCATTGTGACCGGAGATTTGGCTTCCTACGGCCGGATTGCAGCCAGACGGCTGGAGCAGGCAGGGATTCCATACTTTATGGACCAGAAAAAGAGCATCCTGGAAAATCCCATGGTGGAGCTGATCCGTGCGGCGGTGGAGCTTGCACGGGATTTTTCCTACGAAAATGTATTCCGGTATCTGAAAACCGGCCTGGTCTTTGACCGGGAGCCTGTTCCGGAGGAAGGATATGGGCGCGCTCAGGCCGAAGAGGAGGTCTGGAGGCTGGAAAATTACGTCCGGGCTCTGGGGATCAACGGCTGGAAGCGGTGGAATGAAACATGGGAGCGGACTTTTTACGGGGCGGAGGATCTGAATCTTAACGAGCTGAACCGTTTCCGCATGTGGGTATTGAAACCGTTGGCTCCCCTGCGGGAAGTGATGTCCGCCCCGGAGGCTACCATCGCCTCCATGACTCAGGGGCTGAAACGCTTCCTGGAGGAAATGGAGCTGCAGGAAAAGCTGGAGGAATACCAGACCTATTTTTCGGAAAGAGGACAGTTCGGGGACGAGAACCTTTCCAGGGAGTACGGCCAGGTTTACGGCCTGGTGCTGGAGCTTCTGGAGCGTCTCACCGGCCTTCTGGGGGATGAGAAAACGGACCGGAAAACCTATGGCCAGATCCTGGATGCGGGCTTTGAGGAGATACAGGTGGGAACCATCCCGGCCACCATCGACCAGGTGACGGTGGGAGACATTACCCGGAGCCGTCTGGATGGGGTGAAGGCCCTGTTCTTCGTAGGGGTCAACGACCAGATTGTTCCCCAGAAAAAGAATGGAGGAAGTCTCTTAACAGACCGGGACCGGGAGTTCTTCCGCCTTCACCGCATGGAGCTGGCGCCCACGGCCAGAGAGGAGAGCTGCATGCAGAAATTTTACCTGTACCTGATGCTGACCAAGCCATCCCGCCGCCTCTATCTCTCCTATGGCGCCGCGGGGGCCGACGGAAAGGCCATGCGGCCCTCCATTCTGATCGGGGAGGTGCGCAAGCTTTTTCCGGACTTAAAGATTCTGTCCGGCCAGGAGGAGACTGGTATGGTCTATACCCTCCAGGACGGCAAACAAATGCTGATTCAGGGGCTGGGCCGTTACCGGGACAGCCGGGAGAAGGAGGAAGAATGGAAGGGGGAGCCGGACTTTTTGGAGCTGTGCCGGTTCTTTCTGGACCATGGAGAGGAGAGGAAGAGCCTGGAGAGGCTGGTGGATGGCGCCTTTTACTCCTATCAGGAAAAAGGCATCGGAAAGGCCGCCGCCAAGGCACTCTATGGTCCCATCCTCCAGGGAAGCGTGACCCGGATGGAACAGTACGCCTCCTGCGCCTACGCCCATTTCCTGCGCTACGGGCTGGAACTTCTGGAGCGCCAGGAGTACCGCCTGGAGGCGGTGGATGTGGGAAATCTGTTCCATCAGTCCATCGATCTGTGCTTCCGGAAGGTGAAGGAGGAGGAACGGGACTGGAGGACCCTTACCGATGAGGAGCGGGATGAGCTGGCAAAGTCCTGCGTCCGCCAGGTGGTGGAGCAGTACGGCAATACCATTCTCATGAGCAGTGC
>DWYS01000126.1 GCA_019118585.1 Candidatus Enterocloster faecavium | reverse complement strand
AAATAAGGGGTAGCTAATAGGGGGGCCGGACGGATTTCTCCGTCCGGTATGAGTATGAAAAAGCTTTGTGATTTCAAGTATCACTTGAAACAAAGGCCTTGCTCACCTCTCGGTGAACAGTTATTATAATAGAAAATAATTGTGACAAAAGTATGTCTACATCATGAAAAAAGAATAAAGAATATAAAAAAGAAAAAAACCCTTTGAAAACTTTACAATATTGTATATAATAGAAGCAATGCAGAAGGACAAGCCAGAGCAGTTATGGCAAGGAGGAAATAGACCATATGTTTTCAATGATGTCCAATGATATAGGAATTGACCTGGGTACGGCCAGTATCCTGGTTTACATCAAGGGCAAGGGCGTTGTATTAAAGGAACCGTCCGTTGTAGCCATTGACCGGGACACCAATAAGATTATTACGTTCGGCGAGGAAGCCCGTCTGATGATTGGACGTACCCCCGGAAATATCGTCGCGGTGCGCCCCTTACGGCAGGGCGTAATCTCGGATTATACCATTACCGAGAAGATGTTAAAGTATTTCATCAATAAAGCGGTGGGCAAGCGGACTCTGCGCAAGCCCAGGATCAGTGTATGTATTCCCAGCGGAGCCACAGAGGTGGAGAAGAAGGCTGTGGAGGATGCTACCTATCAGGCAGGAGCCAGAGAGGTGGCGATCATCGAGGAGCCTGTGGCTGCGGCCATCGGAGCCGGCATCGATATCGGCAAGGCCTGCGGAAACATGATTGTAGATATCGGCGGCGGTACGGCGGATATTGCAGTGATTTCCCTGGGAGGTCCGGTAGTCAGCACCTCCATCAAGGTGGCCGGTGATGACTTCGATGAGGCCCTGGTGCGCTATATGAGAAAGAAGCACAATCTGCTCATCGGTGAGCGTACTGCTGAGGAGATTAAGATTAACGTAGGGGCTGCCTACCGCAGACCGGAGGTGCTTACCATGGAGGTAAGAGGAAGAAACCTGGTAACGGGGCTTCCCAAGACCATTGTGGTTACTTCCGATGAGACTCTGGAGGCACTGAGAGAACCGGCCATGCAGATCGTGGATGCGGTTCATAATGTGCTGGAGCGGACTCCGCCGGAACTGGCAGCCGACATTTTTGACCGGGGCATTGTGATGACCGGAGGCGGTTCTCTTCTCAGCGGACTGGATGCGCTGATTGAGGAGAAGACAGGCATCAGCACCATGATCGCGGAGGACCCGCTGACAGCGGTGGCCATCGGAACCGGTAAGTTTATCGAGTTTGCTCATGGTATGAGCCGTTCTCTGGAAGGCGGAGACAAGGACGATTATTAATGAAATGGCGACCATTACAGGAATCATTGAGCGGATTAAGTTCCGCAATGAGGAAAACGGCTATACAGTTTTAGCTGTTTCGGACAATGAGGACGGCGATGAGGTGGTGATGGTGGGCACCTTCGCCTATGTCAGTGAAGGAGACATGATCCGCGCCACCGGCCGTTTGACGGAGCACCCGGTTTATGGGGAACAGCTCCAGGTAGAAGAATATGAGATGAAGGCTCCCGAAGATTTAACTACGGTGGAGCGGTATTTGGGCTCCGGCGCCATCAAAGGCGTCGGGGCCGCTTTGGCTTCCAGAATTGTCCGCCATTTTAAGGCGGATACCCTGAGAGTGATGGAAGAGGAGCCGGAGCGGCTGTCGGAGATCAAGGGCATCAGCGAACGGATGGCCATGGCCATCGGGGAGCAGATGGAGGAAAAGCGCGGCATGCGCCAGGCCATGATGTTTCTTCAGGAATACGGAATTTCCGTCAATCTGGCGGTGAAGATCTATCAGAAATACGGTCCTTCCCTCTACGGCATTATCCGGGAAAATCCTTACCGCCTGGCGGATGATATCCAGGGCGTGGGCTTTAAGATGGCCGATGAGATTGCCCAGAAGGTGGGAATACTCACAGACAGCGATTACCGGATGAAGGCCGGGATTTTTTATACCCTTCTTTCAGCAGCATCCAACGGACACACCTACCTGCCCCTTGAGGAGCTGAAGGATGAGGCGGGGGAGCTGCTGAAGGTACATACGGATGACATGGACAAATATCTGATGGACCTTCAGATGGAAAAACGCCTGGTGGTAAAAGGAGGCCCCGGGGAGCGGCAGGTTTACGGGGCTCAGTATTATTACCTTGAGCTGAATACCGCGCGTATGCTCCACGACCTGAACATCCGGGGAAATACACCGCGGGAGGAAATCCGCAGCCGTCTGCAGCAGGTACGCCGGATGGAACAGATTGAGCTGGACGAGCTTCAGGAGCAGGCAGTGGAGGAAGCGGTAAACAGCGGACTGCTGATCCTGACCGGCGGCCCTGGAACAGGAAAAACCACTACCATTACAGCCATGATCCGCTATTTCGAGATGGAGGAGATGGAAGTGCTGCTGGCAGCTCCCACGGGGCGGGCGGCCAAGCGGATGACCGAGGCCACAGGGCGGGAGGCAAGAACCATCCACCGCCTTCTGGAGCTGGTGCCTTCCATTTCCCCGGCCGGAAACGATGTGTCCGGAATGGAGTCCAGGGACGGACGTCCCCTGGGGATGCATTTTGACCGCAATGAGGAGAATCCCCTGGACGCGGATGTGGTGATCATCGATGAGATGTCCATGGTGGATATACATCTGATGCACGCCCTGCTGCGGGCGGTCAGTGTGGGAACCCGGCTGATCCTGGTGGGAGATGTGGACCAGCTGCCAAGCGTGGGACCAGGCAATGTGCTCCGGGATCTGATCGATTCCGGATGTTTCAACGTAGTGAAGCTGACGCGGATTTTCCGCCAGGCGGCCAAAAGCGATATCATTGTCAATGCTCACCGGATCAACGACGGCCTGCCGGTGGATCTGGGAAAGCGCAGCCTGGACTTTCTCTTTATCCGGAGGGAGAACCCGGACCAGATCATCTCCGCCATGATCACCCTGGTTCAGAAGAAGCTTCCCGGATATGTTCACGCGGACCCCTTTGATATCCAGGTTATGACTCCCATGCGCAAAGGCGCATTGGGGGTAGAGCGGCTGAACCAGATTTTTCAGAATTACTTAAATCCCCCTTCGCCGGACAAGGCGCAGAAGGAGTACGGCGGTGTCATTTACCGGACAGGGGATAAGGTGATGCAGATTAAAAACAACTATCAGATGGAATGGGAGATCTGCAATGATTACGGCATCCCGGTGGAGCAGGGAAGCGGCGTATTCAACGGAGATATGGGGATCATCCGGGAAATCAATGAGTACGGGGAAACCCTGACGGTGGAATTTGACGAAAAGCGCCGGGTGGAGTACAGCTTTAAGCAGCTGGAAGAGCTGGAGTTGGCCTACGCCATCACCATTCACAAGTCCCAGGGAAGCGAATACCCGGCGGCGGTTATTCCTATGTACAGCGGCCCCCGGATGCTGATGACCAGGAACCTTTTGTATACCGCAGTGACCAGAGCCAGGTCCTGCGTCTGTCTGGTGGGCCTGCCGGAGGTCTTTTCCTCCATGGCAGCCAACTGCGTGGAGCAGAAGCGCTACAGCGGTTTAAAAGAACGGATCGAGGAGATTTATGAGGCGGCAGAGAGCCGGAAAGGACAGGAGAATTGAAGAAACGTCTTATCTCGTACTATGGCCCTGACGGACGGGCCGCAGATGCCATTCTGGGGCTTCTTTTTCCGCGCCGATGCCCGGTCTGCGAGAAGATCGTGGCTCCGGGAGGGCGGCTGATCTGTCCGGACTGCGAACAGAAGCTTTCCCCGGTGCGCCCGCCCAGCTGCTTAAAGTGCGGCAAGGAGATTGCGGCAGAAGACAGGGAATACTGCCAGGACTGTTCCCGCCATCCAAGGTCCTTTGAATGGGGAGCGGCCCTTTTCAATTACAACGAAGCGGCCAGCCGTTCCATGGCACGGATCAAGTACAGCGGCCGCCGGGAGTATCTGGATTTTTATGCCAAGGCGATGGCACAGCGTCTGGGACCGGCTCTGACGAGGATGAAGGCGCAGGTGCTGGTTCCCGTTCCGGTCCATCCCTCCAGACTGCGGGAGAGAGGGTTTAACCAGGCGGCGGAACTGGCCTGGCGCCTGGGCGAGCTTCTGGGGCTTTCGGTGGATGATGAGCTTCTGGTCCGGGAGAAAAAGACGGCCCGCCAGAAGGATTTGGGCCCCGCCCAGCGTCTTGCCAATCTGCAGCAGGCATTTTCCGTGCCGGAAAAACGGCGCAGGGCCGGAGACATTCCGGAAGCGGTGATCCTGACGGATGATATCTACACCACAGGCAGCACCATAGAGGCATGCACCAGGGTATTGAAGGCTGCAGGCGTTAAACGAGTCTATTTTGCGGCTGTCTGCATCGGAGGAGAGCGGTAGTTTCCTTCCGGCATCAGATGAAGAAAGAGTGAACAATAAGAAAGGAACCCATGTATGATGGAAAAGAAATGGTGGCATAATAAGATTGCCTATCAAATTTATCCCAAAAGTTTCTGTGACTCCAACGGAGACGGGATCGGCGACCTTCCGGGCATTACCTCGAAGCTGGATTATTTAAAAGAGCTTGGAGTGGATATCCTGTGGATCTCTCCGGTCTATGTATCGCCTCTGGCGGACCAGGGCTATGATATTGCGGATTATCAGAAGATTGACCCGCGCTTTGGCACGATGGAGGATATGGACAGGCTGCTCAAGGAGGCCAAGGCCAGGAATATGCATGTGCTGATGGATCTGGTGGTCAATCACTGTTCCGATGAGCATATCTGGTTTCAGAAGGCATGCCGGGACCCGGAGGGACCTTATGGCAAGTACTTCTATATGAGAAAATCCGAGGACGGAAGTCTTCCCACCAACTGGCGTTCCTACTTCGGAGGCCCTGCCTGGGAGCGGGTGGGGGATACGGACTGGTATTACCTTCATCTGTTCCACAAAAAACAGCCGGACTTAAACTGGGAGAATCCGGAGCTTCGGGAAGAAATCTACCGGATGATGAACTGGTGGCTGGATAAAGGGCTGGACGGATTCAGGGTAGACGCCATCATCAATATTAAGAAGCCTCAGCCTCTTGTAAGCTATCCTGCGGACCGTGCAGACGGGCTCTGTGATATGGGGATCGTGCTGGACCATGCGGAGGGCATCGGAGAATTTCTGGAGGAGATGCGGGAGCGCACCTTTAAGCCCCATGATTCCTTCAGCGTGGGAGAGGTATTTAATATGAAGGATTCCTTGCTGAAACCTTTTATGGGAGAAAATGGATACTTCTCCTCCATCTTCGATTTCTCCCAGATGGAGCTGGGAAAAACCATCAGGGGCTGGTATGACTGCAAGGTTCCGGAACCGGAGGATTACAAGCGGTGCTGCTTTTCCAGCCAGAAAAAGGCGGAAGGCGTGGGCTTCTACTCCAACATTATTGAAAACCACGATGAGCCCAGAGGGGTGAGCCACTATCTTCCGGAGTATGCCAGAAATGAAAAAGGCAAAAAGCTGCTGGCAGCCCTGTATTTTATGCTGAAAGGCATTCCGTTTATTTACCAGGGGCAGGAGCTGGGGATGGAGAACACGGTATTTCAGTCCATCGATGAGGTGGACGATGTCAGCACCCTGGAGGAGTACCGGGTGGCTGTGGAGGCAGGACTTTCCCCGGAGGAGAGCCTGAGGGCGGTCAACCATTACAGCAGGGACAACACCAGGACACCTTTCCAGTGGACGGGGGAAAGCCAGGCGGGCTTTACCACGGGAACGCCCTGGCTGAAGGTAAATCCCAACTACGTACACATCAATGCGGCAGAGCAGGAGGGGAGAGGTGACAGTGTTCTGGCCTTCTATAAGGAACTGATCCGCCTGCGCAAGGATGCAAGGCTTGAAGAAGCGGCGGTTTATGGAAGAACAGAGCCGGTCCTGGAGGATGAAAAGGATATTATGGCCTATTTCCGAAGGGGGACTGACTGTGACCTGCTGGTTCTGGGAAATTTCCGGCAGGAGGCGGCCAGGGTTTCCCTGAAGGAGCTGGAAAACCGCAGCGTCAGGCTTTTGCTCAGCAATGGAGAGACATTTTCCTGTGAAAACGGGAAAATTGATCTGGAGCCCCTCCAGGTCTTGATCCTGGAGTGCAGATAAGAGAAAAGCTGCAGCAGCTCAGGCGATGGACTGGGCTGCTGTAAAAAACATAAGGAAAATCGTCATATATATTGACAGAATCCTCACGGCGTGATAAAATATACGGGCGAATGGAAGAGCCTAGGGTCTTTTTTTTATGCTCAAAATTAGTCCCCGGGCAAAAATGCGAACTACGATAATATAAGTGGAGGTGGAAGTCGTGCGCACAAAAATTACACTGGCATGCACGGAGTGCAAGCAACGCAATTACAACATGACGAAGGATAAGAAAACTCATCCTGACCGCATGGAAACCAAGAAGTACTGCAGATTCTGCAAGAGACACACGCTGCACAAAGAAACGAAGTAATCCGGTTCAGTAAAGGACGTGAAAGTTATGGGAGAAACGGCAGTAAACACTGCACAGACCACAGAGAAAGCGGCCAAGGCTGATCATACCGACAAGGCCAAAAAGGCTAAGAAGGAGAAAAAGCCCAGCTTTTTCAAGGGGCTGAAGAAGGAATACAAGAAAATCGTCTTTCCGGACAGGCATACCGTTACAAAGCAGACCATTGCGGTGGTTCTTGCGTCTGTTTTTCTTGGGGCGCTGATTGCCGTTCTGGACCTGGTCCTCAAGTTCGGTTTGGGATTCATTCTTTAATAGTAAGGCGAGGGTGAGCGTATGTCA
>DWYS01000125.1 GCA_019118585.1 Candidatus Enterocloster faecavium | reverse complement strand
CGGTAGTCCGCAAGGTTTTGGAATACAAGAGACAGGGGGACGAGGTGGTTTTCACCCTGGATACCCACTTTGAAAATTACAGTGAGACTCAGGAAGGACGCAGGCTTCCGGTCCCCCACTGCATCAAGGGGACGGAGGGCTGGAAGCTCTGTCCGCAGCTGGAAAAATTTGAGGGAAAGCGCTTTGAAAAGCATACGTTTGGAAGCCAGGAATGTGCAGCTTATGCGGCGGAGGGAGAATATGACCAGATCGAACTGGTTGGAGTGTGTACGGATATCTGTGTGGTTTCCAATGCGCTGCTGCTGAAAGCCAGACTTCCGGAAACCCTGATCCAGGTGGACAGTACCTGCTGTGCCGGCGTGACGCCCCACAGTCATGAGGCGGCGCTGGAAACCATGAGAATGTGCCAGATTGACGTGAAGTAAGGCTGGATGAAAGGAGAGAAAGTCATGGGAAAAAAGCATTTTGTAATTACGATCGAAAGACAGTATGGAAGCGGAGGACGGATTACGGGAAAACGTCTGGCGGAGGAACTGGGAATTCACTTTTACGATGAGGAGATCCTGAAGATGACCTCGGAAACCAGTGCCATAGGGGAGCAGTATTTTCGCCTGGCAGACGAGAAGGCGGGCAATAAACTTCTGTACCGCATTGTGACCAGCTTAAAGCCCGATCTGTCCCAGCCCAATCGGGACAGCTCGAAAAAACTGACATCGCCGGAAAACCTGTTCCGGTTTCAGTCGGAGGTGATCCGCAAGCTGGCCAAGGAGGAAAACTGCATCATTCTGGGGCGCTGCGGC
Source organism: Candidatus Enterocloster faecavium (assembly GCA_019118585.1). Classification (GTDB taxonomy): domain Bacteria; phylum Bacillota; class Clostridia; order Lachnospirales; family Lachnospiraceae; genus Enterocloster; species Enterocloster faecavium. The sequence goes on along the minus strand of DWYS01000125.1, from coordinate 20,600 downwards.
AACTATGTGCTGAGTGACTGCCTGGAGGATGTCATCCGCATCTTCGTGTATGCCGATACCGTGACCAGAATCCGCCGCGTAATCGAGGTGGACCAGGTGGATGAGAAGGAAGCTCTGCGCCGGATGAAGCGCATCGATAAGGAGCGGACGGAGTATCACCGGTATTTTACCGGGAGAGAGTGGATGGATATGGAGAGCTATGACCTTCCCATCAACGCAAGCCGCATCGACTATGACCAGATGATCCGCCTGATCAAGGATTACCTGGTTCTGCGCGGATACGACATCTAGGGAGGCGGCATGGAGCAGATTATTTTAGGTCTGATGATTCCCTTCATCGGAACGACTGCCGGGGCGGGATGCGTATTTTTCCTGAAAAATGCAATCCGGCCCCTGGTTCAAAAAGCGCTTCTGGGATTTGCCTCAGGGGTGATGATTGCAGCTTCCGTGTGGTCCCTTTTGATCCCGGCTATGGATATGAGCGAAGAGATGGGACGGCTGGCATTTCTGCCGGCTGCGGCGGGATTCCTTTTTGGAATCGCCTTTCTCCTGATTCTGGACCGGGTGATCCCTCATCTTCATCTGGATTCCGACCAGCCGGAGGGACCGAACAAGAGCCTGAAAAAGAGCACGATGCTGGTGCTGGCGGTCACTCTTCACAATATTCCGGAGGGAATGGCAGTAGGCGTGACGCTGGCAGGGCTTCTGACAGAGAGCGGCGAGATTGCGGCAGCGGGAGCATTGGCCCTGTCTCTTGGGATTGCCATTCAGAACTTCCCGGAAGGAGCGATCATTTCTCTTCCTTTAAAGGAGACATCCGGCAGGGGGAAAGCGTTCCTCTACGGACTGCTTTCCGGGATTGTGGAACCCATCGGAGGAGCCGCCATGCTCCTTCTGTCCGGATTTCTGGGACCAGCCCTTCCTTACCTGCTGGCTTTTGCCGCAGGAGCCATGGTCTATGTGGTGGTGGAGGAGCTGATTCCGGAATCGGCGGAGGGAGATCACTCGAATATTGGAACCATAGGATTCGCGGTGGGCTTTGTATGCATGATGATTCTGGATGTGGCCCTGGGATAGAGCTTGTTTGACGGGAGGCAGACATGGAACAGCAGCTTTCGCTATTTGACGTAAGGGACGTGTACAAGCCCCTGGCCAGCCGCATGAGGCCGGAGCGGCTGGAGGATTTTGCCGGGCAGAAACAGCTTTTGGGAGAACATGGGATCCTGCGCCGCATGATCGAGGAGGACCGGATTCCATCTATGATTTTCTGGGGACCGCCTGGGGTGGGCAAGACCACCCTGGCGGGGATCATTGCCGGCAGGACCCATGCCCGTTTTATCAATTTCAGCGCCGTTACCAGCGGAATCAAGGAGATCAAAGAGGTCATGACCCAGGCGGAGAACAGCCGCCGGATGGGAGAAAAGACGGTTGTTTTTGTGGATGAGATCCACCGCTTCAACAAGGCCCAGCAGGATGCCTTTCTCCCCTATGTGGAGAAGGGAAGCATTATTCTCATCGGCGCGACTACGGAAAATCCTTCCTTTGAAATCAACAACGCTCTTTTGTCCCGGTGCCGGGTCTTTGTGCTGGAGCGCCTTTCGGCGGAGGACATCTGCCAGCTTTTAAAACGGGCCCTGAAAAGCCCTGAAGGTTTGGGCTATCTGAAGGTGGAGATTACCGATGAGATGCTGGAGATGATCGCACAGTTCGCGGACGGGGACGCCAGGAGAGGGTTCAACCTTTTGGAGATGGCGGTGACCAACGGGCAGATGGACGGAGAGAAAACCGTTGTGACCAAAGAGATCCTGGAACGATGCCTGGGCAAGAAGAGCCTTCTCTACGACAAGAAGGGGGAGGAGCACTACAACCTGATCTCCGCTCTCCACAAATCCATGCGCAACTCGGACCCGGATGCGGCGGTTTACTGGCTGGCCAGAATGCTGGAAGCGGGGGAGGAACCGCTGTATATTGCACGGCGTCTGATCCGCTTTGCCAGTGAGGATGTGGCCATGGCGGACAGTCAGGCCCTGCCTCTGGCGGTGGCGGCGTATCAGGCCTGCCATTTTCTGGGGATGCCGGAGTGCAACGTGAATTTAAGCCATGCGGTGATCTATCTGTCCATGGCCCCCAAGTCCAATGCTGCTTATGTGGCCTACGAGGAAGCAAAGAAGGACGCTCAGAACATGCTGGCGGAGCCGGTTCCCCTGAACATCCGCAACGCCCCCACGGGATTGATGAAGGAACTTCACTATGGGGAGGGCTATGTGTACGCCCATGACACGAAGGAAAAGATGGCCCGGATGCAGTGTCTTCCGGATTCTCTGGCAGGGAGGACCTATTACCGTCCCACAGAGGAGGGGCAGGAGAAGCAAACAAAAAAGCGGCTGGAAGAAATCCGCCGCTGGAAAGAAGATCAGGAGTGACCGGACTGGTCAGGAGGGGATTACCCCTCCTGAAGCCGGGAAAGATCCTGATAGAAACCGGGATAAGAGATACGGACACAGTCGGCATCTTTTATTTTTGTCACTCCATCGGCCGTAAGAGCCGCTACCGCAAAGGTCATGGCGATGCGGTGGTCCAGATGGCTGTCAATCTCCGCACCGTGAAGGGGCCGGCCGCCTTGGATGACCATGCCGTCCTCTGTCTCCGTAATATCTGCCCCCATGGCGGCGAGATTTTCGACCATGATCCGGATCCGGTTGGACTCCTTCACCTTCAGCTCTGCGGCATCCCGGATGATGGTCTGTCCCTGGGCCATGCAGGCCATGGCGGCAATGACGGGGAGCTCATCGATGAGAGTGGGAATGATCGCTCCGCCGATCTCAATGCCCTTTAAGCTGCTGTAGCGCACCAGAAGGTCCGCTGTGGGCTCTGCTCCCTGGCTTCGCACATTCTCCAGGGTCAGGTCGGCACCCATTGCCTGGCAGACTCTTATAATGCCGTCCCGGGTGGGATTGATGCCCACATTCCGGATGAAAACCTCAGAACCGGGAACCATGAGGGCGGCTGCAATGAAGTAGGCAGCTGAGGAGATGTCCCCGGGTACCTCCACCTTCGCACCGTAAAGTTCTTCAGCGGGCTCCACGGAAGCGGTCGTATCCCGGGAGGTGACCTGAGCGCCGAAGTAGCGCAGCATAAGCTCCGTATGGTTTCGGGAGAGGGCAGGCTCCGTGACGCTGGTGGCGCCCTCCGCGTAGAGTCCGGCCAGAAGAACGGAGGATTTCACCTGAGCGGAGGCCACGGGAGAATTGTAGTGGATTCCATGGAGACGGCTGCTCCTCACACGCAGGGGAGCGCAGCCGTTGTCATGAATACTGGAGATCTTGGCACCCATCTGGGACAGGGGGTCCATAATCCGCTTCATGGGGCGCTTCCGGATGGAGGCGTCTCCGGTAAGGGTGGAGGAGAAGGGCTGGGCCGCCAAGATTCCGGACATCAGGCGCATGGTAGTGCCGCTGTTTCCGCAGTCCAGCATCCCGGAAGGAGCGGACAGTCCCCGCATGCCTTTTCCGTGAACCAGAACCACATCCCCTCTGTTTTCAATCTCTATGCCCATGCGGCGGAAGCAGGAGATAGTGGACAGACAGTCCGCTCCCTGCAGAAAATGATGGATTTCCGTGGTGCCCCGGGCGATGGAGCCCAGCATCACGGCGCGGTGGGAGATGGATTTATCTCCCGGAACGGATAAGCTCCCGTTCAATCCTTTTGTTGCTTTCGTAAATTCCATATTTGAAAATCTCCCTTATTTCCATGATTCATCCGGTCTGCCGGCAGGTGCCGGACGCTATTGGAACAGCTCGTATTTGTAGTAGGACAGCCGTTCCCAGGCTGCGTCCATAGAGGCCTTATCGTAAAAGGCGATTTTTAAAGCGCCTTCCCCCTGCTCCCGGTTGTTGTTGATGCCGATATTTTTGATGCTGATGCCCTTGGCCGCCAGAATGACAGAGATGGTGGAAATCGCACCGATCTCGTCTACCACATCCACAGAGAACTCATAGGAAGGCTCGATTGAGCCTCTGGCCCGGTCCGTAATGGAGTTCCGGTAGGAGCGGGACACATCAAACAGGCTGTAAATGGCGGAGCTGTCAGCATGTTCCAGTTCCTTCAGGATTTCGCTGAGAGAACCGATGTACTGGCGCAGGATATCCGCAATCGGCCTGCTGTTGGTCATGCAGATCTGCTCCCACATCTCCGGCGAGGAGGAGGCAATGCGGGTGATATCTTTAAATCCGCCGGCAGCCACCTGTTTCATAACGCCGGAGGAATCATTGTCCTTGACCAGCCGTACCAGGCTGGAGGCGATCAGATGGGGCAGATGGCTGATGGCAGCTACGATCTTGTCATGCTCCCGGTAATCCAGAATCAGCGGGATGGCTCCCAGGGCCTGGGCAACTGCCACAATCCGGCGGACGTTTTCCGGCTGCTGTTCAAACGGAAGTTCCGGATGGCAGTCGTGGGATGGGGTGACAATATAGTAGGCATTTTCCAGCAGGTGGTCGGAGGAACTCTCGTAGCCCGTTTTTTCAGAGCCGGCCATGGGATGGCCGCCGGTAAAAGAGCCGGTCAGTCCCTGGCGTTCGATCTCCTGATGGATGCTGGTTTTGGTGCTGCCTACATCGGTGATCAGAGCGCCGGGCTTTAAATAGGGCCGGATGTCAGCCAGATACTGGGCGTTGTATTCCACAGGAGTGCACAAAAAGATCAAATCGCATCGGGACAGTTCCTCTTCTATGCCGTCCAGGATCACATCCACCACCCCGTCTGCTTTCGCCTGCTCCAGTTTGGAGCGGGTGCGCATATAGGCCATAACGGTCAGATCGGGCCGGACCTTTTTTAGTCTTTTGGCAATGGAGCCTCCGATCAACCCCAACCCGATAAATCCGATGACGGAATCGGTTATTTCCAACTGTTTCATCAAGCATACCCCCTGAAAGTGAACTCTAAATCGTGCGTCCGGCCAGCTCTGCGTATGGAGCCAGTTCCTTCATCAGCTGTTCAAATGCGTCAAAGGTTAAGGACTGGGGACCATCGGACAGGGCTTTCTCCGGACAGGGATGGACTTCGATCATCAGACCATCGGCTCCTGCGGCCACGGCCGCCTTCGCCAGGGGCGCCACATAAGCACGCACGCCGGTGGCATGGCTGGGGTCTACAATCACCGGAAGATGGCTCTTCTGGCGGATGACCGGAACGGCACTGATGTCCAGGGTATTTCTGGTGGAAGTCTCATAGGTGCGGATCCCCCGCTCGCAGAGGACGATATTGGGATTGCCCTCGGAGATGATGTACTCCGCCGCATTGAGCCATTCATCGATGGTTGCGCACAGGCCGCGCTTGAGGAGAACAGGCAGGCCGGACTTGCCGGCTTCCTTTAAAAGCTCAAAATTCTGCATGTTCCGGGCACCGATCTGAAGCATGTCCACGTACCGGACAGCGGCCTCGATGGCCCTGGCGCTGGTGACCTCACAGATGACATTTAATCCGGTTGCCTCTTTGGCCTCCTTCATGTATTTAAGGCCTTCCTCCTCCAGACCCTGGAAAGAATAGGGGGAGGTCCTGGGCTTGTAGGCTCCGCCCCTCAGGAAGGAGGCCCCTGCCTTCTTGACGGCAAAGGCCGTTTCCATCAGCTGTTCTCTGCTCTCCACTGCGCAGGGGCCGGCCATCACCGTCAGGGTGCCGGGGCCGATGAGGGCGTTCCCCACAGGGATCTTGGAATCATCGGGATGGAATTTCTTATTGACCAGCTTATAGGATTCGGTGACGGGGACAACCTTGTCCACGCCGTCCAAAAGCTCTACATTAGAGTGGAGAAGCTTGGTCTTATCGCCTACCACGCCCACGATGGTGACCTGGGAGCCTTTGGACAGATGGGGGGTCAGGCCTTTGGATTCAATTAAATCGGTGACCCGTTTGATCTGGTCATCCGAGGAATTCGGTTTCATAATAATGATCATGGTGTCAGCCTCCTTTTTTGACTGCTCTGCTGTTTGAAATCCACTTTAGTGTAAGGGATTTGCAGGAAAATGTCAACACTTTGTTGCGTTAAACTTTAACGCTTTGACGCGCGTTATCAAACGGCAGCTTCATTGACGGAAAAGCGGCCATGTGGTAAGCTTGAGTGCAATATAGTGGACAGCAGCACAGGAGAAAAGTGAAACAGTATGAGATATGGAAAATGGATTTTTACAGTTCTGACGGTTATATGGATGGCGGTGATTTTCACGTTTTCCGCACGGGATGCGCAGCATTCAACAGAAGACAGCAGCCGTGCAGGGGCGATTCTGTGCGAAAATCTGATCCCGGGTTTTTCGGAATGGCCAAAGGAAAAACAGAAGGCTCTGGTGGAGCGCATAGATTTCCCTGTCAGGAAAGCCGCCCACACATTTGAGTATGCGGTCCTCGGTGCCCTTATTTTTCTGACGGCAGCGCTGCATGCAGGGACGAGCAGCACCATGACGAAATGCTGGCGGAGGGCGTGGCTCTTATCTGTGGGATATGCAGTGACGGATGAGTTCCATCAATATTTTGTGCCCGGCAGGGCCTGCCGCCTTTTTGATGTGGCGGTGGATGGAGCAGGAGCGCTGATCGGTATTGCAATTTTGGCATTTATTCTCTGCAAATTGGCTAAATTTAATAAAAACCTTGAAATATTCTGGAAAATTTAGTAGAATAGACCCATGAAATCAGAATCCCATATACCGGCACTTTGTGTATATGGCATTCATCCAAGGAGGGAAGTTTATGAACGTTTATGGTACTAGGCAAATCCGCAACGTTGTATTACTCGGCCATGGAGGGGCTGGTAAGACAACAGTTGCGGAGGCAATGGCTTTTATAACCGGCGTTACAAAGCGCATGGGTAAGGTGCCTGACGGCAATACCATCAGCGACTACGACAAGGAAGAGATTAAAAGACAGTTTTCCATTTCCACAGCCTTGATCCCCCTGGAGTATCAGGGCGAGAACGGCCCCATCAAGATCAATCTGCTGGATACTCCTGGATATTTCGACTTTGTAGGAGAAGTAGAGGAGGCGATCAGCGTTGCGGACGCAGCGATCATTGTAGTAAACTGCAAGGCGGGAATCGAGCCCGGCACGGAGAAAGCCTGGGAGATGTGCGAGAAGTACCGTCTGCCCCGTTTGATTTTCGTTACCAATATGGATGACGACCACGCCAGCTACCGTGAGCTGGTTGTAAAGCTGGAGACCAGATTCGGCCGGAAGATCGCGCCGTTCCAGCTGCCCATTCGTGAAAATGAAAAATTCGTGGGATTTGTCAACGTGGTAAAGATGGCAGGACGCCGTTTTACCACCTTCAGCGATTACGAGGAGTGCCCCATCCCGGATTATGTTCAGAAGAACCTGACCATCGCCAGGGACGCTTTGATGGAGGCAGTTGCAGAGACCAGTGAGGAATATATGGAGCGTTATTTCCTGGGCGAGGAATTTACCCAGGAGGAAATTTCCAACGCATTGAGGACCCATGTGATCGAGGGAGACATTGTACCGGTTATGATGGGCTCCGGGATCAACTGCCAGGGCTTTAAAGTCCTGCTCCAGGCAATCGACAAGTATTTCCCGTCACCGGACCACTTCGAGTGCATCGGCGTGGATGTTTCCACCGGCGAGCGTTTTACTGCCAAGTACAACGATGACGTGAACCTTTCCGCCAGAGTATTCAAGACCATTGTGGACCCGTTCATCGGCAAATATTCCCTGATGAAGATCTGTACCGGAACCTTAAAGGGAGATACCACTGTCTACAATGTAAATAAAGATGCAGAGGAGAAGATCGGCAAGATTTACATTCTCAGAGGCAAGGAGCAGATTGAGGTGCCGGAGCTGAGAGCAGGCGATATCGGCGCGGTGGCCAAGCTGACCGTGACCCAGACCGGCGATACCATGGCAGTGCGCACCGCACCTATCGTGTATCACAAACCTCAGATCTCCACTCCTTATACCTATATGGCCTACAAGGCAGCCAACAAGGGCGAGGACGACAAGGTTTCCACCGCTCTGTCCCGCATGATGGAGGAGGATCTGACCTTAAAGGTAGTCAACGATGCGGAGAACCGCCAGTCCCTGCTGTACGGCATCGGAGACCAGCAGCTGGATGTAGTGGTCAGCAAGCTGTTAAGCCGCTACAAAGTAGAGGTGGTTTTAAGCAAGCCTAAGTTTGCGTTCCGGGAGACCATCCGCAAGAAAGTCAAGGTCCAGGGCAAGCACAAGAAGCAGTCCGGCGGACATGGCCAGTACGGCGATGTTATCATGGAATTCGAGCCCTCCGGCGATCTGGAGAAACCCTATGTATTCGAGGAGAAGGTGTTCGGCGGCTCCGTTCCCAAGAACTACTTCCCAGCAGTTGAAAAGGGACTGCAGGAGTGCGTTCAGAAGGGCCCCCTGGCCGGATATCCGGTTGTTGGGATCAAGGCCACCCTGCTGGATGGTTCCTACCATCCCGTAGACTCCTCCGAGATGGCGTTCAAGCTGGCTACCATCCTGGCCTTTAAGCAGGGCTTTATGGATGCCAATCCGGTGCTCTTGGAGCCCATCGCTTCCCTGAAGGTTACGGTTCCGGATAAGTTTACCGGTGATGTGATGGGTGACCTGAACAGAAGAAGAGGACGCGTTCTGGGCATGAACTCCGACCATCACGGCAAACAGATCATCGAGGCGGATGTGCCCATGTCCGAGCTGTTTGGATACAATACGGACCTGCGTTCCATGACCGGAGGAATCGGTGAGTATTCCTATGAGTTCAGCCGCTACGAGCAGGCTCCCGGAGATGTGCAGAAGCGTGAGGTCGAGGCGAGAGCTGCCGCTAAGGACGAGTAATTGAAACGGGGGCGGAAACTGGCGGAGACAGAAAAACGGCCGCCAGTTTCCGCTGTTTATAGTATGCCGGAAGGTGATGTACGGATAAAAAAATTTAAAAGTGTTGCATATATCACAGAAAGACGGAACATACTATGATACCATAAGTTCATCTAAAGAAGAAAACAAACCATCAGGAGGAAAAACCATGAAGAAATATGTATGCGATGTCTGCGGTTATATTTACGATCCCGAGGTAGGCGATCCGGATAACGGAGTAGCAGCCGGAACTGCTTTTGAGGATGTACCGGAGGATTGGGTTTGTCCGTTATGCTCCGTAGGCAAGGACCAGTTCTCTCCCGTAGAAGAGTAAGAAAGTGATAGGATAAGAAAACGCCTCTGGCCGGACATTCCCGGCGGGGCGTTTTTTGCTGCCCTGCTGATACTGGGGCACAGCCTTTGAGATTGAAAGAGGAGACCGAGAATATGAATTTAAAGGCAGAGGAAAATCCGGAAGTATATACTTATGAGATGATGGAGGAGGACATTGAAATACTGCAGAAAGTATTTCACGGGATGGTAAAGGCAGAGTCTGCGGGGGAGACGCCGGATGGACGCAGAGTGTACCATCTGTCTATTGGAAAGAAGGGAGCGGGCCGGCATATTCTGATCAATGCCTCCATTCATGGGCGAGAATATGCTGCTTCTTGGCTGGTTATGCGGCAGGCAGCACAATTTTTGAAGGACTGGGAAAAAGATGAAACGATGGCGGATGATGTGATGATTCACCTGGTCCCCATGGTAAATCCGGACGGCGTGTCCATCAGCCAGATGGGGCTGGAGGGATGCCGGCGCCCGGAAACCCGCTGCCTGGTGCGTGAGATAATGGCCAGGGAATGCCGGGGGCAGGAGAGGGAATATCTGAGACGCTGGAAGGCAAATGGCCAGGGGATCGATCTGAACCGGAACTTTGATGCCATGTGGGAGGCATATGAAGACGGGGTGGGGGAACCCAGCGCGGATCATTACAAGGGAATATTTCCGGGATGTGCACCGGAGGCTGCTGCCTTAATCGCCCTGACGGATTCCTGGCCGATGGAGCGGACCATCAGTTATCATGCCCAGGGCAGCGTAATTTACTGGAATTTTGGCCAGAAGGGTGAACTGAGAAAGAAAACGCAGGAGTTTGCCGGAATCATATCGCGGATAACAGGGTACGGGCTGGATGGAGATTACAGTCTCCTGGACCCGGCGGGATATAAGGACTGGGCGATTATGAAGAAGGGGATTCCCAGCCTGACCATAGAGATAGGACGGGAAACGGCCCCGGTGCCCCAGGAGCAGTTTGAGAGGATCTGGCAGGAAAATCGGGGAGTGTGGAACGGCATGCTGGAATACAGCTTGCCGCAGAACTAAATCCGGCCGGCTCCGGAGGGTCAGATCCCTTCCAGATGCAGCCGGATTTGCTTCCGGTTTACTTCGATGAGTCCTTCCTCCTTCATGTGTTTCATTTCCCTAGTCATGGCGCTGCGATCAATGGAGAGGTAGTCGGCCAGATCCACCATGGTAAAGGGAAGGGTAAATTCCTGGCTGTTCTGGTTCCCTGCCAGCTGCAGAAAATAGCAGATGAGCTTTTCGCGGATGGAGCGCTGGGAGAGAACTTCTACCCGCTGGCTCAGATGAAGGGCACGGTCGCTGATCATTCCCAGAAGGTTGCGGATCAGCTGGGAATGGTGGAAGCAGGCTTTGGAGCAGGGGCTGCTGATGCAGTCGCAGTCGATAAAAAGCACATCACAGGGAGCGGCGGCTACAACGGATATGCCGGCCAGGGGGCTGCCCTGGTAGGAGATAAACTGACCGAAAAGTCCCTGGGGCTCCAGACGTTCCAGGATGGTCCGCGTTCCGTTTACCTCGTAGCGGACCACCAGGGCGCTGCCTTTCCCGAGGATTCCAATGGAATGGAAGCCCTGGTCAAAGTCGCATATGGTTTCTCCGTTTAAAAAATGCCGCTCCCTGGCCTTCAGGCAGGTGAGGAGCTTGTGGTATTCGTCCAGAGAGATATTGTAGAACAACTTTTTTTGGAAATATTCTGTCATTTGTCTTTCGCCTCCTGGTATTCTGTGATAAGATGATACCGTGATCAATCTGAATTGCTTCTATAATAGCGGATTTCTGTTGCAGATGCAACATAAAAATAGATGAACGAAGAAAGGTGCAGAGACTTCGTGACGGATACATAGGGGGTCATAAGATGGTTTTTCAAAATTTATTCCGGATGCAGGGGATGCTGTTCCTGATCCCGCTGCTTTCTATGATCACGATTCCGGCCTGGTGCCTGTTTTTGGCATAGAAAGACATTTGCAGGGAGAAAGAAAGGGGTAAGAGATGGCCCGGGAAGAGATCTATAAATATTCATTTAAAATGGAGCCCAGAACGGCGTCTCTCTATGTGCAGAATACCGGGAGACAGCAGTGTGCGGGGGGATACCGGTGGGGGCCGGGAGTTCGGGATCATTACCTGATCCACCATGTTCTTTCGGGTAAAGGGTATCTGGAGGTTGGGGAAAAGACTTATGAGCTCCAGGCCGGTGATACGTTCCTTACCTTTCCTCACACACCGATCCTCTACTACGCCGATGAGGAGGAGCCTTGGGAGTATGTATGGGCAGGGTTTTACGGAGTGGAGGCTCAGAACCTGGTGGAAGGTACGGATTTCCGGCCGGAGCAGCCGGTGCTCCGCAATTTTTATCCTCATGAGATGGCAGAGCTGCTGGAGGCCCTCTACTCCGGATACGGCACTGAGGCCTGGTGCACTGCGGCGATCACCGGACGGCTCTATCTTCTGCTGTCCTTTTTGATTCAGCATTCCACTCACCGGCGCCAGGACCGGGAGGAACGGGATTATGCATACATCGCGGCAGGGTACATTATGACCCATTATGAGCAGCCCATTACGGTGGAAGCGCTGGCTCAGCTGGTTTCTATCAGCCAGAGCAGTCTGTATCGCTGCTTCCGCAAAAAGTACAATATGTCCCCGAAGCGGTTTATCCTGGAATACCGGATCCAGAGAGCCTGCCTCCTGTTGGAGAAAAAGACATATTCTATCCGCGAAATCTCCAATTCAGTAGGATTTGAGGATCCTCTCTATTTTTCCAGGGCATTTAAGCTGATCAAGGGGATGTCTCCCCGGAGCTGGGCGGCTCTTCACGGGGAAAGAGAAGAAAAATAAAGCTCCATGTGTCTGACCGGAAAATCCATTTCATGACAGTGGAAACTGCGTTATAATGAAATTATATCAGAAAGCTGTCCGGCTTTGGGGGGATGGCTTTGAAAACAGTGAGAGAAAGGTGGATTGCGATATGGGGAATATTTCCGCATTGAGAAAGGAACTTGAAAATGGGGGGCTGGATGAGCGGCTTTGCCGTCTGGGCTGTCTGGACCCGGCACAGGTTCCAGAAACTGCCAGAGAGCGGGTGAGACGGGTGGTGGCCGGCTTTCAGGCCGTTTTTCAGAAGGGAGAGGATGCTCAGGCCGCTTTATTGTCTGCTCCGGGCCGGACAGAAATCTGCGGCAACCATACGGATCATCAGAGAGGACGGGTTCTGGCAGCTTCCGTGAACCTGGACTTCCTGGCCTGCGCATCTGCGAACGGCAGCCAGGTCATCCGCTTTCAGTCAGAGGGATGGCCTATGGTGGAAGTGGATCTGGGCCTGAAGTCCATTCCGGAAGAGGAGAAGGAGACAACGGCCTCCCTGGTGAGAGGAGTTGCGGCCAAAATCCAGGATATGGGATATAAGGTGGAGGGCTTTGATGCCTACGCTGTCTCAGATGTGCTCCCCGGCTCCGGCTTATCCTCCTCTGCCGCCTGCGAGGTGCTGCTGGGTGTGATCGTCAACCATCTGTTCTGCCATGATGAGCTGAATGCTGTTCAGATCGCCCAGATCGGACAGTTTGCGGAGAATGTGTATTTTGGAAAGCCCAGCGGGCTTATGGACCAGATGGCTTCCTCGGTAGGAGGGGCGGTGGCCATTGATTTCAGGGACAAGGAGGATCCCAAGGTGACGCCTATGGCGGTGAACCTGGAGAAGGAGGGATATGCGCTCTGCATCGTGGATTCCGGCGCGGACCATGCGGACCTGACTTCGGAGTATGCGGCCATCCCACAGGAGATGAAGGCAGTTGCGGCCTTTTTTGGAAAAGAGGTCCTAAGCCAGGTGGAGGAAGAAGAGGTTCTGGATCATCTTCCGGAAATCCGCAGAGAGGCCGGCGACCGGGCGGTTCTGCGGGCTCTCCATTTCTATGCCGATGACAAGAGAGTGGCGCTGGAGAGCCAGGCACTGGAGAATGGAGATTTTGCACGTTTCCTGGAGCTGGTGAAGGAGTCCGGGCGTTCCTCCTGGATGTATCTGCAGAATATTAATCCGGCCGGAGCAGTAAAGCATCAGGAGATGGCCATTGCCCTGGCGGCCGCTGAGGTGGCTTTAAAAGGCCGGGGAGCCAGCAGAGTACACGGAGGCGGCTTTGCGGGAACGATCCAGGCCTTCGTTCCCCTGGAACTGCTGGATTCCTTTAAGAGCCAGATGGAGTCCATGCTGGGAGCGGGCTGCTGCCATGTACTGTCGATCCGCCCTGAGGGCGGAGCCGTTATCTGGCCGTAATTACAGAGAAGGGGGAAAATGAAATGGAACGGAATGAAGCCATTGCCGGACTGGTATCTTATGGAGTAGAAAAGGGATTGATCGAAGAGGCGGACCGGGTATGGGCCGTTAATACCCTTCTGGACCGCCTGAATGTGGACGGATACCAGGAGCCGGAGCAGGTGGAAAAGGCATCTTTGCCGGAGCTGCTGAAGGCGCTGACTTCTGATGCGGCAGCCAGAGGAGTGGTGGAGCAGGACTCGGTGGTGTACCGGGACTTGTTTGATACGGAACTGATGGGAGTGCTGACGCCCAGACCTTCCCAGGTGAGGGAGCATTTTGCCAGTCTCCGGAAGCACTCGCCCAGGGAGGCCACGGACTGGTTCTACCAGTTCAGCCAGGATACCAACTATATCCGGAGAGACCGGATCGCGAAGGATGTTCAGTGGAAAACACGGACGGAGTACGGGGAGTTGGACATCACCATCAACCTGTCCAAACCGGAGAAGGACCCCAGAGCCATTGCGGCGGCCAAGAACCTGCCGGCCGCAAATTACCCCAGATGCCTGCTGTGCAGGGAAAATGAAGGCTATGCCGGACGTTTGAACCATCCGGCCAGACAGAATCACAGGGTGGTTCCGGTGACCATCGGAGGGGACGACTGGTATCTGCAGTATTCCCCCTATGTATACTACAACGAGCACTGCATTGTGTTCAACGGCGTCCACACGCCCATGAAGATTGACCGGAGCTGCTTTGAAAAACTTCTGGATTTTGAGGAGCAGTTCCCCCATTATTTTGTGGGCTCCAACGCGGACCTTCCCATTGTGGGCGGCTCTATTCTGGCTCATGAGCATTTCCAGGGCGGCCACTATACCTTTGCGATGGAGAAGGCGCCGGTGGAGGAGGAGATCTCCTTCCCCGGCTATGATATGGTCAAGGCGGGAATCGTCAAGTGGCCCATGTCCGTGATCCGCCTGAACAGCAGTGACCGCGGGAAGCTGACGGAGCTGGCTGAGAAGATTTTAAATTCCTGGAGAGGCTATACGGACGAAAAAGCCTTTATCTTTGCCGTCACAGATGGGGAGCCTCACAATACCATTACCCCCATTGCCCGGATGCGGGACGGAAGATATGAGCTGGATCTGGTGCTGCGCAACAATATCACCACACCGGAGCATCCGCTGGGCGTATACCATCCCCACCAGGAGCTCCATCACATTAAGAAGGAAAACATCGGCCTCATTGAGGTGATGGGACTGGCTGTGCTTCCGGCCAGACTGAAGAGCGAGCTGGCCGCGGTGGCGGACCACCTGGTCATGGGAGAAGATTTGAGAGCGGATGAGAGGACGGCCGCCCACGCCGACTGGGCTGAGGAGATCCAAAAGCGCAGAACGGTCACGGCGGACAATGCACTGGAGATTATCCGCGAGGAAACAGGCCTGGTGTTCGCCAAGGTGCTGGAGCACGCAGGCGTATATAAGAGAACGGAGGAGGGCAGGGAGGCCTTCCTGAGATTTGTGAGACAGGTGCAGTAGAACGAATCAGAAAACGGGTTGAAAATACGGGGCACGGCCGCATAAGGCCGTGCCCCGTAAGCAATTTTTTCATGAAAGAGAGAAGCGGATGTTTCGGATCTCTTCCTCCAGGCGGAAAAAGAAGAGAGAGATGGCCAAAAGGTCAGCGCAGCCGCCGGGACTTAAATTGCGTCGGATGAAATCCTGATTCATCTCCTCCAGTTCCTTTAAAGCCTGGGGTCCAAAGAGCGGGTGCCGTTCCAGAAAACGCCGGGACTGTTCCTTTACATAGGAGAGGGTTTCGGGATCGGATCTGGTAAGGATGTTGGTGTCGTCCACGGAGGACATCAGGGTCAGGAGTACGTAAAGATTGGCGGAGTTGGCGTCAGGCTGAGTGCTGCGGGCTTTTTTCATGGCCGGGAGGGCGCAGAAGGCCAGGGCGGGAAAACCGTCCATGGCCTCTCCGCGGATGCCCCGGATGCCGTACCGGGCAAAGAGCTTCTCGCCGTGGGTTTTAGGAGGACGGCCTCTCATCCCTTCAAAATCCTGGCGCAGAAAAGGGGTTACGGCCTGTCCGCATAGGCTCAGGAGCTTCTTTGGCTCCTCCAGAACAGGAAAGTCCCAGGAGGAGAGACAGGGGGCGCAGAAGAAGCCGGTGACTGCCGCGATGATGCCCAGAGAAAAAATCATCCCCTTGTGGGTGTTGACCCCTCCGGTAGCCCGGAACATAGCCTGCTCGGCCTTCACGCCGACAGGCCGGATGGCAGGAAAAACCGCCTCAAGGCCGGGAGAATCCCCCTTCTGTCCAATGAGAAATCCGGTCCGGGCCATCTCCACGATATAGGGAGCTATGGCATCGGTGCTGGCCACAAAGGTCTCATAGCACATATCCCGGTGGGCGCCGCTGTCTCTTAAATCCACCAGGCCCGGCTTCGGGGTGGTGCGTACTTCCTCTAAAAGACCGTAGCGGACGCTTTCTTCAATTAGTGTAAAAAAAATCCGGATTCGTTCATCCGGATTTACATGGGAAAAGTCCTGGATCATGTCTGGTTCCGTCCTTATGGTTGATGATTGGAAGAAGAAAACTCCTGTTCCAGAATGCGCTGGATCTCACAGGTCAGCTCCTTGACGCTGTGGGAACGGCTTCGGCTGCAGATATGGGCGGGTTTTCCGCAGAGGAGACAGGTCCTGGGGGACTCTTTTAAATCCTCGCGGCTGATCTTCGTGCCGTTTACAGCCAGCACATCCAGATCGAACAGCCGGCCCAGTCTGTCCTGGTCTTCAATGGATATCATAGCCTTCTTTAAAACCAGAGGGTCGGCTGCTACACTGTAAATGGCCTCATAGCCGGTCTTTTCCCGAACCTGCCTGCTGGCGCAGGGGGATAAGCCCAGGGCTGCCAGGGAACGTTCCACCCGCAGGCAGCCTTCCTGAAAGGCATTGGGCACAAGCGGGAGAACCTTAACCGGCCCTGGGATATTTAGGGTTAAACAGATCAGCGGATGCCCGTATTCTTTGATCATTGCCTGCTGCAGGCAGGCCCGGCGCTCTCTGGCAGCCAGCATGTCTTCCAGGGCTACCTCTTCTAAGGAAAATGGTTCCATAAAAATCTCCTATTCGTCAACGGTAAATTTATAGCCCAGTCCCCAGACGGTTTTCAAATACCGGGGAGACTTGGGATTGTCCTCTATCTTGCTTCTCAAATGGCTGATGTAGACCATGATGGCATTCTCATCCACAACGGAATTGCTCCAGACCAGCTCGTACAGCTGCTCTTTGGTGAAAACCCGTCCGATGTTGCTGATGAAAAGCTTCATCATGACATTTTCCTTGGAGGAGAGAGGGATCAGCTGGTCATTCTTAAAAAATTCCAGCGTCATATTGCTGTAGCGGAAAGGCCCGGCCGTAATGTAGTTGTGGGCGTTGTAGGACGCCTTTTGGTTGCGGCGGATCAGAGCCTTGATCTTTGCTCCCAGCACAACGGGGTTGAAGGGCTTTGTCACATAGTCATCGGCCCCGATGTCCAGTCCGTAAAGCGTGTCGAAATCATCGGTACGTCCGCTGAGAATGATGATCGGAATGTCATTGCCAAGGGAGCGCAGCCTGCGGACTACCTCAAAACCGTCATCGCTGCCGTTCATCATGATATCCAGAAGGATCAGGTCGAATTTTCTGCTCTGAGCCAGAGATACGGCTTCCTTTCCGTTTGAGGCAGTGACGGCCTGACAGCCATTGCCCTCAACTACTTTGGTCAGGAGTTTGCGGATGGCCGCGTCATCGTCCACAATGAGAACCGCTTCGTTTGCCATAATCGTTGCCTCCTTTGCATCTATTACCATTATATAGGAAACCGCACAAAAATCAATCACTAATTTCCCTGGTTCTTCGTAATAATTTATAAGTTATTAATAAATTTTAAGATTATTTTATGAGATATTAAGAGTGGCATGGTATAGTTTTTTTATAAGAGAGCTATAGAAAAAACCTTATACCGCAGATTTTCCCGGAACTTCTTTTGTGCTATCATGGAAGTATGAAAAACGGAGGAGCGCGCTTATGGAGTTTTGGAAAAAGGAACGATTGTGGCAGAGCGTCTGTGCCGCCCTTGGAGTGGTTGTGATCCTGGCGGCCTGTCTGATCTACAGTTTTAAGACATACCGGGATCAGATCATCGAGGAGCAGAAGGAACAGCTTTTGACCATTGCCAAAGCAGTGTCCAACAGTATTTCCATCTACACGGAATTCTATTTCGATGATCTGCAGGACCTGCGGCGTTATGAGGCCTTTGAACGGGCTGAGAACGCATATCTGACCCAGGGGCTTACCACACCCCTTCAGAGATTCCTGCGGGAACGGATCGAGCTTCGGCAGAAGGATATATCGGACCTGCTGGTTACCAGGATTCCTGAAAGGGAAGAGGATGACCCGCTGGAGGTGGTAGCCAGGGCAAAGGTGAACCGGGACTATGTCAGCGACCATCATTTTATGGGAACGGACAAGGGCGGACGGGTGGATATCCTTCATGACGGCGAGGGGCGCTATTATCTGGGACTTTCCATTCCGGTGATGGAGGATGAATGCCGTCTCTGGATGGTCATCAACATCGAGGAAATGTATCAGAAGGTTGGTTCCTACATACGGGTGGGGGACAACGGCTATGTGATGATCAAGGATTCCACCGGCCGGATCCTCATGCATCCGGTTCAGGAACAGATCGGCATTGATGTGATCGAGGGCCGGGAGGCGATGTACCCCGATTTTGATTACTCGGATCTGCAGGAGCTGATCAACCATCAGCTGGAGGGCCGGGAGGATGTGGAGATCTATCATTCCTACTGGTGGGCGGACGAGGTGCCCAGGCGGGTCTTGAAGATCGGAGCTTACACCCCGGTGCGGTTTCAGGATGATTTTCTGATCGTGTGCGCCGTCATCGATTACGATGAGATTGCCCTTCCATTTGGACAGGCAATGGTGACCGTGTTTCTGCTGTCCATTGTGATCGTCTCCTTTTTGATGATCCTGCTGTTCCGCTTCTGGCGCCTGATGCAGACCAGGAGTCTGGTCGAGCAGGAAAATAAACGCCTGCGGGAGATGAATGCCAGGCAGGAGGAGCTGCGCAGACAGGAAGAACAGCTCTATCACGATCAGCGTCTTCAGCTGATGGGCTCTCTTACCGGGGGAATTGCCCACGAGTTCAACAATCTGCTGACGCCCATTATGGGATATTCCGGCATGATCATGATGGGATCGGAGCCGGGAAGCGATACATACGAGAGTGCGGAGGAAATCTACAATGCAGCCGACCGGGCCAAGGAGATTATCCGTCAGATCGCTTCCTTCAGCCGCAAGCATGGGGGAACGCCGTTAAAGCCCTTAAATATCCGAAAAGGGGTGGAAGGGGTCCTGAAGATGCTGGAAACGGTGATCCCGCCCAATGTTCATCTGATTGTCCAGGGGGACTGGGAGGAAGACAGCTGTATCCTCTGCGGTGAGACGGAACTGAACCAGATCATGCTGAACCTCTGTACCAACGCCTTTCATGCCATGAAGGGGAAGAAAGGGGTCCTGGTCATCGGCGGGAGTATCCTGACAGGAAAGCAGGCGGAGAGCAATTTTAAAGCTTCCGTTCACGCAGACGCCTACATGAGTCTGTTTATCAAGGACAACGGCTCCGGGATCCCGGAGGATGTGGTCGGACGGATTTTTGAACCCTTCTTTACCACCAAACCGGTGGGAGAGGGAACGGGGCTGGGGCTTTCCACCGTGCAGAATCTGGTAGAATCCCTGAACGGAGGAATCCGGGTGGACAGCATTCAGGGGAAAGGAACCTGCTTTACCATTTATATTCCGCTGTGCAGCGGAAATGCGGAACTCTCCAGAAAAAAGCCCAGAAAGAAGTCCGCGCTGCCTAAAAGCGCAAAACGGATCCTTCTGGTGGAGGATGAAAAGAAGATCTTAAAAATGTTTGACCGGGCGCTGAAAAGCGCCGGATATGAGGTGACGGCGACTGCCAATCCTCTGGAGGCGGAAAAACTTCTGAAGGAGAAATCCTTTGATGTGGTGGTGACGGACTATTCCATGCCCGGCATGAACGGCGGGCAGCTGGCCGCCCTGATTCAGAAGATGGGACTTGGCTGCCGGGTCATCATGATCACCGGTTTGGTGGAAGACCAGGTGCTGGAGTATTACCGGAGCCATCTGATCGATACGCTGCTGGTGAAACCGCTGGAGATTCAGACCCTCATCGATGCCATTGAGAGGGGAGGACATTCTGCATAACTGAATTGAATTTAGCCTGACGGTCCGGGAATGCCGGCTCCGGGACCGGCGGGTTAAAGATAAAGACTAAGGTATAATCACTCATATGATAAGGGGGAACTTATTCTATGACAATGACAATTATTGCATGGGCCATGATCATCGTATTCCTCGCACTGGTTATGATGAAGAAAATGCAGCCCTTTACCGCACTGCTGTTAGTGCCGTTGGTATTTACCCTCGGCGGCGCCTTCCTGGGCCAGTACACCGATGAAGTAGCTACGGTTATCATGCAGGACGACTACGAGGACATTTATGATGCCTACAATGCGCTGGAGAGCACCAATCCGGAAGATTACGCAGCCGGAAGCGAAGAGCTCCAGGTGATCGCAGACTACGATGCGGCTTATGCTGAGGCTGAGGCCAGCGTAGGACTGTGGGATCAGATCCAGATCATCGGTGACTGGACCGTATCCGGCGTAGGACAGACCTCATCCACCGGTATCATGCTCCTGTTCGCAATCCTGTACTTTGCGATCATGCTGAATGCAGGACTTTTCGACCCGGTAACCCGGGCCATGATCCGGTTTGCCGGAGGCGACCCGGTGAAGGTGCTGGTTGGTACGGCTGTTGTGGCGGCCTGCGTATCCTTAAACGGAGACGGAACCACCACCACCCTGATCTGCTGTACCGCATTTATCCCGATCTATAAGAAACTGGGCCTGAAGATGATGAACCTGGGCGTTCTGGTCATCCTGATGAACACCATCATGAACCTGCTGCCCTGGGGCGGCCCCACTGCCCGCGTGATCTCCGTGCTGCAGGGACAGCCCGGCGTTGACGAGCAGACCATCCTGAGAGCACTGATCCCCGGC
>DWYS01000124.1 GCA_019118585.1 Candidatus Enterocloster faecavium | reverse complement strand
TCCTTTACTATATTTTACCACACGTTGCAATAAAATGCAATATATTAAAACAAAAAATTTGACACAAAAAAAGCAGGTTTTATGCGGCCTGCGAGGTATTTTTTTGTTATTCAGCTGTCAAACTCCCGTGTCAAGAAATTTTAGGTGTGATATAATGTTATATGGTAAAAACAGACAAAGCCGGAGGAAGTTTCTCCGGTACAACACAAAGGATAAAGGACGATAGAGATGACCAGTTTTCGATATGTAATTTCCGTAAAAGACGGGCTTCACGCCAGAAACGCGATGGAGCTGTCCAGAGCGGCCGGCACCTATAAATGCGATATAACCCTCAGAACGGAAAACGGCCAAAAGGCCAACTGCAAAAATGTGATGTCCCTGCTGGGATTAAAAGCAGTCCAGGGCATGACGGTCGTGCTGGAGGCTTCCGGGGAAGATGAGGAGGCAGCAGTGGGTTATTTGAAGGGTTTTATCAGGATGGTGCTGTAGATTAGGTGAATGATTGAGAATTCCCGGTATTTCCGGGAAAATAGCTGCAACTATTCGTTAAACTTGTGTTTCGCGAATAGTTGGAACACTCTGCTTTTTAAGGCCTTCAAGGAATGCATTGCTGTTAAAGGACGAATTTTTAATGAGAACACAACTATCTTATCACGAGGAAATTGACAAAGAAAATGTGCTGAAGCTGCGCCAGCTTATGGATGAGCTGCCGCCGTATTGCAAGGATTTTTTCAGAGGCATTGAGCCGAGAACTTCTTCCAGAACCCGGATCGCCTATGCCTATGACCTGGGCGTATTTTTCCGCTTTTTGCAGCAGGAAAACCCCTCCTTCCGGAACCGCCCTGTCACTTTAGAGGACTTGGACCAGCTGTCGGTGTCGGATTTTGAGGAATATATGGAATATTTGAAATATCGCTTCAATGACCGGGACCAGGAGGTGATGAACCGGGAACGGGGAATCAAACGGAAGCTCAGCTCTTTAAAAAGCTTTTATAACTACTTCTACCGCAACGAGCGTCTGCAGAACAATCCTGTCTCAAAGGTTCAGCTTCCGAAGCTTCACGAGAAGGATATTATTCGTCTGGATGCAGACGAGGTTGCTCTCCTGCTGGATGAGGTGGAAAGCGGCGACCAGCTTACTCCGAAGCAGCGGGCCTATCATCAGAAAACGCGGGTGCGGGATCTGGCCCTCCTTACGCTTCTGCTGGGGACCGGAATCCGGGTTTCTGAGTGTGTGGGCTTAAATATCCAGGATGTGGATTTTAAAAATGCCGGTATCCGGATTTACCGGAAGGGCGGCAAAGAGGTAACCGTCTATTTTGGCCAGGAGGTGGAGGATGCTCTGCGGGATTACCTGGATGAGCGGGAAATGATGATTCCAGCTCAGGGACATGAGGATGCACTCTTCCTCTCTCTTCAGAATAAACGGATGTCTGTGCGCAGCGTGGAAAATCTGGTGAAGAAATATGCCCGCACAGTGGCTCCGCTAAAGCCCATTACGCCTCATAAGCTGAGAAGTACCTACGGCACCGCCTTATACCAGGAAACAGGCGATATCTATCTGGTGGCGGATGTTCTGGGGCATTCAGATGTGAATACGACGAAGAAGCACTACGCTGCTCTGGAGGACCAGAGACGAAGAAGCGCGAGAAATAAGGTGCGGCTGAGAGAAAAACCAGAAGAATAGAAAAAACCGGCTTTCCGGAGGCAGACTGAGGATTCAGGAGACCTTATCTGCGGCGGAAAAGCCGGTTTTTTTTATGGCTGTCAGAAAATCAAACGGCAGCCAGCGCTCTGCCTAACTTGCGGCATGCTTCCAGGGCCGTTTCATCAGGGGATTCCTGAGCGATAACGCCCTCTCCTCCGACAATAGCTGCTCCGGCGCTGCTCATCCTGCTCTCCCAGTCTCTCATCCACTCTCCGTCTCCCCATCCATAGGAGCCGAAAAGTCCAATCTGTTTGCCCTTTGCAAATCCTTCTACCTCCATGACAAAGGGCTCCATCTCGCTTTCCTCCAGGACCTCAGCCCCCATAGCCGGGCAGCCCATGGCAAACACCGGCTCATCCTTCAATGCTTCCGGGGAAATCTGAGACACCTCGACGGTCTGAGCCTCCTTACCTCCGGCCTGAATGCCCTCCGCCACAGCATTTGCCATGGCCTCGGTATTTCCTGTTTGTGACCAATAAACAACGTAAATTTTGCTCATGCTTTGTTCCTCCTGGTAATATTCCATTCATTCATGATTTCCCGGATCGAGATTCCGGCGGACATCATATGTATCACTTCCTCCCTGGCCGAGTCAAACTGATGGAACAGATCCAGACATTCTTCAAGGCTTCCATAGACCTTCCAGTAGCCGGAATAGAGAAAGTTTTTCCCTTTGTGAGAGATAAAGCCGGCCACATCTTCGGGAGGATATCCCAACAGCAGTCCCAGTTCGTGGGGGAATTCCTCCCGGCAAGACATATGAGCCTCATAGCGGTCTGAAATGCGCTGCAGAATATCCGGAAGCGTTTCGCTCCCATATCCCAGCTGCTTCATCAACCGGCGTACACTCTTCTGCTCCAGGGTCCGTTCCAGTTCCTCTCTCCGATACAGGAAAAAGGCAGCTTTCCGTCCGGACTGATACAGAAGAAAAACAGAGATTCCGGTATTGCAAAAGACCCGGCTTACCTGCTGCTCCAGCTCGGACCGCACCGTCAGCAGGTTGGAAATCTTGAGACCTGCCAATAAGGGTGCACATTGAAGGCCGATCTGCGCCTCCAGTCTGCTTCGGTCCATCGTGCATATCAGCTCCAGGGCTTCTGTGCTCATATTCGTCCCCTTTCCTTTTAACAGATTATAGTTAGTAGTAACTAACTACCTGATATCATAACAGAATATGCAAAGAAAAGCAATAAGGTGAAAGCAAGAATTATTATCAATAGAGGACAGAAATCGCATCTTGTACAATTGCGGGAAAATAAAAGTGAGAAAACAAAAATGCCTCAAAAGGCGTACAGCCGCAAGTGCTGTTTCGACTTTTGAGGCAAATTGAAAACGTAATGGATATTCGTTAAAGGGAAAGGGAAGGTTCCTGGAAATATACCACGGTCAAATACTGGCCGGCGTGGATGGTGTCCTCCCGCAGATTGTTCATCTGCTTTAGTTCTTTTACATACTCCTCCACCGACATCGGACTGCCCTGACGGTACTGGTCTGCAATGGTCCAAAGATTATCACCATTTTCAATGCAGATGCTCTTGTAGTAGCGGATTGCACTGCTCTCCTCCTCTCCTGCCATGGAGACCAGGACAGAATGGCTCAAAAATCCGGTGGCAAAAATCAAAACTGCAATCAAGGTAAGAAACAGCTTTCTCATCATAGGTAACCCCTCCGTTCGAATAAAGCAAACATATGTTCTTTTCATATGTGTAATATACCACCAGAACATATGTTTGTCAATAAAAAACCGAACAAAAGTTTGCATTTTATTCGAACATATGTTACTATGTAACTATTCAGAATGACTGTTGATAGAAAGAAAGATCGGGAGGGTTTTATGACTCAGGATAAGATTACCGCAAAGCAGGAAGAGATTTTACAGTATATTAAAGATACGATTTTAAAGAAGGGCTATCCCCCCTCAGTCCGGGAAATCTGTGAGGCGGTACATTTAAAGAGTACCTCTTCCGTTCATTCCCATCTGGCCACTCTGGAAGAGCGCGGCTATATCCGCCGGGACCCCACCAAGCCCAGGACCATTGAGATTCTGGATGATTCGTTTGCCCTGAATCTGAACCGGGAGATGGCCAATCTTCCGGTTGTAGGAACGGTGGCAGCCGGACAGCCCCTGCTGGCGGAACAGAACATCGAGGAGTATTTTCCTGTTCCGGTAGAGCTTCTGCCCAACGCAGATGCCTTTATGCTGAAGGTGAAGGGGGACAGTATGATCAACGCAGGAATCTTCGATGGGGACCGGATTATTGTGGAGCAGACCCATTCCGCCCAAAACGGAGATATCGTAGTTGCCCTGCTGGATGACTCCGCTACGGTGAAGCGCTTCTATAAGGAGGACGGTCACTACCGCCTTCAGCCGGAAAACGATGCCATGGAGCCCATTATTGCGGATCAGGTGGATATTCAGGGAAAGGTAGTAGGCTTATTCAGACTGATGAGATAACGGTTGAAAACAGGTGAGATTGAATGCACAAAGGCGGCATGTTTCCCGCAGGGGAAGCGTGCCGCCTGAAAATCTGCGCTCTCGTGATCGAATTATAACTCCTCTACATCCACAAAGGTCTTTCCGTCTCTCCAAATCCGCTCCAGATCATAGAACAGACGGTCTTCCCGGCTGAACAGGTGGATGATGACATCGCCATAGTCCAGCAGGATCCAGTTGGCGTTCTGATAGCCTTCTACCTGACGGCATTCCCATCCTTCGCGGCCAAGGACCTCCTGGACATGGTCTGCCATAGCCTGGACCTGATTGATATTGGAACCGTCGGCGATGATAAAATAGTCCGCCAGTACGGAAACCTCATGAATATCGATGATTTTGATGTCGCCGCCCTTTTTGTCGCTCAGGGCTTTATAGGCCAGCTTTACAAGCTCTTTTGGCTGCTTCACTCTGCATCCTCCTTTTCTTCCTTTTGCTCTCCGTTGATCAGTGAATCAAAATACTGGTAAGCCTCTGTCGTCAGGGGATCAATGACTCCCCCCTTCTGCTTCAGGTACTCAAGGGTGCTCTTCAGGATTTCATACATGGTGCGGTCCAGGTCCTGGAAGGCCAGGGCGCGCATCTGGGCCAGATTGGAAGCTTTATACCGTCTGGGCTCAATGTAATCCGCAATATAGAGAATCTTATCCAAAGTCCCCATATTGGGCTTCCCGGTGGTGTGACAGCCAATGGCGCTCAGAATTTCCGGGTCTGTGATCTGATAGCGGTTTGCGGCCAGCCATTCACCGTACTTGGCGTGAAGGGTGGACAGGGCCTGCTCCTCCTGGGGGCTTACGGGGATTTTGTGCTTTTGGCATTTCTTTAAGATAATATCGTCACTGAAGCGCTTTCCGCAGTCGTGAAGCAGTCCGGCTACCTCCGCCTGGTTCAGGTCCGTGCCGTAGCGCATGGCCAGAGCCATACAGGTGAAGGAAACGCTGAGGGAATGCTCATAGCGCATAGCCGGAAGACGGCGCTTCAGATTTTTGCGGAGCATCTGAATATAGCTGCTGTAATTGTCCATGACTATTCACTCTCCTTTTCCTTGCGATAGAGTCCGTTCTTGCGGATATAATCCGCTACACCGGGGGGCAGATAGGAATCAATGGACTCACCCCGGGCAGCCATCTGACGGAGCATAGCTGAGGAAACATCCATTTCCCGGCAGTGCAGACGGAAGATTTTTGCCTGAAAATGCTCCGCCAGATACTGGATCTGTTGATCCAGGCTGCGGGGAGCATGTTCACATTCCCTTCCCGCTACCAAAAGGGTGGTCTCGCTCATCAGTTCCTGAGGATGATACCAGTGCTCCATCTGATACAGGGAATCAGCGCCGATAATAAAATAGAAGTTGAGATCCGGATAGGCCTCATTGAGCAAATGAAAGGTCTGGGCGCTGTAGGTACTGCCCGGCCGGCGCAGTTCAAAGTCAGAATACCGGAAATAGGGAATTCCTTTAATGGCCAGTTTTACCATATCCTGACGGAGGCTGCCGTCCGTTACGTGATGATCCCGCTTATGAGGCGGATGGCCGGAGGGCATAAACCAGATGGATTTCAGATCATATTCCCGGTAGGCCTGATGGGCCAGCAAAAGATGTCCATTGTGGATGGGGTCAAATGTTCCTCCCATAATTCCGATGGAATCTCTCATGTTTCAAAACTCCTTAACATAAAAAAATTATGTCTACCTATCTGCTGTTAAGTCTCATGCTGCACCGTTTTATCTGGGAAGCTGGATCTTGCGCTTGGCCTCATCCTTGGCCGGACGGTACAGAACGATCTTGCGGCCAATTACCTGGACCACCTGGGAATGGGTGCGCTCTGCCAGCACATCTGCGATGGAGCTTCCGTCGTCCAGACAGTTTTTCAAAACGGTAATTTTGATCAGCTCCCTGGCCTCAAGTGCTTCGGAAACCGCCTGGGTAACCTCAGGTGTCAGGCTGGACTTTCCAATCTGAAAAATGGGGTCCAGTTTCATAGCCAGGCCTTTTAAATAGGCTCTCTGCTTGCTTGTCATAGTTTTAATCCTTTCTAATCTAAACGGCAAAGGCCATCTGCTGGCCCTTACCGGTAATAATCAAATTCCAGGCCGTACATCCGTACGGTATCGCCTTCCTGGATTCCCGCCTTCTCCAGCTCATCCAGGATGCCGGTGTTCTGGAGGAATTTCTGGAAGAAATCAAATCCCTTTTCGGATTCCAGATTGGTATAGCCCAGCATTTTTTCGATTCTGGGGCCTTCCACCACATAGACGCCCTCTTCCGCCTTTTCCACAGTGTAGGGAAGACTGCGGTCGCCCTGGAACTCCAGCTCAAATTCAGGTTCAAAAATAACCGGAGCGGTATCCACGGTCTTTAACAGCTCGCTCACGTGGTAGAGTAGCTCCTTTACGCCTTTTCCGGATACGGCAGAAATGGGGAATACCTTCATTCCCTGAGGCTCAAATTCTTCCCTGAGCCGCTTCAGAATAGAGGAAGAATCCTGGTCCCCGTACACGGCATCCATCTTATTGGCTGCGATCACCTGGGGACGCTTTAAGAGTTCCGGATTGTAGGCTTCCAGCTCCTTGATGATGGTGCGGATGTCTTCTGCCGGGTTGCGTCCTTCTACGGAAGCGCCGTCCACTACATGGATCAATACCTTGGTACGCTCAATATGCTTCAGGAACGCATGGCCAAGGCCAACACCCTGGGATGCTCCCTCAATAAGGCCCGGGATATCCGCCATGACGAAGCCGGCCCCGTCTCCCAGGTCCACCACGCCCAGATGGGGATTCAGGGTAGTAAAATGATAGTTGGCAATCTGGGGTCTCGCGTTGCTGACTCTGGACAGCAGGGTGGATTTTCCTACATTGGGAAAGCCTACCAGCCCTACATCCGCGATGACCTTTAACTCCAGCAGAACCCAAAGTTCCTGGCTGGGCTGGCCCGGCTGGGCGTACTTGGGGGCCTGCATGGTGGATGTGGCATAGTGCATATTGCCGTTGCCGCCTTTTCCGCCCTTCAGAACGACCACACGGCTGTTGGGGCCCGATAAGTCGGCGATCACCTTTCCGGATTCAAAATCCTTTACAACGGTGCCCTCCGGAACCTTGATGATCAGGTCCTTTCCGTCGGCTCCATGGCATCTTCGCTTTCCGCCCTCCTGGCCGCTCTCCGCTACATATTTGCGCACATGGCGGAAATCGGTCAGGGTATTGAGGCCCTTGTCCACCTGAAAGATAATATCTCCGCCCTTTCCGCCGTCACCCCCGTCGGGGCCTCCGGCAGGTACGTACAATTCACGGCGAAAGCTCACATGGCCGTCTCCGCCTTTGCCTGATTTGATGAAAATTTTTGCGCTGTCGGCAAACATAATCAATACCTGTTCCCTTCTAAACAAAAAGACTCCATACATAGGGTATGGAGTCCGCTCGTCGTTATTCGTTGATTGCTCTGGGATATACAGAAACCTGCTTTTTGTCTCTGCCCTTTCTCTCAAACTTAACAACTCCGTCTACTAAAGCAAATAAGGTGTCATCGCCGCCCTTGCCTACGTTGTTGCCAGGATGGATTTTTGTTCCTCTCTGACGGTACAGGATATTTCCTGCCAGAACGAACTGGCCGTCAGCTCTCTTGGCGCCAAGGCGCTTGGACTCGGAATCTCTTCCGTTCTTTGTGGAACCAACACCTTTTTTATGAGCGAATAACTGAAGGTTCATCTGAAACATGTTTCTACACCTCCTTAAATTGAATGTTGATATACTTTTTCCCATACTCTTTTCCGATGTTCCGAATACCGAGGACAAGGGAATTCATCAAAAGCTGGGAACCAGGACTGATCTCTGAGGTAAAATGGAACTTGAATCCGCCGGAGCGCTCATCCATCTCTCCCTCATAACCATCCTCCGTAAATGTCTCCACGGAATTGGCCATATTCAGGACAAGGGCCGATACCGCAGCACAGACAATATCCTGTCCGCTCTGGGCAAAACCCGCATGTCCCAAAAGCTCCACCCCCGTATAGACATCTCCGTTATCAGTGGAATTTCTGAAAATCGTCACCTGAATCATGATCGGTCGAATTAAGCGTTGATCTTCTCAATCTTTACCTGAGTATAGAGCTGACGATGGCCGTTCTTTTTGTGATAGCCAGTTTTTCTCTTATACTTGTAAACGATTACCTTCTTGCCCTTTCCTTCCTTTTCAACCGTTGCGGTAACAGTTGCACCGGAAACGGTGGGGCATCCGATCTTGAGCTCGCCGTCGTTTACAGCTAATACCTGGTCGAAGGTAACAGTCTCGCCTGCGCCTGCGCCCAGTCTTTCTACCTTAATGACATCGCCTTCTGAAACCTTGTACTGCTTTCCGCCTGTAGCAATAATCGCGTACATGAAAGGCACCTCCTATAATCATTACTCGCCAATTTCGGTGGCCTGCCTGAGGGCAGACTCTTAGAACCTCATTGTGCGGCACACTAATGTAGTTTACCATTCAATGGATAGAATGTCAACGGGAAATTTCATTTTTTTCATTCTCCCGGAGCTGCTCTGCGAGAGGACGGCGGACCTTCTTTCGGGTGAGCTCCACCAGTCCCAGTTTTGTCATTTCCACCACGGTGGTTTTGACCGGGTCCAGGGCTACCGCCTGAGCGAGGGTTTTCATCAGAAGCTGATTGTCCTCAGGCCGCTCCATGTCAATAAAATCTGCCACAATGATGCCGGAGAGGTTGCGCAGCCTTAGCTGCCGTCCGATTTCCCATGCGGCTTCCAGATTCAGCTGGAGAATGGTTTCCGCCAGATCCTTTTTGCCGGGGTATTTTCCGGTGTTTACATCGATGACCGTCATGGCCTCGGTGGGTTCTATGACCAGATAACCGCCGGATTTCAGCCAGACTCGCTTGTTGGTGGCCTCGGCTATGGCCTTTTCCAGGCTGCAGACCTTTGAGAGGGACACAAGGGGATCGCTGTACCGGGTCAGGAGAGGCAGGTCTTCAGGCTGGCTTTCGGTCAAATACTCCTGCAGATGAAGAAAGCAGTCCTCCTGATCGGTGACGATGGCCTCCAGCTTTCCCTCATAAGAGTCCCGGAGTGCACAGATATAGCCGGGCAAAGCCTGGTACATACAGGTTTTCGGAGCCCGGCGGGGAGCCTGCTCCAAAATGAATCCGCAGCGCTTTGCCAGGGATTTCAGCTCTCTCAGAATGATTTCCGGTGTCTGGATGCCTGCATTGGTGCGGACAATAACGCCCCAGTCCGGACAGCCGCACTCCTGCAGCGCTTGTTCGATCAAAGGCTTCAGGTCTTCCTTCAGCTTGCGGCTGTTCAGCTTGGAAGAAAAATTGATGCCGGGCTTTTGGGGAGTCAGGACCAGATACCGGCCGGTCAGAGTCAGAAGGCCGGTCAGCACAGGAGCCTTGGTTTTGACCTTGTCCCGCGATACCTGGACGAGAATCTCATCTCCGGAAGCCAGCTTTTTAGCCTCCGGCCGGTTTAAGGGCCTGGGCTGGTACTCAGACAGGCTCAAATATCCGGTCTGGCCTTCCTCAAATTCCACGAATGCGGCGTTTATACCGGAAGCCACCGTCTGAACTCTCCCCACATAGATATTGTTTAAGAGGGAGGAATCCTCCACCGGCTCCAGGGAGATCTGGAGAGCTGTTCTGCCGGAAAACAGGGCTGTTAAAATGCGGCCCTTCCATCTTGTAATAATCAGTTTTTCCATTATTGAATCGCTTCTCCCAGGTCCATCAGCGGAACAAACCGATGGAGTCCTTTTTCCTTTTCCCGGTCTGAGGCAAGATCAGCATAGACCTCTTTTCTGCAGGTCATCCATGCAAAGGCAGGACGCTCCGTTCCCCTGTGCTGCTCATATGCGTCCAGCACCAGATCCGGTTTGATGTTCTCCGTGCTTCCGGTGGAAATCTTCATAAAAACAACGGGGGAACCGTTTTCCATGGAAGCGGACAATTCATAAACCAGCTGCTTTAAATCCAGCTGCTTTTCTCCTTTTTTCGTCTTTTTGGAAATGAGGACCTGGTCCTGGCTGTAGAAATCCAGCAGTCCCTGAACCCACTCCTCCGGGCGGTCCATCTCATAGCCCGGACGCAGGGTCAGCTCATAATCTGCTGCAGCCACAATGGACATAGCGTTGGCGGCGGAATCCGGGAGCTTGAAGCAGCCAACTACCTCAAATCCCTCTGCCATAACGGCATTTAACCGTCCGGTCAGGCGGCTGCCCTCCTCCGGCGGCACCACTTCAATATCCAGATATTCGCCGTCACTGGTAATTCCAACCCCCAAAGGAGCGGCAAAGGACATAATCTGATGAGGACTGAAGCCTTCACTGTAGCGGATCCCCACATCCGCCCGCCGGATGGCTTTCTGGAAATAACGCATCACATCCAGATGGCCGATGAACTTCATGTTGCCGTATTTGCGGAATTTGATCCGGATTTTCATAAGGTTCCCTCCTCTCCTGCCTGGGACGGACGGCCTTCATAGCAGACGCCTCCGCCGAACTTCAGAGCGCCGCAGGCGGAGCAGCGCTGCCTGCAGTTGGGAGTAACCTGCTCCTTGCGGGCATTTTCCCACTCCCGTTTCAGGAAATCTTTGCTGACCCCGGCATCGATAAAATCCCAGGGGAAAAGCTCATCGGTTCCGCGCTCTCTGGTGGTATAAAAATCGATGGAAACGCCGCAGGTCTCAAAAGCCTTCATCCAGATTTCATTGTCAAAGTATTCGGACCAGGAATCGTAGACAGCGCCGTTTTTGTATGCCTCCTCAATGACCGCTCCCACCCGGCGGTCTCCGCGGGCCAAAACGCCCTCCAGCACCGTCAGCTCCGCTTCGTGCCAGTTGTATTTCAAACTCTTAAAATTTTTCATTTCCCGGAATTTTCCCCGGACAATGGCCGCACGCTCCAGGAACTCTTCTTTTGTACACATTCTGGCCCACTGGAATGGGGTAAAGGGCTTGGGAACAAAGAAGGAGGAGCTGGCGACTACCTGGACCTTGCCGTGGCGCTGGTCCTTGGGAATCTCATAGTACTCTTCCGCAATTTTTTCCGACAGCAGGGCGATGCCCTCCATATCTTCCCTGGTTTCCGTAGGAAGGCCCAGCATAAAGTAAAGCTTCACCCGGTTCCAGCCGGCCTCAAAGGCTTCTCTGGCTCCTTTTAAGATATCCTCCTCGGTCAGCCCCTTGTTGATGACATCCCGAAGACGCTGGGAACCGGCTTCCGGCGCAAAGGTAAGGCTGCTCTTTTTGATATCCTGTACCTTGCTCATCACATCCAGGGAGAAGGCGTCGATGCGCAGGGATGGCAGGGAAATGTTGACGCCCTTTCCCTTAAACTCCTCAATCAGAAAGTTCACCAGGCCCTCCAGCTGGCTGTAATCGCTGGAGCTGAGGGAACTGAGGGAAATCTCCTCCTGGCCGGTGGACTCCAGCATATGCCGGGCGTAGCGCTTCAGATACTCCAGGCTGTGCTCTCTTAAAGGCCTGTATACATTTCCCGCCTGGCAGAAGCGGCAGCCGCGGATGCAGCCCCGCTGGATCTCCAGCACAACCCGGTCCTGGGTGACCCGGATGTAGGGAACCAGGGGATTGTCGATGTATTCCGCCTCATCCATATGGGTCACCAGCTGTTTGGTGATGGAGGCGGGAGCTTCCGGCACAATGGGAACAAATTCCTTTAAGGTCCCGTCCTCGTGGTAGGAAGCCTCATAAAATGCGGGCACATAGATTCCGGGAATCCGGGCTGCCTTCTTTAAAAAGTCCAGACGGCTCTTCCCCGCCTTTTTGTTCTCCTTATAGCAGTCCATCAGCTGGAAGTAGACGGTCTCACCTTCTCCGATGTAAAACAGGTCGAAGAACTCCGCCAGAGGCTCCGGATTGTAGGCGCAGGGGCCGCCTCCGATGACAATGGGGTCCTCCTCTCCTCTCTGGGAAGCATGGAGGGGGATCTGGGACAGCTCCAGAATCTGAAGGACGTTGGTATAGCACATCTCGTACTGAAGGGTGATTCCCAGAAAATCAAAATGTTTCACCGGCTCCTGGGTTTCCAGGGTAAACAGGGGGATGTTCTTTTCCCGCATAATGGGGTCCAAATCCATCCATGGGGAATATACCCGCTCGCAGTAGATATCCTCCCGGCGGTTGAACATGGAATAGAGAATCTGGATGCCCAAATGGGACATGCCGATTTCGTAGACGTCCGGGAAGCACATCGCAAAGCGTACATCCACCTTTTTGGGGTCCTTGATGACCTCGTTGATCTCCCCGCCGATATAGCGGGCCGGCTGCTGAATACTCAGCAGGATTTCATCACTTAATGCTAATTTTTTCATGATTTTAATTACCTTTTGCTGTGCAATTTACAAAATTTCAATTTTCTCTTTTTTGCGGCTTTTTCGGACTGTTTCAGGACCAAAATTGCTGTTGTTTTTTAGCCCGTTTTAGCCGGATTTTGCCCCGTTTTCTGGGCGAATGCTTTCCCATACTTCTTCCAGGATTGTGCAGTCATAGGCGACTTCTTCCTGATAGACATATTCTTCGTCTGTAAAGTCCGGGGAAGCGTTGGGCACAAAAAGTTTTTGCTTTTTGTACCAGGCCCGCCGGACAACCAGTTCATCAGCCACCCAGTCAGGAATTGGAACACTTCGGATGCCATTAGGCGTTTTGGTCTCCGGCTGTTGTGCGGCAAGGTTGTTTATGGAGAAATTGATAATTCGTATAAATTGTACTATAGGTATATTAATCTGTCAAAGTCTTCTTATCTGTGCAAAATCCGGAATATCCATACCAACTTCCTCCCCCACTCCATCTAAACCTTCCTCCAGCTTCCGAAAGCCCATCGTCTGGATCTCCGAATAGTGTACGAAGTGCTCTGCCCCCTCTTCGTCACACAGAAATCCATATCCCTTCCGCACATTAAACCATTTCACTGTTCCATTTACCCGCATTGTTCTCTCTCCTCTCGTCTCTGTTATTGTCTTCTCTTGATGATCCGGGTGATGATCCCTTCCACGACCTCCCGTTCCGTATTGATCCGGGTAACTAAAAATCCTACCTCATCTCCCTGTCCCGGCAGGCTGGCCGTATTGCAGGAATGGGCGACCGCGTTCACCCGGCAGTCCAGACGCAGAAAATAAGTCCCCTTATAGACATCGGTAACTGTCCCTACGTATTTTCCCTGACGCTTCAGGCACGTCAGGTTTTGTTTGCTTACGTTCGGCGAGGCTTCCCGGGCGCTGACTTCCACCTTCAGCTCTTCCGGGGTATCCCCGCTTACGGCCTTCACTACTACGTTTACCACGTCCCCTATGGCAAACCGCTCATTGGCGTCCTGCATCCACTCCCAGGACATGTCCCGGGCTTTTAGGGAACACTCCACACCGAATACCTCCAGGCGGACCGCTTTCTGCGCCACCGCAATCACACGGGCCTCCACGATCCGGCCCGGGACAATCATGGGGGGGCTCCCCTTCCGGATGCTCCAGATAAAATTGGTTCCGCTTCCGGTACATTGCGTCTTTCCGGGAAGCGACCGCGCTTCCGGATTCCTGGTCCAGGTCCCGGATGATGAAATCCAGCTGGGCTCCAAGCATGTTGTTGGCAAGGCGGATCTGGCGGTTCAGCGGGTCGGATTTCTCCCTCCCGTCTCCCTCCAGATTGATCAGCATTTCCTCCATGGGGATCAGGACCCGGCAGCCCTTGTAATAAACCACTGCCACCACCCATCCTCCGTCCAGACGCTCAATGCCGCCCATGCTTCCGGTCAGAATCTTGCGGGTGCGCTGCGCATTGACTAACTCATGCCAGGCCAAGTCTTCCGGCCGCTGAAGCTGCCCCACAGAGGAGGCATCTACGGTCAGAATCCCTCTTTGCTGCCCGCCTGAGGTCCCCATGCTGCCTGCATGTTCCGCTTTGTTTGCGGCAGGAACCTTTGTTTCTTCTTTTTCCATGTCATACCACCTTTCCTGATTAAATCTCGGATTTTCCGGCATCAAAAAAGCAGCCAGTTTCCCAGCTGCTTTTTGTCCGTCCTGTTAAAAATCGGATGATACCATTATAAAAGATGGAAAATTGCAAGTCAATTCACGTTCAGTCGCAAGTATATCCGGATTCTGTCGCATTTTTGTCTCATTTGGATGCCTGGATTTATTTCTTTTTCTCTGTTTTTGCAGTCCCCACTAAAATATCCGGATTAAACCTTTCGATGCTCTTAAAAAAGACCAGGGAAAGCTCCTGATACAAATCCTCCGAGTGCCGGCCATCCACCCTGGACAATTTCCGGACCAGCGGCTGATAGCGGTTCCACAATTCTTCCTGCGCCTCCGTCTCTCCTTGCTTTGCATTCCTTAACAGCTCCTCAAATTCATTCATACCGCTCCAGCTCCTTCCGAATTTTGGTACGTGCATAAGTGTAGACTGCCACCGCCCGTTCCCAATCCATCTTCAGAAACTGTCCAATCTCGCGGAATGTCATATCCCAATAAACTTTGGCGTAAAGAACCATGATTTCCTGGTCGCTCAGCTTCTTCAGGGCTCTTGCCAGCCGGCATCCCACCTGGTCCTGCAGCCAGCTGCGAATCTGCTTTGGCTCCTGTGTCAGTTCCGGAAGGCTTTCCAGGCTCATCGTATCCCACGAAAGTTCCTGCCCTGCCATTTGAGTATTCAGCCATTCTTCTCCCAGCAGATATTCTGCTGATTCGGTCCGGTATTGTTTGCGAAGATAGTCTCTCCGTCCCCGCAGCAATGCCGTCCATACATATCTGGTAAATGTATTTTGTACAATATCTCCATTCATCTCTTCGGTTTCCTCCATTCTCAATCTCGTTGCGCCATATTTCATGAGAATGGGAGGTCCCCGTGCCTAATTCTTTTGAGACAATTCTCTTTTGAGAAACCACGGCCTTAAAGGACCGCCGTTTTTGCGGCTATTTAACAGTATCTTTTATAGATACGTATGAATTGGAGGAAATCTAACAGCTTTGATGGGATTTTAAGAGACTTGTAAAGAGGTATCTTTGCTTTAGAATCATTGGATTTAGATATGAAATCCTGAATATGCTTAAATAGATTTCGATATAAAAAGCTGGAGAACCAAGCATATTGTGGTTTTCCAGCTTAAATAAATAATGTATAGAATCTATAAGGGCCAGATGCAAATAGCCACTTTCTGCGGACAGCAGGGCCGCATTTCCCGGACAGTCAGGGCCATATTAAGCGGACAGTTCAAGGGAACAGCAGGGCTGGGGTATCCCGGCCCTGCTAATCAGTATTGATTATTATTC
>DWYS01000123.1 GCA_019118585.1 Candidatus Enterocloster faecavium | reverse complement strand
GATGGAGGAGAGGACTTCCTCGTCCATGACCCACTCATTCAGCATGGACAGGATGGCGTATTTGAAGCGGGGCACCGAGTCGATGGTTTTCAGGGGATAGTAGATGGTGTCTACAATCTGCTCCTTGTACCGGTCGAAATGCTCCTCCAGAAGGGTATTCACATCGGACAGGTCGCTTATGCGCTGGTAATAGCGCTTGATGTTGTTGAACAGAAGCTTCAGCTCATCCACCAGGCGCACCGTGTTCTGGTAAGCGGCCTGGAGGGCCTGATAGAGATAATCGGGATTTTCGCCGGAATTTTTCAGAGCGGCGTAGGTGGCGTAGACGTAGCTGTTGTACTCCCGGACCCGGTCCGTGGACAGGTCGTAGAGCAGATTGACGACCTCGATGGCATAGTCGGGAATGGTGACATTTTCCTCGAAGGAGCCCCGCTCGTACTCAAACTCCAGCCAGCCCGTGTCCCTAAGCTTTCGAATCAGCAGATGGGCCTTCCCCGACAGGCCCTCATTCCCCTCTGCTCCCATCTCCTGGGCTTCCTCGGAGAAATCCGCCTGTAGGA
The DNA here is from genome assembly GCA_019118585.1 of Candidatus Enterocloster faecavium. Classification (GTDB taxonomy): domain Bacteria; phylum Bacillota; class Clostridia; order Lachnospirales; family Lachnospiraceae; genus Enterocloster; species Enterocloster faecavium. The sequence continues at coordinate 32,090 of DWYS01000123.1, read as the reverse complement.
TACTGGATTCCAGGGAATTCACCAGCATGGCTGTCAGTTCCTCCCGTCGGATCACAAGCTCGGTTTTAAATGCCTGACGCAGCACAAAAAGCGCCTCCACGTAGAGCTCCTTTTTCGTGGAGGTGAGAATAGTGAAAAAGCGTTGTGGAATGCGGGTGAAAAGGGGCATGAGCAGGGTCCTTTCTGGAGCCTTTTCGGCACAGGCTTATTTTTTTTTGTAGTATGCCACAGCCGTGGGCAAGAAGCAAGCGGTTTCCGGATAAAAGCTGCCTCCAGGACCAATCCGTTCACGATGAAGGCAGCTGCAAGGGGCTGTGTCCGTTATCTGAGAATACATCAGATGTTTGTTTCAGTATACATGCATATTTCAACCATTTTTATAAAAAACCCAGCAAATTATCCTAAATTTTTTTGCTCATCCTGCAAATCAGTGATTTTGGTTATCAGGAGTAAATCCTGAAATGTATTTACTCCTGATATCGGTTATGATAAAAAAGATTAATTATATCTAAAATCTACGAAAAAGGCAGGATATCTATGAGTTCCACAAGAAAAGCGCTTCTGGTAACCACGGTAAGCGGATTTGTTCCTCAGTTTGAAATGAATAATGTGCGGATTCTTCAATCCATGGGGTTTGAAGTACATTATGCGACTAATTACCATACGCCTTCCTATGGTACAGACAATCATCGCCTGGATCATACGGGAATTGTGCGCCATCAGATTGATTTTGTCAGGAGCCCTTTTAAACCGGCAAATATCCGGGTGTACCGGCAGCTGAAAAAGCTGATGGAGGAACAGCATTTTCAGCTGGTTCACTGCCATACGCCCATGGGCGGAGTGATGGCGCGGCTGGCCGCCCATGCTACAAAAACGGAGCCCGTGGTTTATACTGCTCATGGATTCCATTTTTTTACAGGCGCGCCGGCGATCAACTGGCTTCTGTATTATCCTATGGAACGATTCCTGTCGCGTTTTACCACCCAGCAGATATGCATCAACCGGGAGGACTATGAACGGGTGGCAAAGAAATTTCACGCAAAATATGTGGATTATATTCCCGGAGTCGGAATTGATCTCAGCCGTTTTCATGAAAAAACAGCGGCAGAGATTGCTGAGAAGAAGAGGGAGCTTGGGCTGTCCGAAAAAAAGATGATTCTTTTATCCTCAGGAGAGCTGATCCCCCGGAAAAATCATGAGACAATTATACGGGCAGCGGCACGACTGAATGAAAATTTCCCTGATTTTCAATATATAATCTGCGGCCACGGGATATTGGAGGAGCATCTGCAGGGACTGGCAAAGGAGCTAAACGTGGAGGATAAAGTGCGTTTTCTGGGATATCGGGAAGATATGCTGGATATCTATGGCATCGCCGATATTTTTCTCTTTCCCTCCTATCAGGAAGGGCTGCCCATGGCCCTTTTGGAGGCCATGGCCAGCGGTCTTCCGGTAATCTGCTCGGATATCCGGGGAAGCAGAGACCTGATGGAGCCGGAACGTGAGGCGGAGCAGATTCTCTGCAAGGGCGGAATCATGATTAAAAAGGCGGATGATGTGGAGGCTTACGCTCAGGCACTCCGACAGCTGGCAGCGACCCCTCAGGAGCTTGTCCGCATGGGGCAGGCCAATGCCAGCCGGGCCGTCCAGTTTGGAAGTGAGCGGGTCCAGGAAACCATGAAAATGATTTATGAGAGATTGGTGTGAGGGCAGGGCATTCCCCCTACCCCTCATACATCCCCGCCAAAATATCCACCACCTTCTCCATCCCCAGGATACTCACATTCATCAGCATCTGATGGTCCTCAATACTTCCCCACTCGCCCCCGGCGTAGGTTTCATAATACTGTTTGCGGCGGTGGTCCGTGCTGCGCACGGCGCTGGCGGCGTCTTTCTCCGGAATATTGTACCGCTGCATAATGCGGGCGATGCGGTCTTTTTTGGAGGCGCATAAGAATACATCGATGAGTCCTGGATGGTCCCGCAGAATGTGGTTGCCACACCGGCCTACGATGATGCAGGGGCCCTGGGCTGCCAGCTTTTTGATCAGGGCAGTCTGGACCAGGTAGGTGTTGTCCGTTAAAGGCAGGCCGTACCGGGCTGCGGCCTTTGGGGCTTCAGGAACGTGGTAGGTGCGCAGAAATGAATGGAGAGCACTTTCATCCACCTTTTCCACGCTGACAGGAGAGAGTTCCAGCTCTCTGGCTGCCATCTCCACCAGGGAGCGGTCGTAAAGAGGAATTCTCAGCTTTTTGGAAAGCCGCTCGCCAATCTCATGTCCGCCGCTTCCGAACTGCCGGGCAATGGTAATGATCTTGTAACTCATAGGCACACCCCTTTCTGTATACGCTGTTCTGAACTGTTAAGAAAATTATACCGCATAATCAGAAAAAATGGTAGCTATGCCTTTATTTTTGCGTCATTTTCCTGCAGCTCTTCTGTGACTGCAGCTTCACGGCTGCTGCTGTCGGCGTCCGGGGATGGCTGCCAGCCTGCATGGTCCGAAGATGGGCCGGCGCCGGAGGAGCGCTGCTGTCTCAGCATGTCCCAGATGGTGTCGTGCATCCAGTTGACGGTATCGCTTAAAACCTTATTTTCCGCATCCAAATCCATGATAACGGTACAGAGTTCCGCGATGGTCTCCCTGCTGTTGAAGCGTTTCCGGGAGGCGGAGACCCGCTGGAGGATGGAAGGGTTTTGTTTCAGCATTTCTTTGGCAAGATAATTGTCACGCTCTTCACAGGTCATTTTCATAAATTCCGTATAGTACATTCTCAGCATGCACATGGGTACGCTGCCGCCGCATTTCGGGCACAGCGGATGCCTGGAGGTCTGATAGTAGGCATAATGTCCGCACTTGGGGCAGTAAAATACGGCAAGTTCTCGCATTGAAAAATCCTCTCTTTCCATATACTTTTCCATTGGAGGGAGGCAATTCCCCCCTACACGATAATGTATAACGAAGAACTTGGCAAAATATACCGATTTTCCTGGAAAATATGTAAATTTCGTCATAATGCACAAATTTCGCCGCAAAAAACAGCAGGGTTTTCCAGGCCCTGCTGTCGAAGATTCCTCCCGGTTGGAGCGCCGGCAGAAGGTTCTGGGCGGCAGTTCCATGGGTGAACGGATGAAAGTATGGTTTGATCGTACCTGAAAACAGGCGCGGGAGGAACAATGCTTGCATAAAGGGGCGGATTACTCCTGAATCTGGCCCTGGGTATTTACCACCCAGATGTTGCCGTCCTCATCCTCGAAATCCTTGTATCCGCTTCCCAGGTCCTCGCGGACAGCTGACTTGGAGCCGGAGCTGGCCTTCTGAACGGTTCCGTTGACATTTACCAGGTAGGAAACTCCGTCCAGCTCTACGGGAGCGTAGCGCAGGTCACGGTCCGCCTCCTGGCGCAGTCCCTGGATATACAGCACATTGTCCTTAATCCCGTGGTAGCCGCGGCCCTTGTTTGCCCCGTCGGTGCCGAAGTACCAGTTCTGACGCTCGCCGGTGTCCTCGTCCTCAATGATCTGCTTTCCGGTTCTCATGATGCCGTCCTCGCCGAAGTAGTAGTTGGAAGCTGTTCCGTTCTCATCTGTGATGGACTGCTTTCCGGTCAGCATCTCGCCTTTGGTGTTGAAAGCGTATCTCTTGGAGTCAATGGTAAACAGCTCGATGCCGTCTTCTGCATGGTGGGGCTTGCCGTTCTTAAAATAGAAGCGGTAGGTCTCATCCTCCTGGCTTAATCCCTCAATTCCCTCGATGGTTCTCCAGCCGGAAGCACGCTTTCCGTCCTCATCGTAATACTGATACAGACCTGCAGTTTCCTCTCTGGAGGCGGCAGCCGCCGCGTTTGCAGCGCTCTCCTCCTGGGAAGCGGTGCTCTCGGTAGCTGTATTCTCAGCGGCCTCGGCATTTTCGCCGGCAGCGTTCTCAGCAGCGACTGCGGCCTCCTGAGGAAGGCGGTACCATCCGGTCACCATGCGTCCATCTTCAAAGCTGTAGTAGGCTCCGTTAATCTTCTTATCTACCTGATTCTCCACCCGTTTTCCGTTCCGGTCGTAGTAGAACCAGGACTCTGTTACATCGGGGTCGTCTGTCTCGTCTTCCAGAAGAACCCAGCCGGTCTTCATCTTGCCGTCACCCTCTTCGCCCAGGTAGTAGTTGTCCCCGTCAATGTTGACGGAACCGGTCATCATGTGGCCCTCCTCATTAAAATAGTAGGAATGACCATCGATTTTTACCCAGCGGGAAGCAGACATTTTCCCGTCTTTTCCATAATAGTACCAGTAAATTTCCGGCTCCTCGTCGCCATAGCTGTAATCCTCATTTTCAATGGAAACCCATGTGCTGGCGACCCGTTTGCCGTCTTCTCCTACGTAATACTCGTCTACCTGAAGATTGCTGGCCCGCATTCCGTCGGAATCCAGGTAATACCAGCTGTCTCCCTCTCTCTTCCAGGTGTCGGTCAGGCGGTACCCGTCGGAATCATAGTACACCCAGCCGCCGTCTTCCTCGGTCCATCCGGCAGAAGCAGCGTACACCGTTGCAGCATTTCCGTTCGCTGCCAGAGCAGGAGCGAAAACAGCCATCAGAGCGGTAGTGGATAATGCAGCCATAACTTTCATGTGTTTTTTCATAATATCGAATCTCTCCTTTTTGAAATGTGAAACTTGGTTTTCTGTGTGGCCGAAAATCCGCCGTTGCATTACATGGGTGATTATAGCGTATAAACGAACCCGTGAATAGTGAAGGTTGCTGGAAGCTCTGGAAGACGATGGAGGGGGAGAAAACGCCGGCTTCTGCTCAGGGGGAGCCCCTACCGAAAACACCAGTAGGATTTTCCGGAAAGATATGATATACTAGGAGCACTTAACGAGGTATTTTACGAGTTTCGTGCGAGTTATACAGACGTATACTAGGAGCACTTAACGAGGTACTTTACGAGTTTCGTGCGAGTTATACAAGCGTATACTAGGAGCACTTAACGAGGTCATCTGAAAGTAAGAAGGAGTGCAAAACTATGAAACAGCGTTTAGCAGATTATCTGGCAGACCGTCTGGTGGAAGCGGGCATCTGTCAGGTATTTACGGTAACCGGGGGCGGTGCGATGCATTTAAACGATGCTTTGGGGCACAAGGAGGGCCTGCACTGCATCTACAATCACCATGAGCAGGCCAGCGCGATTGCGGCGGAAGCTTATGCGAGGATCCACAATCGTATTGCTGCCCTCTGTGTGACCACCGGACCAGGGGGAACCAATGCCATTACCGGGGTAGTGGGGGGATGGCTGGACTCGATCCCTATGCTGGTTCTCTCCGGCCAGGTGCGGTACGACACCACAGCACGGTGGTCCGGAGTGGGAATCCGGGCCATGGGAGATCAGGAGTTTGACATCTGCAGGGCCATTTCCTGCATGACCAAATACAGCGAGATGGTGATTGACCCTATGCGAATCCGCTTCTGCCTGGAGAAGGCGCTGTACCTGGCAAAATCCGGCCGTCCGGGTCCCTGCTGGCTGGATATTCCTTTAAATGTGCAGTCGGCCATGATCGAGACGGACGACCTGGCAGGTTTTGACCCGGCAGATTATGAGGCAGGAGGAACCGGATGGGATCATGAAGCGGCCTGGAAGGCTCATGGTATTCCCGAAGACCAGGCGGGGGCCGGGGAGAAGCGCCAGGTTCTGCCCGGACCGGTGAGCCGGGAGACGGCGGCAGAGGTCATCCGCCGCATCCGCCAGGCCAGGCGCCCGGTCATCAATGCAGGAAACGGCATCCGTCTGGCGGGAGCCCATGAAGCGTTCCTGCAGGTGGTCCGCAAGCTGGGAATCCCTGTGATTACCGGCTGGGACAGCGAGGACTGCATGGCGGACGAGGACCCCTTGTATGTGGGGCGGGCGGGAAATATGGGAGACCGCCCGGGAAACTTTGCCATCCAGAACAGCGACCTGGTGCTGTCCATCGGCAGCCGCCTGAGCATCCGCCAGGTGGGATACAACTATCAGACCTGGGCCCGGGCCGCCTATGTGATCGTCAATGATATTGATGAGGAGGAATTAAAGAAGCCCTCCGTTCACAGCGACATGCGGATCCACGCGGATGCGGCGGATCTGCTGAAGGTGCTGAATGAGGAACTGGACCGTATTTTGGAGGAAGAGAAGGACTCTCTGCCGGAGCGGATCGGATGTGCGGGAGAGAAGCAGATTTTTGACGGAGGGGAGGGACTTCCCGGCAGAAGCTGGAGCGAGACCTGCCGCATGTGGAAGGAGACCTACCCGGTGATCCAGCCCAAGCATTTTGAACATGGGGACGATGAGCCGGCCAATGTGTACGCCATGATTGGGGTCATCAGCAGCCGTCTGAAGGAAGGCCAGGTAACGGTGGTGGGAAATGGCTCTGCCTGCGTGGTGGGCGGACATGCCTGGATCGTGAAAAAAGGACAGCGGTTCATTACCAATTCTGCGGTAGCTGCCATGGGCTATGACCTGCCGGCTGCCATCGGTGCCTGGGCGGCTTCCCGGAAAAGCCAGTGCCATAGCCAGGGCTGCAGACCGGAGGGGGATGACCTGATCCTGGTAACCGGCGACGGCAGTATCCAGATGAACCTTCAGGAGCTCCAGACCATCATCCACCATAGGATGAACATTAAAATTTTCCTGATCAACAACGGCGGTTATCACTCCATCCGCCAGACTCAGAAAAATTACTTTGGAGAGCCCCTGGTAGGCGTGGGAGTGGACAGCCGGGATTTGAGCTTCCCGGATATGGGAAAGCTGGCGGCGGCCTACGGATACCCCTATATCTGTGCGCATCACAACAGCCAGCTGGAGTATGCGGTGGAACAGACCCTGGCCATGGAGGGTCCGGCCATCTGTGAGGTATTTGTCAGCATGGATCAGAACTTTGAACCCAAGTCCGCGGCCAAGCGGCTGCCGGATGGGACCATGGTGTCCCCGCCGCTGGAAGATTTGTCTCCCTTCCTGCCGGAGGAGGAGATGGACGCCAACATGGTGATTCCCAGGATCCGGGAGTAGAGACCATCAGGAGGAAGAAGATGAGGGTAATTGTAACGGGCGCCACCAGTTTTATCGGAAGGGCGTCTGTAAAAGAACTGTTAAAACAGGGATGCCAGGTGACAGCGGTGGTCCGTCCCGATTCTCCGGGGCTGAAAGCGCTGCTTCATCAGCCCGGAATCCAGGTGGCAGCCCTGAACCTGTCGGAAATTGAGCGTCTGCCTCAGAGACTCCAGGAGAGTCCCGGAGGGAAAATAGAGGAAAGGCGAAAAGATGAGGCCTTAAACTGGCTTCATCTGGGGTGGGAGGGGGCAGGAAGCGCAAACCGCAGCAATCCGGCCCTTCAGAGAAAAAACATCGACTATGCATTAAATGCTCTGGAGACAGCAGCGGACATGGGCTGCAGCCGCTTTCTTTTTTCCGGCTCTCAGGCAGAGTACGGAATCTGCACCGGCCTTATGAGGGAGGACATGGAGTGCCATCCGGTTTCAGAATACGGAAAAAATAAGGTGGAGGTCTGCATGCGTGCCGCTGCCCGGGCCAAGGAGCGGAACCTGGATTACCTTCACGCCCGGATCTTCAGCGTTTACGGACCGGGGGACCACCCCTGGTCCCTGGTGGAAACCTGTCTGGACCGGTTCCTGTCAGGGGGACGGATGGAACTGGGCCCCTGCACCCAGATGTGGAACTACCTTTATGTGGAGGACGCCGCCAGGGCTTTAGTGCAACTTCTGCTTGGCAAGGCCCCTGCAGGCGTGTATAATGTGGCAGGGGAGGACACCCGCCCCCTTCGGTCTTTTATAGAAGAAATCTACGGCCTTTGCGGGAGAACGGGAAGTTATGTCTACGGAGACCGTCCCCCCAATGCCGAGGGAGTCGTCTCCCTGCAGCCGGATCTGACGAAGTTTAAGGAAGCCACCGGGTGGAACGCCAGGGTGGATTTTTCCGAGGGCATCCGGCGGATGATTAAACTGCGGAGGACGGCTTTTGGAACATGACAGGATTTCCAGAAGGAGAAAAAATCATGAAACGATGCATTGCCTGCGGCGCCCCGTTGTGGGAAACGCCGCTTCTGACTTTAGACCATATGCCGGCTTCAGCCCAGCACATCCCGGATGAGGACCAGGTGAAGGAGGATGAGGGGATCACCCTGCGCCTGCGCCAGTGTACGGGCTGCGGCCTGGTGCAGTTTGACTGTGAGCCGGTGGATTACTACCGGGATGTCATCCGGGCCGGCGGCTATTCCACCACCATGGTGGAACTGCGCCGATACCAGTACCGCCACCTGATCGAAACCTACCATCTGGAGGGAAAACGGTTTTTGGAGGTGGGCTGCGGCCAGGGCGAATTTTTAAAGGTCCTGACAGAATTCCCCGTTGAGGCCCATGGGGTGGAGCACGACGCCCGCCTGGTGGAGCTGGCCAAAGCTCAGGGACTTTCGGTGGAGCAGGGCTTTACGGAACGGGAGGACACCATCTTTTCCGGCGGCCCCTATGATGTGTTCCTCTCCTTCAATTTTCTGGAGCACCAGCCGGAACCGGGCGTGATGCTCCAGTCCATCTACCGGAACCTGACGCCGGAGGGCATGGGTCTGGTGACGGTGCCCAGCTTTGAGTATATTATGGAACATAATGGCTACTACGAGCTGATCCGGGACCATATCGCCTACTACACCTTCGACACCCTGGCATCCCTTTTGGAGCGCAATGGCTTCCAGGTGCTGGAGTACGAGATGGTAAACCGGGACACCCTGTCCTTTGTGGTGAAAAAGCGCCCCCTGACCGATGTTTCCAATCTGATGGAGGGATTTGAGGAGCTGGGCAGGGAGATGGAAGCTTATCTGAAATATCTTTCTGCATGGAAGAAGCGGGTGGCGATCTGGGGAGCCAGCCATCAGGGCTTCACGCTGGCGGCTACCACCAAGCTTGGCCAGAGAGCCAGCTACATCATTGATTCTGCCCCCTTTAAGCAGGGCCGGTTTGCACCTGCTTCCCATCTGCCCATTGTGAGCCCGGAGCATTTTCATGAGGACCCGGTGGACTCCATCGTCATCACCGCTCCTGGGTATACGGATGAGATAGCGGGAATCATTGAGAAAACATTCGGCGGCCACGTGGAGGTGATGGCCATGCGCTCCAACCACCTGGAACGTTTACAAGGTCCAAAGTGGGAGGACTGAGAGCCCGGGACGGGCAAAAAGGAGGACATGCCATGGAACGTATTGTCATAACGGGAGCCACCGGTTTTCTGGGCCGGAATCTGGCAAAACTTTTTCTGGAAAAGGGAAATCAGGTCTTTGCTCTGGTGCGCCCGGATTCGGGCCATATGGACCTTCTTCCGGTTCATCCGAACCTTCAGATGGTCCGCCATCCGCTTGAGGAGGCGGAACAGTGGGTTCAGGAAATCGGCCATGCAGATGGATTCTTTCACTTTGCCTGGGGCGGGGTCAACCGGGGAGAGATTGATTCCCCCCAGGTGCAGAGCCGAAATGTGGCCATGTCCCTGGACTGCCTGCGGGGGGCCAGCCGTCTGGGCTGCTCCATTTTTATGGATGCGGGCTCCCGGGTAGAGTATGGGACTCCGGATGCGCCCTTTAGGGAGGACCTAGAATGCAGTCCGGTCAACGCCTACGGACAGGCAAAATGGGAGTTTTACCAGAAGGCGGCCCCCTTAAGCGGCATGCTAGGAATGGCCTTTTTTCACCTGCGTTTTTTCAGCGTTTACGGGCCCGGCGACCATCCCTGGTCCATCATTTCCACCCTGACCAGAGAGCTTCCCAGAGGGGGAAAGGTTTCTTTGAGCGCCTGCCGCCATTTATGGAATTTTATGTATATTCAGGACGCGGTGCAGGCAGTATATGAATTATACCGGCACGGTCATGAGAACCCCTCCGCCATTGTCAATGTGGCCGGCGGTGATACCCGTCCCTTAAAAGCCTTTGTGGAGGAGATCCATGAGATCGCGGGAGGAAGGGGAGAGCTGGAGTACGGCACCTTCATCCAGGCAAAGGAAGGGGCTCCCGATATCCGCCCGGATATTTCCAGGCTTCTGGCATTTACCAGAGGGGACTGGAAGGAGGAGTATTCCTTCCGCAGGGGCATCGAAGAAACGATGGGTTTCGGAACGGTTACGTCAAAAACGAGAGAAAGAAGAAGCGAAGGATCAAAATGAAAAAAATCAGCATTTTAATTCCCTGCTATAACGAGGAGGAAAATATTGTCCCCATCAGCCAGGCGGTCATCGAGACCATGGAGCGGGACCTGCCGGAATACGCCTTTGAGCTGGTGTTTATTGACAATGATTCCACCGACAATACCCGGCCCCTGATCCGGGGGCTGTGCGGAAAGGACCGCCGCATCAAGGCCATTTTCAATGCCAGAAATTTCGGCCAGTTTAATTCCCCTTACTATGGGATGCTCCAGGTGACCGGTGACTGCGTGGTGGAGATGGTGGCGGATTTCCAGGATCCGGTGGACATGATCCCCAAGTATGTCAGGGAATGGGAAAAGGGATACAAAATTGTGATCGGCATCAAGACCAGCAGCAGGGAAAATAAAGTTATGTACTGGCTGAGAAGCTGCTACTACAAGACCATCAAGAAGCTTTCCGATGTGGAGCAGATTGAGCATTTTACCGGCTCCGGCCTTTACGACCGGGAGTTTATTGAGGTGCTGCGCAAGCTGGACGACCCAACCCCCTTCCTCAGGGGGATCGTGGCGGAGCTGGGCTACAAGCGCAAGGAGATTCCCTACGACCAGCCAAAGCGCAGGGCGGGGAAGACCCACAACAATTTTTACCGCCTTTACGATGCCGCGATGCTCAGCGTTACCTCCTACACCAAGGCAGGGCTGCGGCTGGCAACCTTTTTCGGCTTTTTCTGCTCTCTGGTCAGCATGTGCATTGCCCTGGTTTATCTGATCATGAAGTTGATCTGGTGGGACCGCTTCCCCGCAGGTATGGCTCCCATGCTCATCGGCATGCTGTTTCTGGGATCCGTGCAGATTTTCTTTATCGGCCTGCTGGGAGAGTATATTATGAGCATCAACCAGAGGGTGATGAAGCGCCCCCTCGTCATCGAGGAGGAGCGGCTGAATTTTGATACCGAGGAGGATGGAAAATGAAATACAAGATCGATGTAGTCCGGATCCGGGAAAATTCCATCAGCCTCAATGGCTGGGTGGTGGGAAAGTCCCCGGAGAGCAGGGCCACCTTCCGGGTGGAGGACGAGCACCGCAAGCCGGTGAAGTTTAAGCAGGTTTCCACCAGGCGGGACGATGTGAGCCATATCTATTTTAAGAAGATCTACGATAAGGATTTTGGATTCGACATCCAGTTTCCCTATGAGAGGGGAAAGACCTACTATCTGCTGATCCGCTGCGAGGGGCGTCAGGCCAAGATCAAGTACAACGAGGAGCTGATTGCCAAGCGGGCCAGCGTGGCTCACAAGCGGATGGAGAAGATAAAGGACCTGATGAACATGGAGACGGTCCGGGTGGCCTGGGACTTTTTCCGGGAGCATGGATTCAGGGCCCTGGTGGTGAAGTCCAAACACAAGATCCAGGGATTTGACAATGATTATGAGTACAGCGAGTGGTACGATTTGACCAAGCCTACGGATGAGGAGCTGGAGGCGCAGAGAAAGGCCGAACTTCCTGCAAGGCCCCTTCTCTCCATCGCCATTCCGGCCTACAAGACACCGGTCCGCTATCTGCGGGAGATGCTGGATTCCATTCTGGCCCAGACCTACGACAACTGGGAGGTGTGCATCGCCGACGGAAGCCCGGCCGGACAGGACCTGGAGAAGGTTTTGAGGGAGTACGCCCAGAAGGATGCCCGTTTTCGCTACCAGATCCTGGGGAAAAATCTGGGGATCGCGGAGAACACCAACGCCGCCATCCGGATGGCAAAGGGGGATTTTTTGGTGCTGGCGGACCACGACGATACCCTTCCGCCACACGCCCTTTTTGAGGTGGCAAAGGCGATCGGTGAACATCCAAACTGCCGGGTGATCTATTCCGATGAGGACAAGCTGGACATGGACGGAAAGGCTTTGTTCGACCCTCATTTTAAACCGGATTTCAACCCGGACCTTTTGACCAGCGTCAACTATATCTGCCACCTGTTCGTGGTGCGCATGGACCTGTTAAAGGAGGTGGGGCTCTTCCGCCAGGAATTTGACGGGGCCCAGGACTACGATTTTATTTTCCGCTGCACCGAGGCGGCAGGGGAGATTGTCCACATCCCCAAGGTGCTGTACCACTGGAGATGCCACCAGAACTCCACGGCCAGCAATCCGGACAGCAAGATGTACGCCTTCGAGGCCGGGGCCAGAGCCATCAAGGCCCATTATGAGCGGATGGGGATTTCTGCCCTGTCGGTGGAAAAGGGAGTGGATTACGGTATTTACCACACGAAGTTCCAGATCCTGGGGAATCCCCTGGTATCGGTGATCATCCCCAACAAGGACCACTCGATTGACCTGGACACCTGCCTGCGCTCCATTCTGGAGAAGTGTACCTACAAGAACCTGGAAGTGATCGTGGTGGAGAACAACAGCACCCAGCCGGAAACCTTTGAGTACTATGAGAAGATCCAGAAGGAATTTTTAAATGTCCGGGTGGTGAAATGGGAGCGGGAATTCAATTACTCTGCCATCAATAATTTCGGCGCCGGCTTTGCAAAGGGAGAATACCTTCTATTGCTGAACAATGACACCGAGGCTATCAACCCGGATTTCATCCAGGAGATGCTGGGCTTCTGCCAGAGGGAAGATGTGGGGATCGTGGGAGCCCGGCTGCTGTACGGGGACGATACCATTCAGCATGCGGGAGTGGTCATCGGCTTCGGCGGCATCGCGGGACATACGTTTATCGGCCTTCACAAGGCGGAAAACAGCTATTTCCACCGGGCCATGTGCGCCCAGGATTACAGCGCTGTTACGGCGGCCTGCATGATGACGAAGAAATCCGTCTTTGACCAGGTGGGAGGGCTTAGCACGGAGCTGGCGGTGGCCTTCAACGACATCGACTACTGCATGAAGGTGCGGGCTCTGGGAAAACTGGTGGTTTACGCGCCCTATGCCCTGCTGTACCACTACGAGTCCAAGTCCAGAGGGCTGGAGGATACGCCGGAGAAGGTGGCCCGGTTCAACCGGGAGGTGGCCATCTTTATTAAGAAGTGGCCCGATATCATTAAAAATGGAGACCCCTACTACAATCCCAACCTGACCCTGCGCAAATCCAATTTTGCCCTGCGGGATTTGCTGAAGGAGAAAATCGGGGAGCCCTATGATCTGAGCGCTTATGAGAAGTACGCTCCGGAGGAAACGCCATGAGTGACAGCCAAGAAAGATGGGAGCCTGAGGGGGGACCGCGGGCAACCATCATCATTCCCAACTACAACGGGTTAAAATTTATGGAGCCCTGTTTTGCGGCCCTGGATAAGCAGACCTGCCGGGATTTTTCCCTTCTGGTGGTGGACAACGGCTCCACGGACGGAAGCGTGGAGTGGCTGAAGGAGAACCAGGTGCCCTCCATTTTCCTCTCGGAGAATACCGGTTTTTCCGGCGCGGTGAATGTGGGGATCCGGGAGGCAAAAACGCCCTATGTGATTCTTTTAAACAATGACACTGAGCCGGAGCCGGCTTACGTGGAGGAGCTGGTCCGGGCTATGGACCGGTCGGAGAAGATTTTCTCCGTCAGCAGCAAGATGATCCAGCTGTACCAGAAGGACAAGATGGACGATGCGGGGGATATGTACACGGTCCTGGGCTGGGCCTACCAGAGAGGTGTGGGCCGGCCTTCCCAGAAATACCGCCGGTTTAGCCGGGTCTTTTCTGCCTGCGCCGGAGCTGCTATCTACCGGAGAGAGGTTTTTGAGAAGATTGGGTTTTTTGATGAGATGCATTTTGCCTATCTGGAGGATCTGGATATCGGGTACCGGGCCCGCTTGGCGGGGTATGACAATGTATACTGCCCCAAGGCGGTGGTGTACCATGTGGGGAGCGGGACCAGCGGCTCCAAGTACAATTCCTTCAAGGTGCGCCTGGCGGCCCGGAACAACATTTACCTGAACTACAAAAATATGCCGGACTGGCAGCTGGCCTTAAATGCGCTTCCCATTTTGCTGGGGATGGCGGTGAAGTACCGGTTCTTTAAAGGGCTGGGATTTGAGAAGGATTATGTGGACGGAGTGAAGGAAGGGTGGAAAACCCGGAAAAAATGCAAAAGAGCGGTGGATAACCTCGAAATGAGAAAACACTGTCTGTCCATTGAAGGGGAGCTGATTGCCGGGACATTTCTCTATGTGTGGGAGTTTTTCAATCGGAAGGTGCTGGGAAGGTGAGAACCGTCCTGGATTTATGCGTGAAATTTTAAGATATTTTTTATAGCTTCTCTTAGACTTATCATGTATAATATACAAGTTAAGTTGTACCGGCCCTTTTGGGCCCATTGTGAGTTGATAAAACCGCCGCCGCCGCGGGTGAAGCTGCGGCGGCGGAGATAAGGTGATGGCAGGATGATTAAGGATAACCAGAAGCGGCTGAACCGGGTTCATGTCGTTCTGGATGCAGTGGTTACGATGCTGGCCTATGCGCTGGCCTGGTTTATTGTCCTCAGCGGGAAGGTGATCCCCCTGGAGGCGAATATGGGAGTTCTGGAACCCAGAGTATACTTTGTGGCTCCCATCTTTATCGTGCCGGTGTATCTGATTTTGTACGGGGCATTTCATCTGTATGTGCCCAAGCGGATTCAGGGAAGACGTTCGGAATTTGCGAATATCTGTAAGGCAAATACCATCGGCCTGATGATCTTTACCTTCGTTCTTTTTGGAGGGCGAAGCTTTATTCCTCATATGAATTACTTCTCCGCCAGAATGCTGCTGGGCTTTTTCGTCTGCAACATTGTCCTTCTGGAAGCGGAGCGCATGGGAATCCGGTTATTCTTGAGGTCCCTGCGGACAAACGGCTATAATCAGAAGCATGTGCTTCTCATTGGCTACAGCCGGGCGGCGGAAGGGTTCATTGACCGGGTTTTGGCCAATCCGGAGTGGGGCTACCACGTTCAGGGAATACTGGACGATCACCGTCCGGCGGGATATTCCTATAAGGGAATCCGGATCCTGGGGCCTATTTCCAGTCTGGAAAGCTTTCTGGATGCCAATACTCTGGATGAGATCGCCATTACCCTGAGCCTGAAGGAATATGAAAATTTGGAACAAATTGTGGCGGCATGCGAGAAATCAGGGGTACACACCAAGTTTATTCCGGATTATAATAACATTATTCCCACGATCCCCTTTATGGAGGACCTTCAGGGACTGCCAGTGATTCATATCCGCCATGTGCCGTTGACCAATGTATTTAATGCCACCATCAAGCGCTGTATGGATGTGGTGGGAGCGGTGGCGGCCCTGATTATTTTCTCACCGGTGATGCTGCTGACGGCCCTTTTGATCAAGCTGACCTCCCCGGGACCGGTGATTTACAGCCAGGAGCGGGTGGGGCTGCACAACCGGCCTTTCCGTATGTACAAATTTCGCTCCATGGAGGTGCAGGACCCCAATAAAGAGAAGAGCCAGTGGACAACTCCCCATGACCCCAGGGTGACGCCCATCGGGCGGGTGATCCGCAAGACCAGCATTGATGAGATGCCCCAGTTTTTTAACATCCTCATTGGCGATATGAGTCTGGTGGGTCCAAGACCGGAGCGGCCCCTTTTTGTGGAGAAGTTTAAGGAAGAGATCCCGCGCTATATGATCAAACATCAGGTGCGGCCGGGGCTCACAGGATGGGCGCAGGTCAATGGTTACCGGGGAGATACCTCCATTACCAAGCGGATCGAGCACGATCTGTATTATATTGAGAACTGGAGTATCGGATTTGACATCAAGATCCTGTTTTTAACAGTGTTTAAAGGATTTATCAACAAAAACGCGTACTAAACGGCTTTGACTTTCCGGTGTTTCGAAAGATCCGGACTAACGGGAATTTCGGGCCAAGATGAGGACGGACACATGAATCGAGAATTTGAAAGAGAAAATGAACTGGAGTATGAGAGGAGGAGCCGGGGAAGAAGCCGGCGAAAAGGCGCGCCGGAGGCTTCCGGCGGCCCGGAGGGGGCGAGGACCATGGCTTCCGAGGTTTCCTCTCAGAGAGCGGCCCGCTTTACCTCTCATTATCAGGGAGCCAGGGCTTCCCATACGGAGGAGACGGAGCGGCCTTTACATGGAGCTTCCCGCCGTCTTGGAGCGGGAGGCGGGGAGTCAGGAAAGAAGACTTCCTCCCAGGAAGGATGGATCGACCTGGACGAGCCCAGAGGCGGTTCGGGTCCATCTTCCGGAAGGCCGGGGCCCAGGGTGGGCGGCCAGAAGGGAAAGAAGGAGGAGGACCCTCAGAAAAATGCGAAAAAGCGTCTCAGAAGGATCATCATCACGCTGGTAGCTGCAGAATTTTTGGCCCTCTGTCTGATCTTTTCCTGCCGCTACGTAGTTCAGAAGATGAACCTGATCGGGCGGAATACCGGATTTAATATGGCGGATATGACCAACCCCAATCTTTCCCACGAGAAGCTGGAAACCATGCAGGGATACTGGACCGTAGCTCTTTTCGGCGTAGACAGCCGGGGAGACAATGTGGCCCGTCAGACCAATTCCGATGTCATTATCATTGCCAATGTGAACATGGATACCGGAGAGATCAAGCTGGTCAGCGTTTACCGGGACAGCTATTTAAATATCGATGAAGGCAATTCCTACAACAAGATCAATCAGGCCTATTTCCTGGGAGGAGCGGAGCAGGCCATCAGCGCGCTGAACCGGAACCTGGATCTGCAGATTGACGATTACGGCACCTTTAACTGGAAGACGGTGGCCCAGGCCATCAACATCCTGGGCGGTGTGGATGTGAACCTGAGCAAGGCGGAATTTTACTACATCAATGCCTACATTACCGAGACGGTAAAAGCCACTGGGATTGGCTCTACTCAGCTGACACACGCAGGAGAGAACCATCTGGACGGCATCCAGGCGGTGGCCTACGCCCGTCTGAGAAACATGGACACTGACTTTGCCAGAACGGAACGGCAGAGAGAGGTAATCGGACAGGCTTTTGAAAAGATGAAAAAGGCGGACTTTGCTACCATCAACAACGTGATGGAGACGGTTCTGAAGGGAATTGAAACCAATATCAGCTACGATGACCTTCTTCCCGCGGCTATGAATCTGACGAAATATCATATCAGCGAGACCACCGGCTTCCCCACAGCCAGAGAAGATGCCAACATGGGGAAGAAGGGAGCCTGTGTGATCCCGGCCACATTGGAGAGCAATGTAAAGATTCTTCATGAATTCCTCTTCGGCGAGGAAGATTACGAGCCCAGTGATAAGGTAAAACAGATCAGCGCCAAGATTTCCGCTGACAGCGGCAAGTACAAAGAGGCGGCACCTATCGGCAGTGTGGGAACCGATGGTGGCTATATCCCCAGCCCCACCACGACGGCGGCAGAGCGGGAGGACGAGGAAACCACCGTATCGGATGAGACGACAGGAACAGAGGAGACCACCGGCCTGCATCCGAGCATAGGAGATGACTGGATTGACGGCGAGTACCTGGACGGCCTGGAGCTGGAGACCGATGAAGATGGAAATTACATCGACCCGCCGGAAGGCTACGGACCGGGCTATGAATATACCAGGCCTGCGCCCACCAGAGAGTCCGAAAGTCCGGGCCATGGCACGGTGGCCCATCCTACGGACGCACCTACCCGGTCCGACGATGCGCTGACAGGGCCGGGAGTGCCGACTACGGCGCCCACCACGGCGCCTGCAGCTCCCACCGGGGCTTCCACAGAGGCCCAGAGCCCGGAAAATCCCACCACATCAGCTGCGGTGACGCCGGCAACCCGCCCGGAGGTGGTACAGGACAATACGTCCGGAGGTCCGGGTTCCGTGATCTTAACACCATAGAAACAGACCTTGCGTTTTAAGGCGGCAGCGGCCGTGTTGTTTGTGCCGCTGCCGCCTTTTGAAAAAAGAGAGGAGAATCAGCACTTGGAGGATCAGGATAAACTGCAGGAGGATGCAAAAGAGGAATACGCAGAGGAGAATGAGCAGGAGGAGAGGGACCATCGGGAGAAAATCTGCTACATCTGCCATCGCCCGGAGAGCAAGGCGGGGCCAATGCTGGATATGCCCGGCGGGATGTACATGTGCCACCACTGCATGCAGAAGGCATTTGACACCATCAGCAGAAGCAACATTGATCTTTCACGTTTTCCGGCCATGCCTCTGTTCCGGATGGATACGGGAAGTATGGCAGGCTCTGCTCAGGAAAACCCGAAAAAACAAAAAAGCAGGAAACGTCCGGAGAAGCCGGCCCTTACGATGAAGGACATTCCGGCTCCCCATCAGATCAAGGCCAGGCTGGATGAGTATGTGATCGGCCAGGAAAAAGCAAAGAAGGCCATTGCCGTGGCAGTCTACAATCATTACAAGCGGGCTTTTCTGGGAGGGGATCAGGAGGATGAGGACGGAGTTGTGATCCAGAAGTCCAATATTTTAATGATTGGGCCTACCGGAAGCGGAAAGACCTATCTGGTAAAGACTCTGGCCAGGCTGTTGGATGTTCCCCTGGCTATCGCCGATGCCACTTCCCTTACAGAGGCCGGATACATCGGAGACGATATTGAGAGCGTGGTGAGCAAGCTCCTGGCTGCGGCGGACAACGATGTGGAGAGGGCTCAGAAAGGGATCATCTTTATAGATGAGATTGACAAGATCGCCAAGAAAAAGCAGACGACTACCAGGGATGTAAGCGGCGAGTCCGTGCAGCAGGAGCTGCTGAAGCTTTTGGAGGGAAGCGTGGTGGAGGTGCCCATCGGCTCTAATCAGAAGAACGCCATGACGCCTACCGCTTCCGTGAATACCGATGACATACTCTTTATCTGCGGAGGCGCCTTTCCGGACCTGGAGGGCATCATCAAGGAGCGGCTGTCCAGAAAGACTACCATGGGATTTGGAGCCGTGCTAAAAGATTCCTATGACCAGGACCCCAATATTTTAAGCCAGGTGACAGGCGAGGATCTGCGGGCATTTGGCATGATCCCGGAATTTTTGGGGCGCCTTCCGATTACCGTGACCTTACAGGGAGTCGATGAGGAGATGCTGGTGCGGATCCTGCGGGAACCGAAAAACGCCATTATCCGCCAGTATGAGAAACTGCTGGCCATGGATGAGGTGAAGCTGGTGTTCGAGGACGATGCGCTGGAGTGGATCGCCCGGGAGGCATTAAAGAGAGGGACCGGAGCCAGAGCCCTGCGGGCGGTGATGGAGGAACTGATGCTGGATATCATGTATGAGATTCCAAAGGACCCCAACATCGGTTCCGTGGTGGTCACCCGTCCCTATCTGGAGAAAAACGGAGGCCCCCTGATCCAGATGCGGGGAGTGGAGCCGGGGACGGAGAAGCCGGCAGTCAACTGAAAAAGACAGAGCGTTTAAAGAGCAGGCCGGGGCGGAGAAGATCTGCCCCGGCCTGCTGCAGGCATCAGGAAATGGAGCGGAAGGTCTGATACAGATCCAGGATTCCATATCCCCATTCCCGGTTAGGGTAGGTGAAGGCCGGGTTGCGCCTGGCACCCCGGATCAGATAGGAACGCAGGGCGGTTTGGGTCATATCAGGGTCGTTTCCCTCTGTCAGCCCCCAGCTTAAAAGGGAGGCAGCGGCTCCGGCAGCATGGGCCGCCGCTGCGGAAGTTCCGCTGCGCCGGGTCATGGGAAAAGAAGAGGAGGGACCGCGGCTTAAACCGGGGCCGTACACGTTGACTCCGGGAGCTGCTAAATCCGGCTTTACGTGGTTGTTGATGGTAAAACCGCGGCTGGAATGGATGTAGATGCTGTCGTTTAAATGGTTGTAGGCCCCGATGGTGAGGGCGGCAGCGGAGTTTCCGGGGACTGTGACGGTAGAGTAGGGGGCGGGGCGGAGAAACCGGGTCTCCGGGGAGATGAAGCTTTCCGCCGGAAGCCACATGTTATATTCCCCGGTGAGGCTGAAGGAGGGGGAAACCCGGATGCGCCAGATGCCCTCTGCCGGCCTGAGAAAACGGAAAAAAATCAGCTGGCGGCCGGAGCCGGATTCCAGGGGCTGGTTGCAGACTGTGACCTGGCTGTTGACCAATTTGAAGGAGAGGGTAACCTGGGTGCCGGCAGAAGGGTGAATCCGCTCTGCCATTTCCCCGCCCGGGGAGAGAATTTCCACAGAGAAGGTGTCCGTTCCGGCGCTCCACATTTCCATGGAAAATCCTTCGGAGGTTTCCCGGGCTCCTACATAGATCTCCACATCCTCATAAGGAACTTCGGGGGAAATCTCACCGTGGTAGTGGTGTCCCAGTCCGGTTTCATTGCCTGCCGCCACCACGGAGATTATTCCGGGAAAACGGGTGGTGCTCTGGAGCTGGGAGCTTAAAGGAGACTGGCCTTCGTGGCTCCCGCTGTTGGTGCCCAGCCCCAGGAGGATCACCAGCGGCATCTGACGGCTCATGGCAGTTACATAGAGATATTTGATCGCCATCATAATATCATTTTCCTGGTAAGCCTCCGCTTCCGGGCGGATCAGGAAGAAATCCCGCAGATAGGATTTGGCCGGTTTCAGCTTCACCACTGCCAGACGGCAGTAAGGGGCTGCCCCGTTAAATTCTCCGTCGTCCAGAAATCCTCCGCCGGCGATGCCTGCCAGAAAGGTGCCGTGGCCGTTTTCATCCCGGGAAGGAACCAGGGCGTAAGGATTTTCCGATTCCAGTGCGGCGTTGATGTCCTCCTCGCTGAACTCTGTGCCGTAGGAGGCGCCGCTGTAGGCGTAGAGGTCGGGGACTCCGGGAGGAAGCTGTCCGGAGTCCTCCGGCAGAGTCTGGTCCCAGATGGACAGCAGCCGGGTGGTGCCGTCGGGGTTGCGAAAAAGCGGATTGGTGTAGTCGATTCCCGTATCCACAATCCCGATGATGGTGCCCCGCCCGCCGTTTGCCAGGGACGGCGTATTGAGCACCTGCTGGATGCCGGATTCTTCCATGCTGGAAGTATCCAGAAGGGTAAACAGCTTGGGTATGCTGTAATAGGAATACTTTTCAAAGGACAGGGGGAGACTGCTTTTTAAAGGCACATGGACTACGGCAAAGTAGGAGGAGATATACTGGATGCAGAGAGTGCCCTCAGGGGCGTTGTCCAGAGGCTGGCTCTGGTTGGTGTAATAGTAGAGAAAATCGGCATATTCCTGGGAAGCCGGATTAAAAGGGCAGGAAGCCATGAAACTGCCTCCGGATGGGCATTTTATATCAGTATATGCGGGAAACCAGCGGCCCATGCTCAGATTTTGCTGGACGAAAAAGAAGCAACATAGTACAATAAAAACAGTTCAGAACAATGGGGAAAGGAAGGCGGTTTCGATGAAATATACATGGATCGTGCTGGCGCTTGCCGGCCTGGACCAGGGCATCAAGCAGAATATAGAGGACCAGGAGGCGCAGAGTCTTCCCAGAGACCTGCCCTGTGCCAGGGGATGGGTCAGGCTGCACAAAAATCACAATGCCGGATTTCCCTTTGGGTTTTTAAAGAACCGGCCCCAGCTGGTACAGACCATCCCGCTGATGATGACCTCCGCCCTGGCCGGGGCTCTGGCTGCTCTGTCCGGAAGACGGGAGGGGCTGGCAGAGAAGCTGGGACTGGCGGTGGCCCTGGGAGGAGCCGTCAGCAATACCTGGGACCGGATGGTCAGGGGTTATGTGGTGGACTATTTTTCCATCCAGTGGAAAGGTCTGAAGAAGGTGGTGTTTAACCTGGGAGATTTCTTTATTTTCCTGGGGACTCTGATGATTTTAGCAGGGCAGATGGGCCGAGAGATGAAGGGGCGAAGAAAAAATTGATTAAGGAAAGGGCCAATGCTGCCGGCAAAGGCTCTTTTTTAGGTTGTGGTGCGGAAAGGGGAGCAGAGAATGGCAGAAGAAAATATGAGAATTCTGAAGCTTTTTTATGTAATGGCAAATATTCAGGGATTTATAAAGGCGAATGAACTCGCCTGCCGTCTGCAGACCAGTGAGCGTACGGTGAAAAGCAGTATAGAACAGTTAAAAACCTTCGCTCTAAAAAGAGGATGCCAGGTGATTTCGGTACGGGGAAAGGGGTATTGGATCCAGGTAACGGACAAAACGGTATTTGAGGCATATCGTAAGCGTCTGGATATTTTATTTAATAATGCAGAGAAGGGACATAAGGGGAAGCAGTCCTATGCCATAGCCAGAGAGCTTATGCTGGCCACAGAGGCGGACGAAGAAGGATATGTCCGGCTGGAAGAGCTTGCCCAGGAGCTATTTATGTCTGCCAGTGCTTTGAAAAAAGAAATGGGAAAGGTCAGGGAATTTCTCTCCTCCTTTGGGCTTTTGCTGCTTTCCTATCCGGGGAAAGGCGTCCGCCTTCAGGGAAAAGAATTCAATATACGTCTGTGTATGCTGGAATTATATGAGAATCATTATAAAACCCGTGTCTTTCCCTTTCAAAATGAGGCATATGAAAAGACGCTGGAAGATTTGGATGATAAAGATGCAATTCGGAAAACAACGCTGAATTTGATCCGGGATTCTTCCTGCGAAATGATCGATATATATATAAACCGCATCATCGATTATTTTCTCCTGATGAGAAACCGGGATCCGGACCTGGAGTTTGAAGCGTGTCCGAACGATGGATTTGGCGAGGAATTATCCAGGGGACCGGAGTATGAATTGGCATGGAAGCTGGCAGATGCGCTGGAAGATTTCCAGGGATATCGGCTGAATGAAGCAGAGCGAAATGGAATTGCAAGACTGATCCTTCTGTGGAGCGACCGGGACTGGACGATGGAACATTTTCGGAAGCGGTTTCCGGAAATATGTAAAAAGTCCGAAGAACTTTATAAGGAGATCTGCGCTGATTTTTTGACCAAATGGAGTTTTCCGGAAAAACAGCTGGAAATAGATTTTGAATTGGGAATTTTACCGGAACTGGTTCGGATTTTAATTCAGAAACATTTTGGATTTTCCGGCTGTCAGATGATCGGAAATTCCATTCAGGAAAACGATATTAAATGTTCGCCCCTGTCTATGATCTTTGCGGGCTGTGTGGCCGCAGTTGTGGAAAAACGGTGTGAAATTCGGCTGAATGACTATAATATCCAGCAGCTGGCTGTGCGCTTTTTCGGGATAATTGATTCTATTTCCTATGTTTACCGTCCAAGGAGAGTGCTGGTATGCGGGAGAAACGGGAAGGCCAGCGGCAGAGTGATTGCCGCTGCAATCAATCAGAGGTTGGGGACCTGGTGGCAAAAAGAAATGACCGTTGTACCTTTATATGAAGCAAGAAAGTTCCCTCTGGAGCGTTATGACTGTCTAATCGGGAGCTATCATGAATACGCCTACTCCTACAACTGGCCCTATATAAGGGTCAGCCAGGCTGTTACAGTGGAGGAATTTCAGGAAATTTACCGGAATGCTATTCTTCCCGGATATGATCTGACGGAGGCAGCCCAGACTGAGAAGTGGGATGTGCTGCGGTTTCACAGGGATTTTTCCGGATATGGTCCGGACAGCTTTTTACAGCTTTTGGCTTTCCAGTGGGGAAAGGACTATGAAGCAAAAACACAGCTGAACGATATGCTGAATCTGAAATTGAGAAGCCCTTATATTCAGGCGGCAGGACAGCTTCTCTATGTGCTGGTTCCGTCCTTTTTTACAGGAAAACGTATTTTTGAGCTGTATTTTTTTAAAAAATCTCTTCTTTGGGAGGGAGAACAGATTCGGCAGGCAGTTTTTGTGGCGATGGATTTTGAAAAAGCGCCCAGATTGCTGAAATTTATGGAAGCAGCTCTGCGGCTGCTGCCGGGAGGTCTGGAAAAATACGATGAAGCTTCGGAAAATAAAAATATTGTGGAATTTTTGACTAAAATTATAAGAAATAATCTCTAAAAAATATGATTTTTGCACGATATAAAGTGCAAAGAGATAAAGAACATATGAAATGATGCATAGAATTGAATGGAGATTAACCTCTTTTCTGCTTATAATAAAATCATCCATTTAAAAGAAAAGGGGGAACTGAATATGATACAAAGTGGTTTGATCTGCGCGCTGGTCTGGCTCCTGGTACAGGGAATTGACCGTATGCTCAGCTGGCAGACTTTGCAGCGTCCCATCGTGACCGCCACGCTGACGGGACTGCTGCTGGGGGATTTGCATACCGGAATTGTGATGGCCGCATCCCTTGAGGCGATTTTTATGGGAATCTCCGCAATCGGCGGTTCCGTCCCCTCCGACGCCTGTGCCAGCAGCATCATCGCGGTGGCCTACACCATTCTGACCGGGGCGGATGTGGAGACAGGGCTGGCCCTGGCGATGCCAATCGGAACTCTGATGGGCACGGCTGCTGAAATGTGGAAGCCGGTTCAGGCGGCTGTAGCACCCTACTGGGAGAGACTGGCGGGCAGCGGAAACGTTACCTCCTTCCGGGCTCAGGTTATCGCTGCCGGTTGGTGCTTTGACCGTCTTCCCCAAACCATTGTCCTTTTTGCCGCAATTGCCTTTGGCGTTCAGGGACTGGAGCATGTGATGAACAACATGCCGGCCTTTATTATGGCAGGTCTCTCCGCCTCCAGCTCCATGATGACGGGGATCGGATTTGCCATTCTGATTTCCATGATCTGGAACAGAGAAATCGGCTGGTTCTTCTTCATTGGCTACGTTCTCCAGAAATATCTGGCGCTTCCGACGGTGGCAATCGCCATTATCGCTGGCGTCATGGCCTTTATGTACTTTACCACGGAGAAGAAATTCAATGAACTGAAACGTCAGATCGGAGAGGGCGGACAGCTCTCATCCGGCGGAGAGGAGGATTTGTTCTGATGGCTAAGGCAACCTACACACCCGAGGAAAAGAAAACCCTGAGAAAAATGTTCTGGAATTCCGGACTGGTATTTTCCGGATTCAACATGGTAAAGATGGAGGGCAATGCATTTGCCCTGACCATGGAGCCTGCTTTGAAGGAACTGTATGATGACCCGGAGGAGCGCAAGGAGGCTTTGCGGCGCCACAACGGATTTTTTAACACGAATGCTGTATTTTTTGCTATGATTGCGGGAATCGTGTATGCGCTGGAACGGCAGAAAAAGACCACCGGAGGGGTGGATGACGAGACCATTGAAAATATCAAGGTAGCCCTGATGGGTCCCACGGCCGGAATAGGAGACGCCTTCTTCTTTAACTGCGTCCGCGTCATCGCGGCAGGCATTGCCATCGGACTCTGCACACAGGGAAATATTCTGGGCGTTCTGCTTTTTGTGCTGATTTACGGAGGCGCTCAGATGGTGGCCCGCTGGTACCTGATGCGCATGGGATACCGCTATGGAACTTCCTTTATTGATTCTGTCTTTGAATCAGGGCTGATGGAGTCTCTGACCAAGGCTGCCGGTGTCATGGGAGTGACCATGGTGGGGGCAATGGTGGCTTCCTCCGTGGATGTTCCGCTGTCCTGGACCATCCAGGTGGGAGAGACATCGGTGGTAGTTCTGGATATTGTGAATTCCGTAATGCCCGGCCTTCTGTCTATCCTTCTGGTATTCGGCCTTATGAAGCTGATTAAGAAGGGATATAAACCCATTACGCTGGTGGTGGGAATTCTTCTGATTTCAGTTGTTCTGGCATTTTTGGGAATCTTTTAGAGCAGGAGGAAAGAAAATGAGCGGGTTCACATTAAAATCCAATCATATTTTAACGGAAGAAGGGTTCCGGTCTGGATATCTGACCGTTGAGGATGGAAAAATTGCGGCGGTATCTTCTGAGTACAGCGGAACCTATGAAGATTTGGGAGACTTATCCATTTATCCCGGACTGATTGACATCCATAATCACGGTTTTGGGGGCTGGTCCATGACCGACCCCTGTGAAGAGACGGATATTCGGGGATACGCGAAGGCAGTTACCAGCGTGGGAATCACCGGAATTCTTCCCACGGCCAAGGAATCCGCCTTTCGGGCCATCGCCCGGGTGATGGATGAGGAATATGAGGGGGCCAGGGTTCTGGGAATCCACAGTGAGGGACCCTTCTGGGCCAGAGGCGGGGAGAACACCGTTGGAGAGAGCTGGCCTCTTCCAAGTGTGGAGGAGACCAAACGGCTGGTGGAACTGGCCGGAGGAAAGATGACGGTTATGGCTATTGCTCCGGAGCTTCCCGGGGCGTGGGATGTGATTCGCTACCTTCACCAGCAGAACATCCGGGTAGCCTGCTGCCATACAAAGGCGAAGGCACAGGATATTTACGATGCCCACAAAAACGCGGGACTGGATATCGCCACCCACCTGGGAAATGGGATGCAGGGCATCCATCACAGGGATGTGGGAGCTCTGGGAGCGCTTCTGCTCTTGGATGATATCCGCTATGAGGTAATCGGCGATTTGAACCATATCTGCGCGGATATGCTGCGGATTATGTTTAAGCTGCAGCCTTATCGTAAGTTCTGCCTGATTTCTGATTCCAATTTTATAGCGGGACTTCCTACAGGAGTCTACATGCGCTACGGAAGAGAGATGTTTGCCAACGAGAAGGGCCTGATTTTAAATTCCGATGGGCGCATCTGCGGAAGCGGAAAATGGGTGCTCTACAACGTAGGC
The DNA here is from genome assembly GCA_019118585.1 of Candidatus Enterocloster faecavium. Taxonomy (GTDB): domain Bacteria; phylum Bacillota; class Clostridia; order Lachnospirales; family Lachnospiraceae; genus Enterocloster; species Enterocloster faecavium. The sequence continues at coordinate 5,401 of DWYS01000123.1, read as the reverse complement.
CAGCTGGTAAAGGTGGTGGGCGTACCGGAGGAGGAGGCGGTAAAAATGGCGTCTATTAATCCTGCTGCTTATCTGGGAATTGACGAGATTACCGGTTCTATTCGGCCCGGAAAGCGGGCGGATCTGGCAATCGTGGATTCCTCCTTTACCTGCCAGAGAACTTATGTATGCGGAAAAATGGCATTTGACCGGGAGAAGATACCGGCAGAGGAACTGTTCAATCCGGAAGCCATGAAGCGCAGGGTAAGAGACTTATAAAGGAAGGAAGTACAAATTATGATTAAGCTATTTCGCATTGACGAGCGTCTGATTCACGGACAGATTGCCATTAAATGGTCCAAGCACACAGGAGTGGACAGTATTGTGGTAGCCAACGACAATGCCGCTCAAAGCACTATGATTCAGCGGTCCTTAAAGATGGCAGCCCCGGCGGGCATCAAGACGGTAATTAAGTCCCTTGATGCTGCGGTTGCCACCTTAAATGACCCCAGGTGCGAGCCCTTAAAGGTTCTGGTGCTGGTCAACAGCCCCAAAGATGCCCTGAATCTGGTCAGCCGGGTTCCGGGAATCAAGATGATTAATGTGGGGAATTACGGAAGAGTAGCGCCCAAGAAACCGGGCATGGAGCGCAGAAGGCTGGACAATAACCTGTATTGTGATGAGGAGGAGATTGCCCAGTTCCAGGAGCTGATGGCCACCGGACTGGAGTGCATCTACCAGACCACTCCGGAAGAACCGGCAATCGAGTTGCATAAGCTGATTCCGGCGAAATAGCTTGAGGGTATTTGAGAGGAGAGAAGGATGACTAGATTCTTTTTGGCGTCTCATGGACGTCTGGCCAGCGGACTGGCCAGTTCGATTCAAATTCTGACCGGGGACAGCAGCCGACTGACGTTTTTTGACGCTTATGTAGACGAGCGCTCCCTGGAGGAAGAACTGGAAGCCTTTTATGTGAATGCGGAGGAAGGGGACCAGATGATCCTGCTTTCCGACATGTACGGCGGAAGCGTCAACAGCATCATGTACCCCTTTCTGGCCCGGCCCAATACCACTTTGATTGCCGGGGTGAATCTGGCCCTGGTAATCGGACTCCTGCTGGGAGGGGAGCCCCTGGAGCCTGATACCATAAAAGCGGTAGTGGAACAGAGTCGGGAGGCTATCCGGATCGTGGAGTTGGAGGAAGGTCCGGCAGAGGATGAGGAACTGTTTTAAGGGAGACTGTTTGGCAGCGGAGGAAGACAGATGAAGATTTGTGAGACGAGGGACTACCGGGATATGAGCAGAAAAGGGGCGAATGTCATTTCTGCCCAGATGATTTTAAAACCGGACTGTGTACTGGGACTGGCTACCGGCTCAACCCCCATTGGTGTCTATGATCAGCTGGTGGACTGGTACGGAAAGGGAGACCTGGATTTTTCACAGGTGAAAACAGTCAATCTGGATGAATACCGGGGCCTTTCGGAGGAGCATCCACAGAGCTATCACTATTTTATGAACAGATACCTGTTTTCCAGAGTGAATATGAACCCTGCTCATATTTATATTCCGAACGGGATGGAAAAGAACTGGGAGAAGGAGTGCTGCCGGTATGAAGAGGTGATACGGAGTCTGGGCGGTATCGACCTTCAGATTCTGGGCCTGGGTCACAATGGCCATATCGGTTTTAACGAGCCGGATTTCCAGTTTGCCCCTCTTACCCGCTGTGTGGACCTGACGGAATCCACGATTGAAGCAAACTGCCGGTTTTTCAGTGAAAAAGAGAGCGTCCCCAGACAGGCGTATACAATGGGCATCAAGACCATCATAAACGCCAGGAAGATTCTGCTTTTGGTCAGCGGGTCTGATAAGGCGGAAATTCTGAGGAAGGTGATGGCTGGGCCAATTACTCCCCAGGTTCCGGCCTCCGTTTTGCAGCTTCATCCGGATGTGACAGTGATTGCGGACAGGGAAGCACTGGGAAAACTTTAAACATGGAGCGGCAAAAAGATCCGCCGGTTCTGCCTCATCGCGGCAGGCCCCGGCGGATTTTTTGCATCAGCTGACCATTCCCCCAAGACTTCCTCCCAGGACGCACAGCCCCAGAACGGTTGCCGAGCGCTCCAAATCCACCGGACCGCCCCGGTTGAGAGCCCAGGAAACGGCAAAGAGGACCAGAAAATAGAGCAGACCCAGCAGAAAACCCCAGAAAAAGCGGCGTTTCCGGATGCCCTTTCCGGCGGCCAGTCCCCCTGCGAAGCAGGCAATCAGATAAATGGCGAAGACCATGAGATTGACTTGGCCTTCCTTCAGGCGCAGGCGGTACAGGCAGAAGGCCAGACCGGCCAGAAGAAGGGCGGACAGGGCATAGGACAGCAGCAGAGAGCGGAGCATCGGTTTCGCAGCGTGAACTGCCATGAGGATTTCCTCCCTGTACATGTAGTTGATGCAATATATTCGGGGCGGGGGAAAGATATGACGCGCAATTTCCCATTGCGTCCTGCCAGAGCCTGTGTTATAATAAACCAAATGCCGATGCCCCAGGCAGCCGGCAGAGCATTCAATGAACGATGAAAGAGGAGGTGTCGCCATATGAAGCGCGTAAAGACATTAAATGCCAATACTTTAAAGGATACCATGAAGAAGGGCGGCTGCGGTGAGTGCCAGACTTCCTGCCAGTCCGCATGCAAGACATCCTGCACCGTAGGCAATCAGTCCTGCGAGAATCCGAACCGCTAATCGCGGCTAACACACGTACAGGATGAAGGGCGGCTGACCGCCCCTTCCGAGAGAAGGAAAGAACCCCTGTGGTCCGGTGGATTATAGGGGTTTTTCCATGTATGGCGGATGCTCCTGTGCCCTGTTTGAAGAAAAGAAAGAGAGAGTGTACCAGTGATTCATCAGTATCAGAATAATGGCTACAATATTGTGATGGATGTCAACAGCGGTTCCGTCCATGTGGTGGAGCCGGTGGTTTACGATGCCATCGCGGTGGTAGCAAGTCAGATCCCGGAGCTGGAAAAGCCGGAAAAACTGTCCGAAGAGGTTAAAAACCAGACCTTCGCCGCTCTGGAAGGAAGGTATTCCCGCCAGGAGATCCAGGAGGCCCTGGAGGACATTCAGGAACTTATTGACCTGGAGCAGCTTCTGACCCGGGATATCTATAAAGACTTTGTCATGGACTTTAAGAAGAGAAAGACGGTGGTAAAGGCCCTCTGTCTCCATATTGCCCACGACTGCAACCTGGCCTGCCGCTACTGCTTTGCGGAGGAGGGAGAGTATCATGGCCGCAGAGCCCTTATGAGCTATGAGGTGGGAAAGAAGGCCCTGGATTTCCTCATTGCCAACTCCGGCAACCGGCGGAACCTGGAGGTGGATTTCTTCGGCGGCGAGCCCCTGTTAAACTGGGATGTAGTAAAGCGCCTGGTGGAGTACGGCCGTTCCCAGGAGGAGGCCCACAACAAGAAGTTTCGTTTCACCCTGACCACCAACGGCGTTCTGCTGAACGATGAGGTGATGGAGTTCTGCAACCGGGAGATGGGAAATGTAGTGCTGAGCCTGGACGGACGCAAGGAAGTCAACGACAAGATGCGCCCCTTCCGCAACGGCTCAGGAAGCTACGACCTGATCGTTCCCAAGTTCCAGAAGTTTGCCGAGAGCCGTCATCAGAACAACTACTATGTGCGGGGAACTTTTACCCGGAACAATCTGGACTTCTCCAAGGACGTTCTCCACTATGCGGATTTGGGATTTAAGCAGATGTCCATGGAGCCGGTGGTAGCGGACCCAAGTGAACCCTACGCCATCCGGGAGGAGGACATTCCTCAGATTCTGGAAGAGTATGACAAGCTGGCGGTGGAGTACATCAGGCGGAAAAAGGAAGGCCGCGGTTTCAACTTTTTCCACTTTATGATCGATTTAAATGCCGGTCCCTGCGTGGCAAAACGTCTGGCGGGCTGCGGCTCCGGCACCGAATATCTGGCGGTAACCCCCTGGGGCGACCTTTACCCCTGCCATCAGTTTGTAGGAAACGAGCAGTTCCTTCTGGGAAATGTGGACACCGGCATCGTCAATACCCAGGTGAGGGATGAGTTTAAGATGTGCAACGTCTACGCCAAGGAGAAATGCAGGGACTGCTTTGCCAGATTTTACTGCAGCGGCGGCTGTGCGGCCAACGCCTGGAATTTCAGCAACTCCATCACCGGCGCCTACGAGATCGGCTGCGAGATGCAGAAGAAGCGGATCGAGTGCGCCATCATGATCAAAGCCGCACTGGCGGAGGATGAGGCTTAGGAAGATGAAATACGAAGTGATCGCAAGAGACGGCCGGGCCAAGCGGGCCAGAATGGAGACCGTCCATGGAACCATTGAGACTCCGGTATTCATGAATGTGGGAACGGTGGGAGCCATCAAGGGGGCAGTGTCCACCGACGACCTGCGCCAGATCGGCACCCAGGTGGAGCTTTCCAATACCTATCATCTCCATGTGCGCACCGGGGACGAGCTGATTAAGAAATTCGGCGGCCTTCACAAGTTTATGAACTGGGACCGCCCCATTCTCACCGATTCCGGCGGCTTTCAGGTATTTTCCCTGACCAGCCTGCGGAAAATCAAGGAGGAGGGCGTATATTTCAACTCCCATATCGACGGCCGCAAGATTTTTATGGGGCCGGAGGAGAGCATGCAGATCCAGTCCAATCTGGGCTCCACCATTGCCATGGCCTTTGACGAGTGCCCTCCAAGCCACGGAAGCGAGGAGTATATCCGGGCCTCTGTGGAGCGGACCACCCGCTGGCTTCTCCGCTGCAAGAATAAGATGGAGGAGTTGAACAGCCTTCCGGATACGATCAACAAGGAGCAGCTTCTTTTTGGGATCAACCAGGGCGGAGTGGTGGATGAAATCCGCATCTGGCACGCCAAGGAGATTGCCCAGATGGACCTGCCGGGCTACGCCGTAGGCGGACTGGCGGTGGGGGAGACCCATGAGGAGATGTACCATATCCTGGATGTGACGGTGCCCCACCTTCCTGAACATAAGCCCGTGTACCTGATGGGAGTGGGAACTCCGGCCAACATTTTGGAGGCCGTGGACCGGGGCGTGGACTTCTTTGACTGCGTGTACCCTTCCAGAAACGGCCGCCACGGCCATGTGTATACCAATCAGGGAAAACTGAATCTCTTCAATCAGAAGTATAAGCTGGACCCCAGACCCATTGAGGAAGGCTGCGGCTGTCCTGCCTGCCGCTCCTACAGCAGGGCCTATATCCGCCATCTGCTGAAGGCAAAAGAAATGTTGGGAATGCGTTTATGTACCTTGCATAATTTGTATTTTTATAATACAATGATGAAAGAGATTCGCGACGCCATTGAGGAACACCGCTATGCCGAATACAAAAAGGCCAAGCTGTCCGGCATGGAAGGGTCT
>DWYS01000122.1 GCA_019118585.1 Candidatus Enterocloster faecavium | reverse complement strand
AAAGTTGTAGCAGACGATATGGATGTCGTTCTTTGCCAGATTTTCCAGGGTGGCGATGTAGTTGGCAATGTGCTCATCCCTCTTCTCGGTTCCGATCTTGATATCATCGGATACGTTCACGGACTCGATGGCGGCAATTTTCAGCCCCGCATCCTCTACCGTCTTCTTCAGCTCAGCAATCTCCTCATAGGTCCACAGCTCTCCGGCCTGCTTTCCAAACAAAGTGGTAACCACCCCGTGTACACCCGGGATCTGCCGAATCTGCTCCAGGGTTACGCTGTCATAACCAGGTCCATACCAACGCAGTGTCATCTCCATAGCAATGTCCTCCATTTCAATTTGCAAAATACCGCAGCAGTTCAGTCCTGAACCGAAATACCTCAGTCTAAACTGACATGTCAGTTTTGTTATCCCTATAGTAACATGTTAGTTGTGGAATGTCAATATAAAATAGAAAAGACCAGAAGCTTTTTACACTTCTGGTCTTATCTTTCCCCGCTCTGATTCAGGGTTATTCAACTGCTGCAGATCCTTTACTTCAAATTGGAATTGGAAGCCTTGATGGCTTTCAGCTCATCAAACACCACATCGTTGAGTACCTTAATGTAGGTTCCCTTCATACCGGAAGACCTGGATTCAATGACGCCGGCACTCTCGAACTTGCGGAGGGCATTGACGATCACCGAACGGGTGATCCCAACCCGGTCCGCAATCTTGCTGGCAACCAGGATCCCCTCGTTTCCATCCAGCTCATCAAAGATATGGATGATTGCCTCCAGCTCAGAGAAGGAAAGGGTGCTGATGGCAGACTTCACGATCTGCACCTTGCGGGTCTCCTCCGCGTTCTCCTCATTTACCGAGCGCATCATCTCCAGACCCACTACCGTGGTTCCGTACTCGCTTAAAATAATGTCATCGATATCGTACTGGGAATCCAGTTTATAGATAAACAACGTTCCCAGCCGCTCTCCCGCAATATCAATCGGGGTAATGATTGCCTGATACTTTTTTACATTCTCCTCAGCAAAGCCAAGGGTGGCAAGATTTACATTCTCCTTGGTAGAGAGGACACTGAGCAGACGCTCATTGAGCATCTGGTCTACATATCCGCCTACCTGGTCCTCGATCAGCTCCTCGATCTCGTCCACTCCGGGCCAGATGCTTACCCCCAGCACCTTTCCCTTTTTGCTGATGACCAAAATATTGGACAGCAAGATTTCGCTTAAAACTTTGCAGATATCGTTGAATACAACCTTATGAGAATTATTATTATGCAATAACTTATTAATCTTTCTTGTTTTGTCCAATAACTGAACACTCATCTCCGAAAACCTCCTTATCTCACAGATATATCGCAACAAATACGCAATTTCTATTTGAATTGTAACATAATTATTCCGCAATAACAAGAGTTTTTGGAAGTTTTCGATTTTTTTTGTATTTTTAAGGTAAACGTTCAGGACGGCGGGAAAACGATGGCAGAAGAAAGCGTTAAGCTTCCTTCTCCTCTTTCTCCAGATTCATCCGATAGCCGCAGGTCTGATTGGAACAAAGGAGTTTATTTCCTTTTTCTACCATATAAGAGCCGCACTTGGGGCATTTCTCGGTAGATGGCTTCTGCCAGGACATGAAATCGCAGTCCGGATTTGCCTCGCAGCCGTAGTACAGGCGGCCTTTCTTGGTCTTCTTGCGCACAACCTCCTTGCCGCATTTTGGACAGGGAACACCGATCTTCTCCAGATAGGGCTTAGTGTTCTTGCACTCTGGAAATCCCGGGCAGGCCAGGAATTTTCCGTGGGGGCCGTACTTGATCACCATCCGGCGGCCGCACAGCTCGCAGACCTCATCGGAAACCTCATCCTCAATCTTCACGGACTCCAGTTCCTTTTCTGCTGTCTGAACCGCTTCCTCCAAATCCGGATAGAAATTGCTGACTACCGTTTTCCAGGAAACCGTTCCATCCGCCACCTTATCCAGCAAAAGCTCCATGTTTGCAGTAAATCCAATGTCCACAATGCTGGGGAAGCTGTGCTTCATGATCCGGTTTACCACCTCGCCGATCTCCGTCACATACAAGTTCTTATTCTCCTTCACCACATAGCGGCGGGCGATAATGGTGGTAATAGTGGGGGCATAGGTACTGGGACGGCCGATTCCCTGCTCCTCCAGGGCTTTTACAAGGGACGCCTCTGTGTAATGGGCAGGCGGCTGGGTAAAATGCTGGCTGGGCTCCAGTCCCTCCAGCTTTAATACGGAACCCTTCTCCATATTTCCCAGAGCCTGGCTGCTGCCCTCTTCTTCCTGGTCCGCCTCTACATAGACAGACATAAAGCCGTCAAAGGTTCTTCTGGAAGCCGCTGCGGTAAAGCACTGACTGCCGGCGGCAATCCGGACGCTGGTAGTCTCGTAAACAGCGCTGGCCATACGGCTGGCAGTAAAACGGCGCCAAATCAGCTGATACAGACGGAACAGATCCCGCTGCAGGGACTCTTTCACCATCGTAGGCGTTAATGTGATATCCGTGGGACGGATGGCCTCGTGGGCATCCTGGATTTTACCGCTGTTTTTCGCAGTCTGTTCCTGCTGAGTTACATAGTCCTTTCCGTAATTCTGCTCCACAAAGGCCCTTGCCGCCTGGTCCGCCTCCTCGGCAATCCGTGTGGAATCCGTACGCAGATATGTGATCAAGCCGATGGTCCCGTGGCCTTTTACCTCCACGCCCTCATAGAGCTGCTGAGCCAGACGCATGGTTTTCTGGGTAGAAAAGTTCAGGGCCTTGGAAGCTTCCTGCTGCAGGGTACTGGTCGTAAAGGGAATGGGGGCCTTCTTGACCCGCTCGCCCTTTTTGATTTCCTCCACCACATACTCCTGGCCCTCCAGGTCCTTCAAGATCCGGTCCAGCTCCTCCTTGCTGCCAATGGAGCTTTTCGCCTTTTTCTCACCTGCAGGCCCATAGTATTTCGCCGTGATCGGCTTTTTTGCTTCCTGTACCAGAAGCCTGGCCTCCAGATTCCAGTATTCCTCCGGAATGAAGGCGTTAATCTCCTCCTCCCGGTCGCAAATCATCCGCAGAGCCACGGACTGCACACGGCCTGCGCTCAGTCCCCTCTTTACTTTTGCCCAAAGCAGCGGACTGATGCGGTATCCTACCATCCGGTCCAGCATCCTTCTGGCCTGCTGGGCGTCCACCAGATTCATATCAATATCCCTTGGATTTTTTAAAGATGCCTTTACCGCATTCTTGGTAATTTCGTTAAAACTGATCCGGTATACCTGCTTATCCTTCAGTTCATCCAGTTTCAGGGCCTGGCTTAAATGCCAGGAAATAGCCTCTCCTTCCCGGTCCGGGTCGGTTGCCAGATAGATTTTATCTGCCTTCTTGACCTCCTTGCGGAGTCTGGCCAGAGTATCTCCCTTTCCTCGTATGGTGATATATTTTGGTTCATAGTCGTGTTCCGCATCAAAGCCCAGCTGACTTTTGGGCAAATCCCTTACATGTCCGCCGGATGCATCCACCACATAATTGCTTCCCAGAAACTTCTTGATCGTCTTTACCTTTGCAGGTGACTCCACAATTACCAGACACTTCGCCATTGCAAACTCCTCATCTTTTTTTTAAAACTCCCTCACAGAACTCTGCGCACATAGTATTGTCCCGCCGTACGCTCGATCCATCCTCCCAATTCCAGATCCAGCAGTACGTTCATGCAGCGGCTGGTCTCCAGATTCAAAGCCGTGCATATTTCTTCTACATGCTTTGGTTCACAATCCAGGAAACTATACACCATTTTTTCAATCTTGGCAAGTCCCTTGTCCTGTTTTTCGCAAGAAATCCCCTTATTTTCCTTTGAAATTCCCAAATATTCCAGCACATCTTCCGCCGCTGTCAGAATAGAAGCCCCATCCCGTATCAGCTCATTGCAGCCCCGGCTCACCCGGTCAGTGATCCTCCCCGGAAGGGCAAAGATCTCCTTTCCCTGGTCCAGACCCAGGTGAGCCGTGATCAGAGAACCGCTCTTCTCTCCTGCTTCTATGACCAGGATCACATCGGAAAGGCCGCTGATCAGCCTGTTTCTCACCGGAAAATGGAACGCTCTGGGAGAAGCTCCGGGCGGATACTCCGAGAGGATTCCTCCTTTTTCCAGAATATCCTGATACAGAGGATAATGGCTTTTGGGATAACACACATTGACCCCGCTGCCCAGAACAGCCCATGTCCTGCCGCCTGCCTTCAGTGCCCCTCTGTGCCCTGCTCCGTCCACTCCCATAGCCAGACCGCTGATCACCTGCACACCGTTTCGCCCCAGCTCTCTTCCCATATACTCCGCAGCCTGTTCTCCATAGCTGGTGCAGCCCCTGGAACCCACAATCGCTGCCGATGGGCGGCTTTCTTCCGGAAGTCTGCCCTTTACCCACAGTCCCATTGGATAGTCATAGATATTCCGGAAACGCTCCGGATATTCCTCATCCAGCGGTGTTATAAACCGGATTTTCCTTTCCTCAAGCTCCCGATATTCTTTCCGGCTGATCTCCAGCTCCTTTTTAGCCTTCTCAAAGCCTGCAGCCATGGATTCCCGCCGGAAAATCCCCTGACGAAAAAATTCTGTTCCTTCTATATAAAATGCCTCCCGGAAGCTCCCGGCAAATTCCCAGGCTTTTCGGATGCTGACTGCACCTAATCCTTCCACCCGGCTGCACATCCAGTACAGATATTCTTTCTCCTGTTCCCGTTCCTTTACCTTCCCTGCTGTTTGTTCGTTTCTCATCCCCATATTTTCTCCTCCAGTACCCGATACCCGGCAGCTTCCGCCAGATGGCTTCGGCTGATCTTTTCCTTCCCCTCCAGGTCTGCGATCGTTCTGGCCACCTTCAGGATCTTATGGCAGACTCTGGCACTCAGCTGCTGCTTTCGATAAATTTGCTCCAAAAGCGCTTCCTCCTCCGGCCCCAATATGCAGAATCTCCGGATCTCTCTCTGCCCCATACGGCTGTTAAAGCTCATTCCTTCTCCCGAAAAACGCCGTTTCTGACGCTCCCAGGCCTCCTGGACTCTTCTGCGGATCGAAGCAGAATCTTCATTTTCCCCTCCTGTTTTCAAGAGCTCCTCATAGGAAATGGGCGTAGCCTGGACGCAGAGGTCGAAACGCTCCATAATAGGCTTGGACAGGCGGCTCAGATACCGTTCAATCTGCGCCGGACTGCACCGGCAGCGGGTCCGGTCCGGATACCAGCCGCAGGGACAGCTGTTGAATGCCCCGCAGAGCAAGAAATCCGCCGGGAGTTCATAGGAGCCCTCCATCCGGTTGAGGATAATCTTATGCTCCTCCAGAGGCTGTCGCAAGACTTCCACTGCCGGGCGTCCAAACAGGGTAAGCTCATCCAGGAACAAAATTCCGCCGGAAGCCAGGGACAGCTCTCCTGGCTTCAAGGGTCTTCCCCCGCCCGCCAGAGCCTGAGGTGTGATCGTATGGTGAGGACTTCGAAAGGGACGTTTCCCCAGCAAGGGCCGGTTATGAGGCAGCAGGCCGCAGATACTGTATATTCTGGAAATTTCGATGTCCTCTTCCCGGGTAAGGGGAGGAAGGATCGTCGGCAGACGCCGGGCAATCATGGTCTTTCCTGTTCCGGCAGGACCGGTCATCAGAAGATTGTGCATCCCTGCCGCCGCAATCTCCGCCGCCCGGCGAAGAACACTCTGGCCGTTTATCTCCCGAAAATCCACCTCATCTTCCACTGTTTTTGCCGCCTGTTCCTCCGCTCCACTCTGATATTCTGTTCCCTTTCCTCCATTCTTCAGAATTTCTACTGCCTGCTTTAGGGAAGAAACGCCGATGATCCTCATATGTTCCACCACTCTTCCCTCTGCCACGTTCTCCATCGGCAGCATCACCTGCTTCAGCCCTGCATCCCTGGCTGCCATGACCATTGCCATGATGCCGCTGACCGGCTTAATCCTCCCGTCCAGCCCCAGCTCCCCTACAGCTGCAAAAGGCTCCGTGGATTTCAAATCTGTCAGCCCATACGCGCCCAATACCGCCAGGGCAATTGGAAAATCGTAGGCCGTTCCCGCCTTTCGGATATTGGCTGGGGACAGATTGACCGTCACCTTCCTGGCATTCAGACGAAACCCGGAATTCTTCAGAGCCGTTTTGACCCGGTCCTGGGCCTCCCGCACCTCGGAGGACAAATATCCAACCATGGAAAATCCAGGCAGACCATCTCCTACATCAGCCTCCACTCCGATCAGCACCCCTTCAATTCCGCGGATGCCTGCACTATTCACTTTTGTAAACATAGAATCCTCTCTTTCAACAAAACAATAAACGGAATATGGCGCGAAAAGCGCCGGAACCGGAAAAACCGGCAGAAGCTAGGAGCCGGAACGGGCTCCTGAATCAATCAAAAATTACCGCACAGAGGGGAGCGAAGCCCCTCTGTTTTTATTCATCGCTCTGGAATCGGATGCTCCCTCATATACGCCTCGAAAATTCTGGCCGCTCTGGCCACTACCTCCGGGCAGGGGCGTCTGGCATAGTAGTCCGGCGTCCTGTCCTCCGGTTCAGGCTGACTGTGCTCCTCCGCCAGTCCCAAGATTTCCCGGCAGAGAATCGAACCGTTCTCCTCCCGAAAACGCGCCGCCAGCTCCTGGATCCTCTCATAATGGGCAGTCTTTAGGGATTTATCTGTCAGGTCATCGTAGCCGTAGAGGATCCCGGCCGCCATAAAGATACCGGACAGTGCCCCGCACACCTCTCGCAGCCGTCCCATCCCTCCGCCAAAGGAGGAGGAAAGTCTCATGGCCATCCCGTTCTCCATGCCCGTCACGTCGCAAAAGGCGCAGAACGCCGCTTGGGCACAGTTGCAGCCCTCCATAAAAAGAGCTCTCGCCTGTTCCTCATGACTCATAAACTTGTCCCCTCTCTTTCTTCAGCATCTCCTTTAAAGCTTCCCTCTGTTCCAGGAACCACCGGTCATCCGGTCGAACCTGCAAAAGATAGCTGACCTTCCCCAGGATCTGTTCCAGACGGCGTACCGAATCCGCCGGTCTGCTCTCTCCTGTACCGTAGCGCAGGCAGAGATAGACCTCCTGGCGCAGCTTCCTCCTGTCCTCTCTTGGAAGCTGGCATACCTGGTTGACCGTAATTCCGGTTACCGTCTGACGGCTGAACTGGGAACAGACGGCGGTCTTGCTGTGGTTCAGCTCCATTCCCATGGTCTCCAGAAAGCCGCGGACCCTTCCGATTACTGCGCCGGGATTCAAATCTCCGGAAAAGGTCATGTCATCACAGTACCGTGTATAGGCAATATTCTGAGGGCCGCACCAGGCAGCCATGGCCTCATCAAAATGTTTCATCACCAGATTGGACAAAGCCGGTGACGTGGGAGCTCCCTGCGGCAGTCTCTGGCGGCAGCAGCAAAGGGAGGCCAGCAGTACCCGGACTTCCTCCGGAAAATAAGCGGCAGGAAACCCATACCCCAGCACCATAGGAAAGGTGATGCTGCCGAAAAAATCATGGATATCCAGCTTCAAAACCAGAGGCTTTCCTATGTGAACAGCCGCCCCATCAGCCGCACAGCGGTTTTTCCGGTAGGCTGCTGCTGCCGGCGAAACGGAAAAGCCCTCCAGCACATGATGAAGGATATTTCTCTGAACCTGTTTCAGCAGCGGATCCGGCACATCCAGCCTCCGGTATCCGCCCCTTCTTTTAGGAATCCATACCGGATGGTAATGCTCCTCCGGATGATTGGACAGCGCATACAGACAGGCCAGGATCCGCTCTCTCTGCCAGCCGGAGGATGGAAGAAGCTGAAGGGACAGGATCATTTCCACCGCCTGTTCTTTTCCGCAGTATTTCCAGATTTCCCCGTCCCCCATTGTCCTTCTCCCTCTTTTCTCTCCGCGGCCCGGCCTTTGGGCGTCAGCACTGACAGGGATAGACCAGGAAGCGCAGATGTACAAAGCCGCAGGCTTTATGCACATGAAATGTGCGGCCGTACATCGTAGCTGCCTGGGGGCTGATCCCTGAGTTCTCCCACTCCGGACGGCGACTCGCCGCCCGCCCAAAGCATTGCTCTGATTTCGCTGCCAACGCCCGAAACCCGGGCTCCTTCCGGATACTCCTACTATACCACACGATCTATAGATGGGGAACTCCTAATTTTGAAATTCCGTCATGTACGGCCTGTACCGCAGCGGAAGATGGGTCCTCTGGCAGCGGGGATTGTTCCGCTGGGATATGGCTATGCTGGTGCAGAAGGATTTCCACAGCTTCTCATAATCTTCCCCGCAGACGGAAAAAATTTCGGATCCTGTTTCCGGTCCTGATGATGGCTCCTGCCGCAGCCTTCCCCCGCCTCCGGCTAAAATGGATATCTGCTTTTCTTCCTCCGCTGTCAGGGAGACGAGGAACCATCCCTTATCAGCCTGGTGCACGGACGCTTTGCCTCTGTTCTCATCCCAAATCACCCAGTTCTCCGATGGGAGCCGGTCGGCAAAATGAGGGGAAATCAGGGGCAGCACATCATTTTTCGGTCCGATCCGGCTTACCAGCACGTTGGAAGGCGTCTGGACAAAGCGCAGAAACTCCGTCATCAGATGGCTTTCATTCCCCACAAACCGGCACAGCTGGAACACTTCCTGGACCGCCGGGATCTGCAGACGCTCCACAACCGCCGCACCAAGGGCAAAAGCGGTTACAAGAAAACGGTAAATCTTATCTGCTCTCTCCTCATCCTCACTGAGGGAAGCACGGTAAACCCAGTCTGTCACCTGGGCGGAGAGTTTCTGTTCCATCGCGTCAAAAACGGCCCGGAATTTTCTCTCTTCATATGGAACATGGACATATTCCTCCAGAAAGCTGGTCTGAAATGCCTCCCCCTCCAGCGCAAGCCTCACGTTCTTATGGCCCCTGCGGCTCGTCCACGCCTCATACACCCCGCACAAAATATGTTCAAGATCCCCTTCACACAGATAAACCGTCATTTACAACTCTCCCTTCCCGGCCTTCACTGCATCCTCACTGCTGGGACAAACCTCAAGCTTCCAATCATCAAAGAGGGACAGCTGGCGGTAGCAGTCCTTGTGCTCAATATCCCACACTGACCTCCTCTCGTCCCCCAGAAGGCAGCTGGTGATATAATCCTGGTCCAGCCTGACCCCTTCCATCATCTTTCCTTTGCAGGTGATAAAATAAACCGCCCGCTTCATCACTACCCCCAGCTTCTTCAAATCCCCGAAATCCAGCTTTCCCCCTCTTCTGGCCGCCAGGATCCGCCGGACCGACTTAACTCCCATCCCCGGTACTCTCAGAAGTGCCCCGTAATCCGCCCGGTTCACCTCGACCGGGAACAGCTCCAGGTGACGCAGCGCCCAGTCACACTTAGGATCCAGAAACACATTAAAATTAGGCTGTTCTTCAGACAAAAGCTCCTCCGCCCGGAATCCGTAAAATCTCAGCAGCCAGTCTGCCTGGTACAGCCGGTGTTCCCGCAGAAGAGGCGGACCTCCCGGAAGGGAAGGAAGCGACTCATCCTGATTGACCGGGATATAGGCGGAGTAAAATACCCTCTTTAATCCAAAATTATAATAGAGAGCCTGGGCCACCGACATCATCTGAAGATCGCTCTCCGGGGTGGCTCCCACGATCATCTGCGTACTCTGCCCTCCCGGCACAAATGGCCTGCCCTGGGAATTTCGGGGCCTGTATCCGGATTGGGCCAGATCCTCCCTCAAAAGGGCGGCCCCTCCCCGAAAGCCGGCTCCCGTTCCCTGCAAAAAAGACGGGCCTCCTCTTTCCCCGCTCCCTATCTTTCTTTGATCTTCACCGTCCAAAAAATGGGCGTTCCCCCAGATGCCCTGCTGGATCTGGCGCATGGGACGCAGAATCTTTTCCCTGGTCTTTCCGGGTGCCAGTTTTTTCAGTCCCTCTGCCGTGGGCAGCTCCAGATTCACACTCATCCGGTCTGCCAGAAAGCCGGTCTGCTCAATCAGCTCCGGAGAAGCTCCCGGTATGGCCTTCACATGGATATATCCGTTGAACCGGTACTGGGTGCGCAGTCTCCATACCACCTCATAAATCTGTTCCATCGTGTAATCCGCACTGTAAAGAACGCCGGAACTCAAAAACAGTCCTTCAATATAATTGCGGCGGTAGAATTCCATGGTTAGACGGCATACCTCCTGAGGCGTAAATGCAGTCCGCACCGTATCGTTGGAACAGCGGTTGACGCAGTACTTGCAGTCATAAATGCACTGATTGGTCAAAAGGATCTTCAACAGGGAGATGCATCGTCCGTCTGCAGCAAAGCTGTGGCAGATGCCGGCTGCAGACGTATTCCCCAAAAATCCCGGTCTGCCCCTGCGGCTGACTCCGCTGGAGGTACAGGCAGCATCGTACTTTGCTCCATCGGACAAGATCTTCAATTTCTCCTCCAGACTCAGATCTTCCTGAATCAGCATGATCGTTCCTCCGTTTATCCCCTATATTCGAACATATGTTCTATTCCATTATCATACCAGCATACCGGAAAAAATGCAAGCAGAAATCAAATTTATTCTCCTTAAAAATGAAAGCAAATCCCTACTTGACATCATCTATAAAATAGGTTACTATACTGTTTGTGTCCGAACAATATAAAATACAATTTTGCTCAGAGGAGGTGGGAAAAGGTGGAAAAAGACTGCGGCGCATGGATCAACCTGCTGTCGCATAAGCTTAAATCGCGTTCCAATTCTATGCTGCAAAGCCTGGGCATCACCGGCGTACAGAGCCGGGTCATCTATTATATTCTGATCCACTGTCAGGATGGACCTGTCTTTCAGAAGGATATTGAAAGCGTCTTTGGACTCAGCCGCTCAACTGCCACAGGAATTTTACAGCTTTTGGAAAAAAACGGCATTATACGGCGGGAAAGCGTGGAAAGTGACGCTCGTCTGAAGAGTCTGGTTCCAACAAAACGGGCCGTAGAACTGGATACCCAGGTACGTGCCAGCCTGCGCAATACCGACCGCATGCTCACCCGTGGGATTTCCGACGGTCAGGTGCAGCTGTTTAAAGAGATAGCCGCACAGATGCTGTGCAACCTGGAGCACTGGGATGAGGACAGAACGGACATCCTGTCCGGCAGCCAACAGACACCATAAGCCCAGAAAGTTCGCAGCAGAACAAAAAAGCGGCAGAAGCCGCCTGAATTTTAAGAACCATTAAGAATTTACATAATAAAGGAGGAATACCACCAATGGTTAAAGTCTTGGCCCGGAGTATCCGGGAATTTAAAAAGGCTTCGATCCTGACGCCTTTGCTGGTAACGGTGGAGGTTATTCTGGAATGTGCGATCCCCTTTGTGATCGCACAGCTCGTGAACCAGATGCAGGCCGGCTGTTCCATGGACGTCATTGTCCGGTACGGAATCGTGCTGATTGCCATGTCACTGGTTTCTCTGATCTTCGGCGGAGCCGCTGGTGCTACCTGCGCAGCTGCATCCACCGGATTTGCCAGAAACCTGCGAAAGGATATGTTCTATAATATTCAGAACTTTTCCTTTGAGAACATTGACAAGTTTTCCGTATCCAGCCTGGTTACCCGTATGACCACCGATATCATGAATGTACAGATGGCCTACATGATGATCATCCGTGTAGCAATCCGCTGTCCCCTGATGCTGATTTTCTCATTTGTCATGGGATTCGTTATGGGCGGACGGCTGGCGATGATTTTCCTGTTTACCATCCCCCTTCTGACCATTGCCCTATTCCTGGTAATCCGGGCAGCCACCCCCATCTTCCGCCGGGTGTTCCGCAAATACGATGCCTTAAACGATTCCGTTCAGGAAAACATTCAGGCTATGCGTGTTGTAAAATCCTATGTGCGTGAGGACTACGAGAAGAAAAAATTCGGTGCGGCAGCTGAAAACGTTCAGAAGGACTTCACCAAGGCAGAGCGCATTATGGCGATCAACAGCCCCATGATGCAGTTCTGCGTTTATACCGGTATGGTCTTCGTCATCGCCTATGGCTCCTACGCCGTTATCACCAGCCGTGGTCTGGACCTGAATGTAGGACAGATGTCTTCCATGCTGACCTACAGCTTCCAGATTCTTATGAGCCTGATGATGGTTTCCATGGTATTCGTTATGATTACGATGGCCACCGAATCTGCTGAGCGTATTGTAGAGGTATTGAGCGAGCAGAGCAGCCTGACCAGCCCGGAAAACGGACTGACCGAGGTAAAGGACGGCTCCATCGATTTTGATGATGTCAGCTTCAAGTACTCCAAGAAAGCGGAGCGCATGGCTCTGTCCGACATCAACCTTCATATTAAATCCGGAGAGGTCATCGGAATCCTGGGCGGAACCGGTTCTTCCAAATCCTCTCTGATCCAGCTGATCCCCCGCCTTTACGATGCCACGGAAGGCTGCGTAAAAGTAGGCGGCGAGGATGTACGCAAATATGACCTGGAAGCTCTGCGAAATCAGGTAGCCGTGGTGCTCCAGAAGAACGTGCTGTTCTCCGGCACCATCAAGGATAACCTGCGCTGGGGCAATCCCGATGCCACCGATGAGCAGATGGAAGAAGCCTGTCGTCTGGCTCAGGCCGATGAATTTATCCAGCAGTTCCCGGATAAGTATGATACCTGGATCGAACAGGGAGGCGCCAACGTTTCCGGAGGTCAGAAACAGCGTCTGTGTATCGCCCGCGCCCTGCTGAAGAAACCCAAGATCCTGATCCTGGATGACTCCACCAGCGCCGTTGATACCCGCACGGATGCTCTGATCCGGAAGGGATTCCGCGACTTTATCCCGGAAACCACCAAAATTATCATCGCACAGCGTGTAGCCAGCGTTCAGGATGCGGACCGCATCATTTTGATGGAGGGCGGACGCATCGACGCCATCGGAACCCATGAGGAACTGATGAAGTCCAGCGAGGTATACCGTGAAATCTTTACATCTCAGAACCGAGTAGGAGGTGACAGCAATGAGTAGAACCACCACCGGAAGAGGCCAGCGCGCCCCCAAGGGCGTGATGAAGCGTCTCATCCGCACCATATTTGAGTTTTACCCGGTGCTTCTGCCGTTGACCCTGGGCTGTATCCTGATTAACGCGATTGTCAGCTCCGTACCGTCCATCTTCATGCAGAACGCCATTTCCATTGTGGAAGACCACTATGCATCCGGAGACTGGTCTTCTGCTTCCGGACAGATTGTAAAACTGCTGACGATCCTGATTATCATGTATGTCATCAGCCTGATCGCAGGAATCTGCTATACACAGCTGATGGCCATTATCACCCAGGGTTCTCTGGCCAAGCTTCGTGAAAAGATGTTTGACCATATGCAGGATTTGCCCATCCGTTATTTTGATACGCACAGCCACGGCGATATCATGAGTTATTACACCAACGATATCGATACGCTGCGTCAGATGATCAGCCAGAGCCTTCCTCAGATGACCATCTCCGCCGTCACCCTCTTCAGCGTTTTCTGCATCATGATGTATTACAGCATCTGGCTGGCGCTGGTTGTAGTATGCGGCGTTGTGATCATGACGCTGCTGGCCCGCCACATCAGCAGCCATTCCTCCAGCCTGTTCCTGCGCCAGCAGATTAACATTGCGCGGGCGGAAGGCTATATAGAGGAAATGATGAACGGCCAGAAGGTCATCAAGGTTTTCTGCCATGAGGACGGCGCCAAGGCCGGCTTCGATGAGATCAATGATGAAATCTACCGCACTGCCCGCCGGGCAAACAGCTATGCCAATATCCTGATGCCCCTTCTGGGCAATATCGGAAACGTCATGTACGTGATAGTTGCTCTGGTAGGCGGCACCCTGCTCTTATCAGGAGCTCCTAATTTAAGCTTTTCCGGCATGGCCTTCAGCATCAGTATTGTCGTGCCCTTCCTGAACATGACCAAACAGTTTGCCGGCGCCATCGGCCAGGTATCCAACCAGGTCAACATGGTGGTAATGGCTCTGGCCGGAACCCATCGGATCTTCACTCTTCTGGATGAGGAGAAGGAAACCGATGAAGGATACGTTACTCTGGTAAACGCACAGGAAAACGAAAAAGGAGAACTGGTGGAATGCCCACAGCGTACCAACATCTGGGCCTGGAAGCATCCCCATCATGACGGTACGGTGACCTACACCCGCCTTCAGGGTGATGTCCGCTTCTTTGATGTGGACTTTGCCTATGTTCCGGAGAAAACGGTGCTGCACCATATTTCCCTTTATGCGAAGCCTGGTCAGAAGGTTGCCTTCGTGGGCTCCACCGGTGCCGGAAAGACCACCATCACCAACCTGATCAACCGCTTCTACGATATTGCCGATGGAAAAATCCGTTACGACGGAATCAATATCAAAAAGATCAAGAAAGCGGACCTGCGCCACAGCCTGGGCATCGTGCTCCAGGATACCAACCTGTTTACCGGAACCGTAATGGAAAACATCCGTTACGGAAACCTGGATGCCACCGATGAGGAGTGTATCGGAGCTGCCCGGCTGGCAGGAGCTGACGATTTCATACGCCGGCTGCCGGAAGGCTACAACACCATGCTCATGGGCAACGGCTCCAACCTGAGCCAGGGCCAGAGACAGCTTCTCGCCATCGCCCGTGCGGCTGTGGCAGACCCGCCGGTTATGATCCTGGACGAGGCCACCAGTTCCATCGATACCCACACCGAGGCTATTGTCCAGAGAGGTATGGACGCCCTGATGCATGGCCGTACTACCTTCTACATTGCCCACCGTCTGTCCACGATTCAGAATGCTGATGCAATCATGGTTCTGGACCACGGCCGCATCATCGAGCGCGGTACTCATGAAGATTTGATCAAGCTCCACGGTACTTATTATCAGCTGTATACAGGTGCACTGGAGTTGGATTAGTGAATTGCAAAGAGCGGGAAGGCCCTGATTCCTTCCCGCTCTTTTTCTATCTGCTGATGCTTGTTTCCTGCCGGATGACGATGGTAAGCCATCCTTACGCTTCGGTCCGGTATCCGTCCGGATTATGGGACTGCCATCTCCAGGAATCCGCGCACATCTCCTCAATCCCCTTCTCTGCCTTCCAGCCCAGCTCCCGCTCTGCCTTCGCGCAGTCCGAATAGCAGGTGGCGATATCTCCCGCTCTTCTGGGACAGATCTTGTAGGGAAGGGTCTTGCCGCAGGCCTTCTCGTAGGCGTGAAGCACATCCAGTACGCTGTATCCGACCCCTGTTCCCAGGTTGTAAATCCGAACCTCCGGCTGGCTGTTCATCATCTTCTCCAGAGCCTTTACATGTCCCTTGGCCAGGTCCACTACATGGATATAATCTCTTACTCCGGTTCCGTCGGGTGTGTCGTAGTCATCGCCAAATACATTCAGATGGTCCAGTTTTCCCACAGCCACCTGAGCAATGTAGGGCACCAGGTTGTTGGGGATTCCTTTGGGGTCCTCTCCGATCAGACCGCTTTCATGAGCACCGATGGGGTTGAAATACCGCAGCAGCATCACATTCCACTGGGAATCCGCCCGGTTCAGGTCCGTAAGGATCTGCTCCAGCATCCCCTTGGTCTGACCATAGGGATTGGTGATGGCTCCCTTGGGGCACTCCTCCGTGATGGGGATGATCGCCGGGTCTCCGTAGACGGTGGCGGAGGAACTGAATACGAAGTTCTTTACGCCGTGGTTTCTCATCTCATCGCAGAGGATCAGGGTTCCGGTAATATTGTTGTGGTAGTATTCCAGCGGTTTCTGCACCGACTCTCCCACTGCCTTCAGGCCCGCAAAATGGATCACCGCCTGAATATCCTCCTGGTCAAATACCTGCTTTACCGCCGGCTGGTCCAGAAGGTCCGCCTCATAAAACTTCAGGCTCTTTCCCGTGATCTTTTCCACCCGTTTTAAAGACTCTTCACTGGAATTGCAGAGATTATCCAGCACCACCACATCGTATCCCGCAGTTAATAGCTCTACGCAGGTATGGCTTCCGATATATCCGGCTCCGCCTGTTACTAGAATTGTCATTCTCGTATCCTCCTTATGTCGATTGCAGATTTGCCAGGTTTCATCCTTCCTGGTACTTTGTATGTTCAGTATACCTGTATTCAGTCTGAGATACAATGCACTTTTTCTTAAAATAGATGGAATTTTATTTCGCTTTTTCATGTTCTGCTGAAAAATCAGCATGGCGGCCGCCCTTTTACCGGCAGCCGCCATGCTTTTCAAATTCCCGTCTGATCTTTTCAATGGCACGCTTCTCGATACGGCTCACATAGGAGCGGGAAATGTTCAGCTCTGCCGCTATTTCCCTCTGCGTATGTTCCCTTCCCCTGTAAAGCCCATAGCGCAGCCGGATCACCGTCTTCTCCGTTTCCGTCAGGCAGGACTCAAAGGCCTGATACAGCTCCTTCACATCCTGCTTTAAGATCATGGTGTCGATGGCCGCCTTATTATCCATTTCCAGAATATCCACCAGGCTGACGGCCTCTCCGTCCTTGTCAACACCAATGGGTTCAAAAAGAGAAACCTCCTTTGAAAGCTTTTTACTGGCTCTCAGCAGCATCAGCACTTCATTCTCCACACATTTTGCCGCATAGGTCCCCAGTCTTGAGCCCTTGTCGGCCCGAAACGTATTGACCGCCTTGATCAGACCGATGGTCCCCACACTGATCAAATCCTCCAGATCATAATCCGGACTCTGATACTTCTTCACCACATGGGCCACAAGGCGCATATTCCGTTCAATCAAAGCCTCCCTGGCCAACTGGTCCCCTTCTCTGCTGCGTTCCAGATACTCCTTTTCCTCCCTTGCAGACAATGGTTTGGGAAATGTCTTCAATGAAAGCCGCCTTATTGTTCCTTACTTTCATCTTATGCCCGGACGGCTTTCAGAGTGCTTTTACAATCTTTGGAAGGCCGGTACTATTTTTCCGTGGACTCCCACAGGGAAAACATCGGCTCATAAACAGCGGGATCAAACAGATGGTTGTAGACCAGGTTTTCGTAGTCCGCTATCCGGCTGTGAGAGGGATTGTTCTCTCCCTCCAGCTGTTCCCAGGAATAATAATTCTCCTCCTGGTCGTAGCCGCCCAGCATATGGATGACCGGCAGCTCCTCCTTCATCTCAAGCAGAAAGGAATTGTAGGGCGTCATTTCAAGCCCTGCCTCCTGAAGCATGAGGCTTCCCAGATATACCGCTCCCATGTCTCCTAAGTCCTCCGGCTCATTTTCATAGTTGGTCCAGATGATGAAGGGGGTCTTATACCACATCAGACGGTCCCCGGTGTGAACCAGGTAACTGGGTTCCCCGTAAATCTCATCGAAAAATTCATCCTCCACTGCCGGCTGATGGTCTCCGAATAGGACGATCATAGTAGGCTCCTCACAGTTCTGGAAGTGTTCAATCAGGTTCTGGAATGCCCGGTCCGACTCCAGCATCAGGGAAAGATACTGGTCCGTCTGGGGGTATTTCCCCTCCATCTTTCCTGTCAGCCATACCTGCTGGTCAAAATTATCGTACCGGGTCTCATATCCTCCATGGTTCTGCATGGTCACGTTAAAGATAAAAAGCTTCTCCTGTGGATCATCCTTCTCCTCCACCAGCTGCATCAATTTCTCATAATCGCCCTGGTCGTCCACATAGGCTCTCAGAACCTGGGCTCCCTCAAACGCTTCCTCATCCAAAAACTCGTCAAATCCCATACATTCATAGACATACTCCCTGTTCCAGTTTGCCCCCGGATAAGGATGGACCGCCACTGTCCGATAGCCCTGGTCCTCCATTGTGCTGACCAGCGTCTTAATTCCCGGCTTGACCTGAAACTGATAGGCGCTGGTTCCCGCCGGCAGAAGGGCCATGGAATCCCCCGTCAGGAACTCAAATTCCGAGTTGCTGGTCATCGCCCCGAAAACAGGCATGCAGAGGTTTCCCCGGACCGTATTCTCTCTCAGTGTGCTGATAAAGGGAAAATAGGGCTGATTGGTTTCAAAGTCCCCCACAACCTTTAAATCGGAAAGACTTTCGTTCATGATGCAGATTACGTTGACCGGCTGGACCGGCTCCTGTTCCTGCGCCTCCTGCTCCAGAGCCTCCTCCTGCTCTGTCTGCCTGTAAATCTCCTGGATCCGGGCCGCGCTGTATCCCGAAGGCTTCTCCGCCTTCAGGTAGCGCACAGAAACTGCTGTAGAGAGCATATAGCCCAGTCCCTCATAGGTGGAAGAAACATCCCACATGTTCAGGCACAGATCCTTGACCGGTACCAGCCAGCCGTAAAAGCCAAGCAGAAAAGCAGCGATCACCGCCGTTCCCGCCCCGGCTGCAGCCAGGCACAGTTTTTTCCCCTTCAGGCGCACAGGACAGGCAAACAGCACCACGTTGAGGAAAAGCGTCAGCACAATGGCCCGGATCATCTCCGGCGAAAGGTCAAAACGATAATTTTTCGTCACGCTTACCGCAGTGGAAACAGCCATCGCATCCCACAGCATAATCGGGCGGCTGCGAAACTCCATCACAAAGGTTTCTCCGATGGAAAGGGCCAGCAAAAACAGGGAAATAAGCGGAATGGAAATTCTGGAGCGGCCGCTCAAAACAAATGCGGCCAGATACAGCACTCCTATCCAGCAGATATTCAGTATGGCCATAGAAAAAGGAACCGCCGCCAGATTCCCTGTCACGTACTCGAACATCAGGTACGAGGCAACAGGCATGAGAATCAGGCCGGCGATCCCTAGGACTTTTCGCCCATATTTTAGAATTAAAACAGCTTTTTCTTTTGTCACAGACGGATCCTCACTTCACAGAATACCGTCATGGTAACATAAAAGCGGATGAACATTCAAGGGCTTATTTGCACAAACTTTACATTGTTCACAAAACTTTTACATTTTTTGCGCCCTGTCTCGGACATTCCGGACCGCTGCACATTCGCTTTAGTGATGGAACAGACGGATGCCGGTAAATGCCATCACCATGCCATACTGATTGCAGGTTTCGATTACCTGGTCATCCCGGACAGAGCCTCCCGGCTGCGCCACATAGACCACACCGCTCTTTTTTGCCCGGTCGATGTTGTCCCCAAAGGGGAAGAAGGCGTCCGAACCTAATGCTACGCCGGTCAGCTTGTCCAGCCAGGCCCTTTTTTCCTCTCTCGTAAAGACCGGCGGCTTCTCCGTAAAGACAGCCTCCCAGCGTCCCTCTCCCAGCACATCCATAGAATCCTCTCCGATGTAAACATCAATGGCATTGTCCCGGTCAGCCCGCTTAATATCCCCGCGGAAGGGCAGATCCAAAACCTGGGGGGCCTGCCGCAAAAACCAGTTGTCCGCCTTATTTCCTGCCAGACGGGTACAGTGGACCCTGGACTGCTGTCCTGCCCCGATCCCGATGGCCTGGCCGTCCTTTACATAGCAGACTGAGTTGGACTGGGTATATTTCAGGGTGATCAGAGCGATCAGAAGGTCCTCTGCCGCCTCATCCGGAAGATTCTTGTTCTCCGTCACAATATTGTTCAACAGGCTCCTGTCAATTTTCAGATCGTTGTGTCCCTGCTCAAATGTAATGCCGAATACCTGCTTTCTCTCCAGAGGCGCCGGCTCATAGGAAGGATCGATCTGGATCACATTGTAGCCACCCTTTTTCTTGGACTTTAAAATTTCCAGAGCTTCCGGCTCATATCCGGGAGCGATGACACCGTCGGACACCTCCCGCTTAATCAACTGAGCGGTGCAGACATCGCAGACATCGGAAAGCGCGATGAAATCTCCGAAGGAGGACATCCGGTCCGCTCCTCTCGCTCTGGCGTAGGCGCTTGCCAGAGGAGTCAGCTCTCCCAGATCATCCACCCAGTAAATTTTTCTCAGTGTATCGCTTAATGGCCGCCCCACTGCTGCACCTGCCGGAGAAACGTGTTTAAAGGATGTGGCAGCGGGAAGTCCGGTGGCCTCCTTCAATTCCCGCACCAGCTGCCATCCGTTTAAGGCGTCCAGAAAATTGATGTAGCCGGGCTTTCCATTCAGCACCTGAATCGGCAGCTCTCCTTCCCCCTCCATAAAAATTCTGGATGGCTTCTGATTGGGATTGCAGCCATATTTTAATTCCAATTCCTTCATTTTTATTCCTCCCCCTGCTCTTTACTGATTTTTATTTACAATTCTGCTCTCATAGCTTCCGGTTTTCAAATCGATCATCCGCACAAAGAGAGATACCCTGTTTTCTGCATCCAGGCAGTCCCAGAGCTGCTCGGTCAAGGTGTCCAGATCCCCCTTCACTTCAACTCTCTTCGGCTCTCCCTCAAAGCTGGGAAGCGGATTTCCATCGTGAAGGTAGGTGTGGATCAGTCTTCCCTCGCCGGGGACCGGCTTCTTGTATGCAAAGGTGAAATGATGGCAGCTTTCCGGGTTCCCATCGCTGCTCTTTAAAATCGAGAGCGCATAGTTGCAGCTTCCATCCTCCAGGTGAAGAATCCCGGAGATCCTCGGAGTGTAATTGGGCCCATCCGGCTCAAAGCATCTGGAGCGGAGCGACTGTTCAAAGGTCAGCTGACGGTCCATTCCCTCGTAAATGGTATCCGTCTGATCGCCGTTGGTGACAATGGTCTTATTTCCCAGTA
Source organism: Candidatus Enterocloster faecavium (assembly GCA_019118585.1). Classification (GTDB taxonomy): domain Bacteria; phylum Bacillota; class Clostridia; order Lachnospirales; family Lachnospiraceae; genus Enterocloster; species Enterocloster faecavium. Next base: position 13,072 of record DWYS01000122.1, on the reverse strand, counting down.
CCCGCACCGGGGCATAAATAATCAGGCTGGGGTCCTTCAGCTTATCCGGGTCAAAAGCCTGGGTCTGGATTCCCTGTCCGTCCTCCACGAAAACCCGGTTGCGGCTGTTTTCGCTTCTCCCCATAATGAAATAGGCGACTACCGCCTTCTCCCCGTCCTCCGTCCGGCCTATCAGGATTCCTCTTCCGGGGTAGGAATTTCCCTTTAACGCTTCTTCCAGGGTTGTAATCTGCATCTGAAAAATCTCCTTTCCTTTGCTTGCTGCAGGTGTCAAGTGCTCGTAACAACGTAATAACAAAACCGCCTGGGCATACGGATCCATAGTATGCCCAGGCGGCCGGCTTTCAAAACATCCGATGTGCTCCCTGTGGTAATCTCCACTTTCCGCCAGTCACACATCTTCTGTTTCTATCATATATGATTTTTTCTAATCATGCAAGTGTTTTTAAGAAGGATTACTTATGAATTTTCCTTATAAATCCGATTGCGAAAGCGAATGAAAGAATCTCTTTACTCATTGCGGATTGCTGCCAGCGGGCTCAGCTTCATGGCCCGCAGGGCCGGCATAAAACCTGCCGCCATTCCCACAAAGACCGCGAAGACCACGGCGGCGGCAGCCAGCCACAGAGGAATCCGGGACAGGTCCCCTGCCATTCCTGTCAGCTGCTCTCCTCCAACAAAATGGTTGATGACCCCGGAAATGATGAAGCTCAATACAATTCCAGCCACGCCCCCCAGAAAACCGATGCAGCCGGATTCAATCAGAAACATATTCCGGATATTTCCCATATCGCAGCCAAGCACCTTCATAACGCCGATTTCCTTGGTCCGCTCATAAATGGACATCATCATGGTATTGGCAATGCCGATCGCCGCTACAAACAGCGCCACAGCTCCGATGCCTCCCAGCACCGCCTGGGCAATGTTGGACTGCTGCTTCTGGCTCTCCAGCCAGTCCATCTGGCTGTAGACCTGATAGCCCATATCTCCGATGACCTTCTGCACCTCTGTCACATGGTCCATATCATCTACAAATACCTGGGCACTGTTGTACACAAAATAGCTGTACGGCTTTCCCTTCTGATTCACCGGCTGTCCGGGAATAACCTTTCCTCCGCGGAACACCGTCCGAAGCTGCTGCTTTAAGCCCTCCACATCTGTATAGATGGAGTAGGAATAGGAATTCCAGTCATCAATCCCCCCCTCTACCATTCCGACTGTCTCCATCAGGTACTTCTTGGGGGGACTTACCGCCTGCTGGTCTCCGGAGCCGGAGGAGGTACCCTGAGACTGGTAATAAGCGTTGGTGTCAAAGATCACAAACAGCGGCTTTCCCATAAAGTCCACCTCCGGAAGCTTTCCGGTCTGCCAGTACCCGTCTCCCGTCTTGGCATTGGTAAAGTCACGGATGACCGTATTTCCCACTACCAGGCCCGTTTCCCCTTCCGCCGGGATATGGCCTTTTGCCAGAGGGATCTGCTCCAGATAATACTGGCTGACTCCCATAAGACTCAGATACTGGCACTCGTACGCCCCCTGCCTGGCTATCACATTAACTTGAAGAACAGGCGAAACTGCCTTCACATGCTCCAGCCTGGAAAACTGTCCAATCACATCATCGGTAATATAGTTGGGCTCCGAGTCCTGGCCGCTGCTTACCATGCCTCCTGAACTGCTGTAAACCACATTTCCATACATGGACGGGGAGGACACTTCGATGGTCGTCAGACTCCCCATCGCTTCAATGCTCTCCATCTGAAGCTCATTGAGGCCTATACCTAAGGAAACCATCACCACAATGGAGGCGGTTCCGATGATAACGCCCAGAACCGTCAGAAAAGTCCGCAGCTTTCTGCGTCTTAAATTGTTGAGGCTCATGCTCAGAAGATCAGGAAATCTCATCGTCCAGCTCCTCTTCCTCCTTCTTTGCCTTCCGTTTCTTTCTCACCTTGCAGATGATGACCGCCCCGATGACCGCCGCCGCGGCTCCCCCGATCCCCAGGAAGATTCCATATTTCTTCCAGAAAGATGGCTCCTCCTGCGTCAGCGCCGGGTCTGTCATGGCCGGGTCCCACATTTCATCCATGCTCATATCCTCCGTCACCATGAGGTTCATCTCCTTCACCACCGGCTCCGCCATCACCCCATTTTCATCCTCGTAGGTAATGGATATGGTAATGGTCCCATCGTCCATGGTGGGAGCGATGCCGGAAAGCATGGTATCCACATTCCCCGTCTCCCCAGGCTTGATATTTCCCACATAGGCATCCACCTGGCTTATGCTGTCCCCCAGAAAGGAGGCGGTGACGTTATAGAGGATCACCTTTCCGGTATTGTTGATTCCGAACATCACATTGGACTCCGAACCCACCGTGATGCTGGCGGGCATCACATCGATATTGCTGGTGCTGAGACGGGCATACTGCTTGACCGGAATGTCCACCGTGATGCTCTCCTCCGCATTTTTAAACTCCGGGCTGTCATACTTCTCCTTTATGGTAATGGCGTAGGAGCGCTGGTCTACTCCTGCTTTGGCCGTATAGCGGGCCCGGACCTCCGTACTCTGTCCCGGTCCCAGGGCGTCCACCACAATGGAGGAAGAACCGGACTCGGTGGTAAATACAGCGGAATCGTCCACTTTCTCCGATTCCATGGTAAAGAGAATGTTGCTGGCCGGCACATCCGTGGAAGCGTTCTTCATATTCAGGACCAGCTCGAACTCGTCCCCGGCGTACACCTCCTCCGGAACCGTGTGGTAGCTGTCCACGATCAGACGGGCCCGGACACGGTCATTGGCATCGAAATCTCCCAGGTCGTCCTCCTTGTCCTTGGAGGTGATATGGACATAGAAGGTTCCCTCCTCCGTATGCAGATCACCCTCCGAGCTCAGCCGGAAGGTAATGGTGAATTTGATCGGATAGTATCCGGTATAGGAATCCTTGCGGATCGCCATGCTGTAGGGCACTGCCACCGTTTCCCCGTAGCCGATGCGGTCATAATGCCGGTCGTAATTGCCGTCATTGATCTCAAAGGGGAATTTGGCGTCATCCTCCGACAGCTCCATGTGGATGGTTACGTCCTGAGCCGTAATATCCCGCTTGTTCCGAACATTCACCGTATAATCCATTACATTTGGATAGGTCCCTCTGGGCGTGGACTGGTTTTCCCCAATCACAAAATATACGCCCTCCTCCTCGGTATCATCCTCCTCATCGTCGGTGGTATCCGTGGAAATCCAGATATTCACGTAATCAATATCCTCTCCTCCGTCCCACTCGATCAGAATGGGAATGCTGTAGTAGCCCTGGCCCGCATCCCGCCGGACCTGGGCGGAGAGGGAGGTGCTTTTCACCTTGTCCTTGGAAATATCTCCTACGGACTTGGACACGAAGGTGGTTTCCATGATCTCGAAGGGGTAGTAATCTACAATATAGTCGCCGCTCCCCCGCTCTTCGATCTGCTGGAAATCCGTAGTCTGGGCCAAACGCACCCGCACATTTTCCATATCGCTGTCCGTAGCCCGGATGCGGAAGGAGATCGTCATGGACTTTCCGATCCTGCCCCGGGGCGTCCGGGTGGTGTAAATATAATCATTTTCACTTGGATTGGTGCTGTATCCCAGGTTGTAATCGGCCGCTCCGGATATCATCACCGGCTTTGCGGACACTGCCAGAACCGCTGCCGCCAAAACCGCCGCTCCCCTGGTCAGCCAATGCCTGCTCCTCATACTCATAGGTTTTCTCTTCCCTCCTCAATTCCCACTATCTTCCCGTCCATAATCCGGATCCTCCGGTCCGCAAAGGACGCCAGGTGGTCGTCGTGGGTAACCATCACCAGAGTCTGGTGCTGCTCCCGGACAATCTGCTGCATCAATTGTAACACTTCCATGGTGGTTTTGGAATCCAGATTTCCTGTAGGCTCATCGGCAAAAATAATCTGCGGATTGACCACCAGGGCCCTGGCGATGCCCACCCGCTGCTGCTGGCCTCCTGACATCTGATTGGGCATATGCTTTTCCTGCTTGTCCACTCCCACCAGCTTCAGGTATTTCCTGGCAGCCGCCAGGCGCTGTTTCTTCGGAATCCCCCTGAAGGCCAGAGGCAGTGCCACATTCTCCACCGCGTTCATCGTATTTAAGAGATTGTAGGACTGAAAAATAAATCCCACTTTCTCCCGTCTGAAGGCCACCAGCTGACGCTCCGTCAGCTTTTCAATGTGGCGGCCTGCAACCTCGATCTGTCCCCTTGTAGGCTTCTCCAGGCCTGCAAGCATATTTAAAAGGGTAGATTTTCCCGAACCGGAGGCTCCCACAATGGCCACAAACTGGCCCCGCTTCACCTCAAAGTCCACACCATTTAAAGCGTAAACCTTCGTTTCCCCTACCCGGTAAATCTTATAAAGCCCCTTTACCCGAATCACCGGGTCCCGGGACCGGTCCTTTGAAACCGGCTTCTTCTCTTCCATATACATATTCTCCGATGTTGTCTCATTTTTTTCAGTATACCATATAACCGGCTGTCTGCCATTGCGTTTTTCTTAAATATTCCTTACACCGTGGTGGACATCCTTCCTGGTCCGAGAGGACTGTTTTTGCCCCAATCGCTTCCTCCGTCCCAAACTGTTTCAGGAAAATACAAAAAACAGCTTGACTTCTCACATATTCTATGTAAAAATATGACGAGGCACAAATCAGTGCCAGATCTGGCTGGACCAGCTATCGCACTGGTGCGTCTGCCATTATTCCCATTTTATAGTAAATGTAACTGTTTTGGACGATTGTCCTGAACTATTACGATTAAATCACATAAGGTAAAGGAGAGAATCATGCGACACCTATTGAATCCTCTTGATTTCTCTGTGGAAGAAATCGACAGCCTTCTTTCTCTCGCAAGAGACATTGAGAAGGACCTGCCCAAGTATGCTCATGTCTGCGACGGCAAAAAGCTGGCTACCCTGTTTTACGAGCCAAGTACCAGAACCCGCCTGAGCTTTGAAGCAGCGATGCTTAATCTCGGCGGAAGCGTACTGGGCTTTTCTTCTGCAAACTCCAGCTCCGCTGCAAAGGGCGAGAGCGTTGCCGACACCATAAGGATGATTTCCTGCTATGCTGACATCTGTGCCATGCGTCATCCCAAAGAGGGCGCCGCTTATGTTGCCGCTCAGAAGGCAAGGATCCCTGTCATCAATGCCGGAGACGGCGGACATCAGCATCCTACCCAGACCCTCACGGACCTGATGACCATCCGTTCCAAAACAGGGCGTCTGAACAATCTGACCATCGGTCTGTGCGGTGACTTAAAGTTCGGACGTACCGTACACTCCCTGATCAGTGCCATGGCCCGCTATGAGGGAATCAAGTTCGTCCTGATCTCTCCCCAGGAGCTGAGAGTTCCCGACAGCATCCGGGAGGATGTACTGAAGGCCAAGGGAATCCCCTTTGAGGAAGTGGACAGCCTGGACGCCGCATTGGGCTCTCTGGATATTCTTTATATGACCCGTGTTCAGAAGGAGCGTTTCTTCAACGAGGAAGATTACATCCGCTTAAAGGACTGCTACATCCTGGACCGCAAGAAAATGGAACTGGCCAAAAAGGACATGTACGTTCTTCATCCCCTTCCCAGAGTAAATGAGATTTCTGTGGAAGTGGACGATGACCCCAGAGCTGCCTACTTCGACCAGGCTCAGTATGGCGTATATGTGCGGATGGCTCTGATCATGACATTACTGGAGGTGGAGAAGCCATGTTAAATATCAGCGGATTAAAAGAAGGCGTTGTATTAGACCATATCCAGGCAGGAAAGAGCATGGATATCTACTACCATCTTGGCCTGGACAAGCTGGACTGCCAGGTAGCGATCATTAAAAATGCCCGCAGCAGCAAGATGGGCCGCAAGGACATCATCAAGATCGAAGGCAATCTGGATAAGCTGGATCTGGATGTACTGGGCTACATTGACCACAACATCACCGTAAACATCATCCATGACAACACCATTGCGGAAAAGAAGGCATTAAAGCTTCCCAGAAAGATCACCAATGTAATCCGATGCAAAAATCCCCGCTGCATCACTTCTATTGAGCAGGAGCTGCCTCACATCTTCTATCTGGCTGATGAGAAAACCCAGACCTACCGCTGCCAGTACTGCGAGGAGCGCTACGGCAAGAAGCGGTAAAACAGAAACAACAGACGAAAACAGAGACCCCGGACTTTTCACCGAAAGGCTTCGGGGTCTTTTTTCAGACAGGACCTGGATCTTGTGAAGGTCCGGACAAAGGAGTGACCGCCCATGAAACTGATGATATCCCCTGCTAAAAAGATGGAGGTAAAGGAGGACTTTATTCCCTGGCTGCAGCTTCCCGTTTTTCTGGAACGGACCCGGATCCTCATGGACTATATCCGTTCCTTGACCCTTGAGGAAGCCAGAACGCTCTGGGGCTGCAATGAGGCTCTGGCCAGTCTGAATTACCGCCGTTTCCAGGAAATGGACCTGGAAAATCATCTGACTCCGGCCATTCTGGCCTATGAGGGAATCCAGTACCAGTATATGGCCCCGCAGGTCTTCGACCAGGGTTCGCTGGACTATATTCAGGAGCATCTGCGCATCCTGTCCGGATTTTACGGAATTTTAAGGCCAATGGACGGGGTAGCGCCCTACCGGCTGGAGATGCAGGCCAAAACTCATTTTTTCGCTGACGGAAAGGAATACCGGGAGCTCTACTCCTTCTGGGGCGAGCGCCTCTGCCGGGAGCTGACAGCGGATGACCCGGTTGTCATCAACCTGGCCTCCAAAGAATACAGCAAGGGGATCGAGCCCTTTCTGACACCGGAGCAGACCATGATCCATGTTGTCTTCGGCAGCCTTGCCCCGGATTCCAGAGGCGTTTTAAAGCTGAAAACCAAGGCCACCGAGGCCAAGATGGCACGGGGAGAAATGGTCCGTTTTCTGGCAGAGACAAGGGCCAGCCGTCCGGAGGACCTAAAAAACTTCTGCCGCCTGAACTATCATTTTTCCAGGGAAATGTCCGATGAGACTCATTACATTTTCTTAAAAGAGCTTTCCTGAACGATTTGTTAAGAAAAAGGAGGAACCGCATATGTTAGAAGCAGGAATGAAAGCGCCGGAATTTACTCTGGCAGACAAAGACGGAACATCCGTTTCCCTTCAGGATTTCCGCGGAAAGAAAGTCGTTTTGTATTTTTATCCAAAGGACAGCACTCCGGGCTGCACCCGCCAGGCCTGCGCCTTTGCCGGGGCCTACCGGGAATTTGAGGAGCTGAACACTGTCATCATCGGCGTCAGCAAGGACAGCCAGGCCTCCCACCAGAAATTTGCCCAGAAAAACAGCCTTCCCTTTATCCTTCTCTCTGACCCGGAGCTTACGGCTATCCAGGCTTACGATGTGTGGAAGGAGAAGAAACTCTACGGCAAGGTATCCATGGGCATTGTCCGGACCACTTATCTTATTGATGAAAACGGCCTCATCGAGAAGGTGTTTCCAAAAGTAAAGCCGGACACCAACGCGGCTGAGATTCTGGCATATTTAAAGGGAGAGAACTGACTCTCTCCCTTTTCCATATTATCCTTCCTTCATTTCCTCTGCCGCGCGGTTTACGCAGGCAATGGCATTGAGGCTCCTGGGATAGCCGATGTAGGGCAGGCACTGAGATACCACCTTGATCAGATAGGCCTGGTCATTTCCTACCTGCATATTGCCCTTGGAGTGGGCGGTCAGCTGAGGTTCACAGCCTCCCTGGGCCGCCAGGAAGCAGAAGGTGATCATCTCCCGCTGCCGGTAGTCCAGGCCTTTTCTGGTATAGTAGTCTCCAAAGCAGTTGGCCGCCAGCCAGCGGTTGATATGCCCCTTCTTCCAGGCGCCTTTCATGCCTTCCCCAAAGATGGCCACCTGGGCCTGCTCTCCCTTCTCCAGACGGTCCTCCATGGTTGTGGTCGCCTGGCCCTCCAGGGGAAGCTTTATCCCTCTTGCCTGCAAGATATCATTGGTGATATCCAAAAAAGGCAGCATCCGCCCAAAGCCCACATAATCTGCCGCCTGGTAGACAGTCTCCTTAACCATCACAGGCGTCAGGCCGCCCTCCAGGGCTCTGGGAAGCATCTGGGCAAATGCCTCTTTTCCCTGACATCCGATCAGTGCCGCAAGGATCGCCAGGTACCGGTCGGCTTCATCCAGACTCTGGCCCTCCTCTCCCGGCACCTCCTCAAAGGCGAAATGCTCAAACCTCTCTATAAACTCCGGATCTGTTTCATGGTAATTCATCACACATACCTCCTGGTTTCTGATACTTGGAACAAATGTCCTGAACGGATCACCTCATATTTTAATCCCGCCATGGCACCTTGTCCAATGCCTGGATCGTATGGTGGGAAATGCCTTTTCTGATGCAAACGCAATTCCTGCTGAAAGGAGATTTTCTATATGGACACCCCCAACCTCTACAAACGCGCCTCCCTGGTCTGCAGCAAGATTCCATACGGCAGGACTGCCACCTACGGCCAGATCGCCCTTCTGTGCGGTATGCCGCGAAATGCCCGCCAGGTGGGCTACGGCTTGAAAACAGGGCTCATAGGGCCAGGAGCACCGGCCCACCGGGTGGTAAACGCAAGAGGGATTCTCAGCGGAGCTGCCCATTTTGACGCCCCGGACCTGCAGGTCCTTCTGCTGCGCTGGGAAGGAGTGGAAGTCACATGGACCAAAGACGGGTGGAAAGTAGATTTGAACAGGTACGGATGGAACCATACCCTGGCAGAAGCGGAGGCCTTCCGGGAACTATTTAAAAGGCAGGGCATATAGCCCTGCCTGCTGCATTTAAGCCCGGAACATTCCCAGACGATAACAGCCCTGCCCTTCCGGCACAAAAGAAGTTTCAAAAAATGCCTTTGCCGCCTTTACCAGATACCAGGTGTCCTTCACTCCGGCCGTCTCATAAGGGGAGTGCATGGCCAGCTGAGGCAGGCCGATGTCCACAGTGTTGATGGAGACATGGCAATTGGCAATATTTCCCAGTGTGGAGCCTCCTGCCATGTCGGAGCGGTTGGCAAAGGTCTGCCACGGTACCTGTGCCCTCTGACAGATGGTCTTAAAAGCGGCGGCAGATATTCCGTCGGTGCTGTATTTCTGGTTGGCGTTGTACTTGATGACGATGCCTCCATTGACCCAGGGACGGTTGGTGGGGTCTGCCTTCTCCCCGTAATTGGGATGGACGCCGTGGGCATTGTCAGCAGATACCATGAAGCTGGCAGACAGCCGGCGCAGATAATCCTCCCGTCCGCCTCCCGCTGCCTGGTTGATCCTCCACAGGACATCCTCCAGGAAGGTGGAATCCGCTCCCTGCTTGGTGCTGCTTCCCACCTCCTCGTTGTCCAGCACGCAGTGAACGCTGACACAGTCCGGGTGTCCCCCTGCCAGAAATCCCTCCAGGGAGGCGAATGCGCACTGCAGATCGTCGATGCGCCCGCAGGAGAAGAACTCCTCCCCGGCACCCCAGATCACGCCTTTCATGCGGTTGTAAAGGTAAAGGTCATGGCCCAGGATCTCCTCCTGACTGACTCCCGCCGCCTGAGCAACCGTCTTCATCAAGGTTCCCTCCGCGCCGTCTCCTCCATAGAGGGGAAGCAGGTCCTTCTGGGCATTGTAGCTGTAGCCTTCATTTACCTGACGGTTCATGTGAATGGCCAGACTTGGGATCATCACCAGATCCCGGTCCACATTCACCAGCTTTGTGACCAGGCGCCCCTCTCTGCCAATGACCACGCGGCCCGCGATGGACAGCGGGCGGTCAAACCAGGGTGCGCAGAGCATCCCGCCGTATTTCTCCACATTCAGCTTCACATAGTGCTGCTCTGCCGCCATCTCCGGATTCTCCTTCAGCTTAAAGGCAGGGGAATCGCTGTGGCTTGCCATAATCTGATAGCCTCCGAAGTTCTTTCCCGGAATCCGGAAAGCGATCAGGGAGGACATGCTGCGGATCACATAGTATCTGCCGCCTTCCTCCAGCTGCCAGGGACACTCCTCCCTTAGCTCCTCATAGCCCTCCTCCTTCAGTCTGGCCGCCATCTGCTCCACGGCGTGAAAGCTTGTCGGACTCTTTTCCAAAAAATCCATGAGAGCCCTGGTCAGCTCCCGTTCATTCTCATAGTTTCTCATTGGTCTGTCTCCTCTCTTTATTGGCGATCATCGGCATAATAAATCCCAGTCCCACCAGCACAAAAGGCGTCACAATATTCAGGATCAGCTGAAAGGGATCCTCCGAGTAAATTCCGGTCAGACAGGCAAATGCCGTAAATACAAAGCACCACACCCCAAAGGCAATGCCGGTCTCCTTCCTGCGGACAAAGCGGTACAGAGCCGGGAACTTCTCCCCGCCCATTTTTAAGGCGATGTAGGCCACAAATACCCACAGATAGCGCAGGGGCATGCAGACTGAGTTTACCTTCACCAGCCACCGGACCAGAGCGTCCACATTCCGGATTCCAAAGGCCGGCACTACGATCAGCACCGCCGCGATCAGTCCAATCAGCTTCTGTCCGTTGACGTAAACACCCTTTTCGTTTTTCTTCAGCAGGCCCGCCGGGATATAGGTGCGGTCCGCACTCTCCAAAAGCATCCGCAGAGGCGCATCGATGGACAGCACCATAACGGAAAACTGTCCCACCAGATTGGTAAGGGCGTAGGCGATGACAAAGAAATTGCCCACGTGGTAGTATTCACCCAGCCGTTCAAATGCATAATAGGCCCCGTTTGTCATCAAATCCCCCGGAATGTGCTCGGAATCAAACATCAGGCCCAGCGAAATCGTCCCCAGCACCGCTGTCACCGCCACCATCACCGCAAGGGCGATCATTCCTCTTGAAAAGTCTCTGGCCGGGTCCTTCATCTTATTCACATAGGGCGATATTTTCTCGCACCCTCCTACCGCAAACACCAGGATAGACAGGCTCATCAGGAAACCGGCGTCAAAGGAAGGCAGGAACGTTTCTGCCGACCACTGGATTTCCACGAAATTTCCATCGGTCACCCCGGGGGCAGCCATCATCATCACCACAAACAGCATGGACATAAAAAACATGGCGGAGCCTGCCGCCGTGGACAGCCGCTTCAGCACCCCGACTCCCCTGCCTGACAGATAGAGCGCAAAGAGAAAAACCACCAGGCAGATGGCCTGGAGGAGGGCGGTATTCATGGCGCTGGCCCGATTATCCTGGAAAATGGCCCAGCTGGCGGCAATCACCGCCGAGGAGGGTTTCTGGGAAATATAGGGCATATGGACCACCCAGTAGGTCCATCCTGCATAGTATGCCATTTTTGGTCCAATGGTCTCATGGATCCAGGAGCTGACACCGCCCCCCGCATTCCGGAAGGCAGAACCCAGTTCCCCCACCATCAGCGCATAGGGGATAAAATAAATGGCAAAAATAAGAATCCAGCTGACAATGGCCTTTAATCCGCCATACTCGGAAAATCCGTTGATCACGTTTCCGAATCCCCAGACCGCCGAGAAGGCCATAAAGGCCAAACTGTACCAAAGTATTTTCTTTTCACCTGTATTCCGATTCATATGGACTCTCCTGTCTGTTTTGGATATCCTCATTTTCCCCAGACAGGAGATTTCTATACCGGCTGCTTATGCTTCTTCCAGCTTCTGCCTGAACCAGGACACCGCATCTCCCAGCCTCATGCTGTTGGAACCTTTAAAAAGAATGCAGTCCCCCTCTTTTGTTTCACGGCTCAGGAAATCCTTCACCTGGTCCAGATTTCCCATAAACTCTACCGAGGTGTTGCCCCCTTTTTCCAAAATGCCTCTTCCGATTTCCCGGGCCAGCTCTCCAAGCAGCACCACCCGGTCTACGGGATGGGCGGCAATATAGTAGCCGATCTCCCGGTGGAAGCGGACCTCCTCCGGCCCAAGCTCCTTCATATCCGCCAGAATGGCGATCGTCCTGGCCCCCGGCTTTAAGGACTCCAGCACCTGAAGCCCTGCGATCATGGAGGCCGGACTTGCATTGTAGCTGTCGTCCACTACCGTCATCTTTCCAACTTCATAGATCTGCTGTCTTCCCTTGTATCCGCAAAACTGCTCCAGACTTGAAGCCGCCCCTTCCAAATCCACGCCGCAGAAGTCTGCCACGGCCATAGCTGCCAGGGCTCCGGAAATCATATGGAGTCCCAGAACGCTCAGCCTCATGGGAATCCGCTTCTCTCCGCATACCGCCGTAAAGACCGGATGGCCTTCCTCAAGCCTTATATCCTCGGCCCGGTACCGGCACCGGGGGCTTGTGCCGAAATAGACGGTCCTGCGCCCTTCTGAGGCGGAAGCATTCTGGAGAAGGTCATCGTCCCCGTTGAGAAAGAGGGTTCCCTGAGGATTCATTCCCTCCTGGATTTTCAGCTTCTCCTCCATAATCCGCTCCCTGGAGCCCAGCTGACCAATATGGGCTACGCCGATATTGGTCACTACCCCACAGTCCACCTGGGCCACTTTCGCGATGCGCTCCATCTCACCCGGCTCGCTCATGCCCAGCTCGATTACCGCTGCCTGGGCATCCTCCGGAATGGAACAGATGGTAATGGGAACTCCTACCTGGCTGTTTAAATTGCCCGGAGTGCGGAACACCCTGAGTCCCGCTGAAAGGGCCTGGGCAATCATCTCCCTGGTGGTGGTTTTCCCCACGCTTCCGGTAACCCCAATGATGGGAATGGAAATCTGTTTTCTCCTCCATGCCCCCAGGTCCTGAAGGGCTCTGCGTGTATCCTCTACGCCAATCCAGACCCGATCCTCAATGGCCCTGGCATCTCCTCCGCCGCGCTCAAACTTCTCGAGCTCTTCTTTCACATCCCCGGATGATCGGTGGACGTTTGTCAGCACCGCAGCCGCTCCCAGGGAGAGGGCCTGACAGATAAACCGGTGCGCATCCACCTTTTCCCCTGCGATTGGCACAAAGAGGTCCTTTCCCTCCATATGCCGGGAATCCAGGCTGATCGCCTCTATGGCCCCGTCCTCATTTCCCCATAAAAACCGGCCGCCGCAGGCTTTTACAATATCCTTGATCAAAAT
>DWYS01000121.1 GCA_019118585.1 Candidatus Enterocloster faecavium | reverse complement strand
CCATCCGCGAAGCCGCCAAAGGAGCTCACCGTCGCCTTCGCCAGGTGGAATACCGGACCCAGGCGGCGGATCACCCCATTTTATGGGCGGCAGATGAGTCTTACTATCTAAAATTTTACCTCTTTCAGGTGTGCGGTGAGTTATAAGCAGAAAAGCTTGAAAATACGTGGGTTCTTATACCTTAACTCTGTTTTCTAAAGTGAATTGACAACACCTTTTGACACACCTTTAAACGTAAATTAGGCCGCAATCTCTGTTTATTCCAGAATTGCGGCTTTCATTTTCCTATAATGCTTCCATAATTTTCAGCTATTCCTTGAACCAGGCATCCACTATGCGATTCATCTCTTTGCTGCAATCTGCCTTTACTATTGCAGTAAAAAATATATTCTGCTGACGACTTAAATAAAGCTTATCAGAAAAATCAAAATTTGATAACAATCAAAAAATATTGGAGCTGCTTCAATAGCTTAAAAATAAAAGTCATAGCAGACTTGCTGTCTATCAAATTCTTGTGTATTGCTTTATGGCATATGAGCATTCATATAAGGTAGTAAATGGTGCAGCATAAAAGCACCGTTTTTATCTAGATGGTTGTCCGTCAGCCGTCTTTCTCTCTTTTGGGCGGAAGAACTTCAAGGGCCGGTATGGTTCAAATGAATCACACCGGCCCCTGTTTGGAACTATCTATTTTCCGACAGCCTCTTTCGCCGAAATCCATGCGTCAGCTGCCTCTATTCTGCATATTTTTTCTCTTCTACGTCTGAGCTGTTCCAGATGCAAAATTCTCTGACGGAGACACCTTCTTTCTGGCTACTACCACCAGTCTGGTGCTGTCCTTTAAGGAAGCGCAGGTCTCCAGAGTGATGAGCTTATCCCCATACTCCGCTGTTACGCCAGTATCGTAGAGGGACAATGCCTTTACATTCTGCACAAAATAGTCAAACTGGTTCTGATTCATATCGCCAATATAACGATACCACCAGAATACCCCTTCCGTCCCTTCCGCATACTCCGGCGCAAAGAACACAGACATAACCTCATAGCTCCCATTTCCATCTGTCAGGGTCTTAAAATCAATAACCGGGTTCTTTTCCCTGAATGAAGGATACTGGTAATTCCAAATATAGCCAAACTGGGATACATCCCTCATATTATGTCCATGAATCAGCACATTCATACTGTCTTTGGTAGAATATGGGCCCATAAAGGGAATCCCCACATCGTCTGCCTGCCGGTCAAAGGTGTGATGCTGATAATAATAGGGATCCGTTGGCGTATTCATCACCGGGTAGCCAAATCCCGTTCCCGGAACTGTCAGCCATCCGGCCAGGTCCTGATTCCGGGCGTACAGCTGTTCCAGCTGCGGAATAATCGAAGGCTCGTTATTCGGAAGAGCTACCTCGTTTTTGCTGTCATTGATAAAGCCTGGTCCAAACTGCTCGTCTCCCATTACCGGAAGCTTATACCACGGAACCGGCGGTACATTTCCAGGTGTAGTAGACGGATCTGTCACTTCCGTCACCTGTGAAACAGAAGGATCCGGCTGATCGGCTCTTCCCGGTCCGGGATCGGGGTCGCTTCCGCCTCCACCTCCTCCGCCGCCGTTGTTTCCTCCTCCGGAGCCCCTGTAGTTTTCAAAAGCAGCTGTTTCTACGCCTCCGCCGATGATAACGCCGCTTCCTCCTTCTACGCTGGCGGAATGTCCGTAGGAATTGGTTTCCTCTGCCAGATAGCTGGTTCCCTCAGGCAGTCCCTTAATTATCAGCTGCTGATTATGCCTCAGAGTAAAGGTGAAACTTCCATCCGTCAGGCTGCGCTTCTCTGCCGCCTGACCGGTCTTTTGAATCTCGTAGGTTCCGGTCAAGTTGTTTCCATCTTGATCCTTTAACGTCACCTTAAAGGAAAAATCCCGCTTTGTATCTCCCCGGCTTCCGGTTACCCTCTTGGTAATTCTCAGTTCTCCTTCATCTGCTTCTCTGGGAAGAACCGGAGTCGGAACATCGTTAACCGGATCGTCTCCTTCCTCAAGAACCGTATCACCTTCAT
This sequence comes from Candidatus Enterocloster faecavium, assembly GCA_019118585.1. GTDB lineage: Bacteria > Bacillota > Clostridia > Lachnospirales > Lachnospiraceae > Enterocloster > Enterocloster faecavium. The sequence continues at coordinate 17,765 of DWYS01000121.1, read as the reverse complement.
TTGTGTCAAAATCCCCTGTGGGATAATTTCCATTTTCATCCGGCTTCAGGATTTCCTGAAACTGAAGGGTGTGTTCCTGGAACGGCTCGCCTCCCAGCTCCCAGGTAATGGTCGTGTTGCCCGCCTGATCTTTCCCCACCGTGACTGTTCCGGAAGAAGCCTTGATGCTGTCGACATCCAGTTCAAAATCCGGATCTACCGTATCCGTCAGGGTGTAGGTGGTATACGCATACTTCACCGCATCATTAATCGCTTTGCTGAATCCCTCAAGGTCCGTAGATGCGAAAATCTTATCCGCAATCTTTCCCATATTTTCCTTGGAGCTCTCAAGTTTGCTGGCAGAAACCTGCTGAAGAACACTGATAAGCGGAACTCCCTCCGCCCGGACCGCAGCCGCCTCCGGCACTCCATAATACTCCTCAGGTACTTCTTCCGGATGGAACGGCTGTCCATCGGAAATAAAAATCACCGTTGTGTTTCTTCCTTTGTTTTCCTGAACCAGCTCCAACGCATCCTTAAAGCCTACGCTGTAATTTGTATTGGATTCATAATCAACAATCTCATTCCAAATGTATTCTTGTGCCTCCTGGCCCTGCCCTTTTTCAAAGAACGGAGATTTGGAATGATCCCATTCTCCAAAAGTGGCGAATGCAATCCTGGTATCCAGCGTACTGATATCCAGCAGTTCCTTGGACATATCCATCACCTTGGACTGCATATTATAGAAGTTGGCGTTCATTGCCTCGTCGCTTCCAAAGCCGGACATAGAGTTGGAGCAGTCCACCACAAATATAAAGTCCATCTGCCGGTTTGTGGTATAGTAGGCTTTAATCAGCACATCTGCAACAGTCTTTTCCTCGTTGTTCCACTTTGCTTCCTTGGTCAGCTGAGTATCCCCCGCTTCCTCCGTCCGGTTCTGAGTGCCGGTCCGGACAGAATACCAGCCCTCCGGATGAATCTCATCAATGGGGATATCGGGATCAATCATGTCGAATTTCCCGGCTAAAATCGCGTTTACACGCTCGCGGATGTACTCTTGTCTGACAAAAGAATCGCTGTAGCCCAGCTTGGTAGAGCCGTCAATGGTTATGGTTGTCAGCTTATCGCAGCCGGAAAAAGCGTGAGCTCCTACGTACTGGCAGGTCGGTTCCACATTAACTGTTTCCAGATTTTTGAAACCCTTGAAGGCATAATTTCCAATATATCGGACATTTTTCAAGGTAATCTCCGTGACATTGTTGCTCAGCATCTCATCGTAAATCTTAAAGGTGTCCTCTTCTAACTTATCTACATTTTCAATGGTCAGGCTGGTCAGGTTCTTACAGCCTCCAAAGGCGCCTTCGCCTATTTCTTTGATATTCGACAACGTTAGATTTTCAATCTCTGCTCCATTAAACGCATACTCTCCTATCGCTGTTGTATTTTGAATCGTAAGTGATTCAATATTTGCATTACGGAATGCCCACTTGTCAATCGAACAGCTGTCCAAAATCAATTCTTTGATTGGATTTCCTACACCAGAAAATGCCTCCTCGCCAATAGAGTTACATTTTGTAATTGTCAGAGTCTCCACATTCTTCAGGTTATAAAATGCGCACTCCCCAATACTCTCACACTCTTCAATCACAACCTCTTTTAACGCACTGCAAGATTCTGCTCCTGTTGAAGTAAACAGCGTACCAAATGCATATTGGCCGATAGCGCCGCATTTCTTAATCGTAACCTTCTCCAGGTTAGTCATTCCAAGAAAAGCTTGCTGGGCAATATCGCCGCACTGTTCAATCGTAAGTTCTTTCATACCAGTACAGCCGGAAAATACATTGCTTTCAATATTGCCGCACTCGCGCAAAATCACTGATTCAAGGGAAGTACAGTATCGAAAGGCCCATTTGCCAATGTTCCCGCATTTTTCAAGTGTAATATTTTTCAGCTTACTCTGGCTTGCAAACAGGGATTGCGGAATATCGCCGCACTCTTTAATCGTAACGCTCTCCAATGCTGTCGCCCCAGCGAACATGTCTTCGCCGAAGTTTCCGCAGCTGCTAATCTCAAAGTTTTTTAACTTGGAACAGTTCTGGAATACGTAGGGGCCAAAGTTTCCACAACTGCCGGTGATTTCCAGGCTCTCCAAAGCCGAACATGAGCCAAAGGCCCTGTCTCCGATATCACCGCAGCTGCCGATGGTTACGGATTCCAACTTAGAACAAAAATTAAATGCATGATCCTTGATGTTTCCGCAAGTCTTAATTTCCAGCTCCGTCATTCCTTTAAATTTATAAAATGCGTAGGAACCAATCTCCGTATTCTCATCGCCGTCAATTACAATTTTTGCCGCTGTGTCTTTGTATGCTTGATATGGCTTGTCAGTTGCAGCAGACGTATAATCCCCTGTACTTTCTGTAATCGTCAGGGTTTTCGTATCCTCGTCCCAGGTAAATCCCTCCCCCTCTACCAGCTCTCTCGCCGCAAAGCGCACGCCATAGAGAGAAAAATGTCTGGCATTAAAGGCAAGTCCATCCTCTTCTAAGTTTTCCTGGTCCATGGGAATCGTCTTTACTACTTCTTTTTCCCCATCCTCGTCTACATGAACGATTTGGGAATCCTTAGCATGCTCTTTTGCCTCATCAATCGCTTCACCAGTAAACGTTACCTGAACGCTCCCCTTCTTCTGCCACTGGCTAGACAGCTCATTTCCCTCCTCATCGCAGAGGGTGATATCGAAGTAAAACGCTTCCTCCTCTGAAGATGATTCTTCCGTTTCCGCTTCAATATTCTCCACCTTCTGAATCCGGGCCGAGGTACCCTGAGGAAGAATTCCCTCCTCCGCGTGAACCGTAACTGTTATATCTCCAAATTCTTCACTCTGGTCGAATTCCGGATAAGAAATTTCGTCCAAAAGAATTTCAACCTCTGGTTCCTGAAAAATGTCTTCCGCCTCATAATACCAGCGTCCGTTTTCTTCCTTTACCGGCTCCAGGCTATCCCCGGACAGTTCCACACCAGATAGGCTATATCCATCTTTTACTCTCACCTTAAATTCCAGTGTTTCTCCGCTTACCACTGAGTCCGGCCCGCTTACTACAGCTCCTTTTTGCGGGCTGATCCGATAGGTAACCTCAAATTCTTCCGTTTCCTCCTGGTCAGTGGCTGTGCTGGGAGTAGCTATACTGGGGCTTGCCGGCAAATATTCTTCTGTTTCTTCGGCAAAATCATCATCCTCCTCTTTTTCTGCTAGAGGCCGCTTATTCTCTCCGTCCGATACGCTTTCACATTCTTTGCCAACATTACTCCTTTCCCCTTCTTCCATAGCCGCAAAACCATAAATGCCCGTCCCGGCCTGTCCCGATAACATGCCGGCTGGCTGTACGGTAATCGCCATAGTAAGGGCAAGCAAGGCCGCAGCCTTTCGCTTTACCCTCATCTTTTCTCATCCTCTCCCTTTTATTTTATAAATTAGCCCTTCTATCCTGCCGTTTATTCTGGCCGTCAAGAAAAGTATCCTGCAAAGTAGTCATTTAGGTTCTCTACTTATGACATAATTCCTATTATGTCGCATCTTTCTTCGGCACATGAAAGCCCCAGCTCTAATTTCGCTAGACAGGTTTGAAAATCTGCTGTCCTAGTATAGCGCCTTGTTATATCCACGCTGCTGTGTCCGAGGAAATCTGCCAGACGTACTAAATCCTTCTCCTTCTCATAATAGCATCTGGCAAACAGGTGCCGCAAATTGTGTGGAAATACCTTTCTCGCCTCCACTCTCGCCTGACGGCACAATTTTTTCATTTCCATCCAAATATTCCTGCGGTCCAAAGTCCGCCCGCTTCGGGTAATAAAAATAGCCCCTTGCTTAATTCCCTGGCTGCGGCAGTAATCCTTTAGAATCTGTACCAGCGATTTAGCCAGCAGAATCACCCGCTCCTTTCCCTTGCTGCAGATTCGGACTGTCATGGTTTTCAATCCCTCTACTGTTATAAATTTCAATTCGCTGACTCGGATTCCGGTTGCTCCAATAGTCTGAAGCAGGCAGTTCAGCCGCTGGTTTCCCCTCCGTTTGGCCTCTTTCAGCAAACGCTGATACTCCTGCTTGGTTAGTTCTCGCTCTGCATTCCGAAAAATCTGCCGCTGGATTCGGCAGGCCTGAACCCGGCAGTCCTCTCGTCCAATAAACTTTAAATAACAGTTTAACGAAGCTACCATAGAATTCACACTCGTAGTTCTATAACGTTTTAACAGTTCCTCTTTGTAGCTCAATACTATTCTTCTGTCCTTCCAGTCTTCTAAAGAAAGATTCTGTTTCATCTCATTCGCGTAAATTAAAAAGTTTTTTACATCCCGCGTATATTTTTCTACCGTATTTCTGCTTTTTTCCTGCAGAAACAGGTACTCCTCAAATTGCCTCAGTCTCTCATTCTGTTCCATAATTTCCCGTCTCCCTTCTCTGTTCTGAAATTATCGTTCAAAACCACTGTTCGCTGCAATTCCCGCTACTGTGTTTTTATATTATACTGGCAGGTATGTCTTCTATCTATACAGAACGTATAAAAAAACTTTGAAGCAAACAGGCTTGAAAGGATTTAGTGGTTATAAAGCAGGGATATCAGAAAATCGTGTACTACTAGAAGAGCTGCTAAGAAAAGAATTGAATCCTTTCTTAACAGCTCTGGTATTGCATTTATAAATATACTGCAGCGATTAACATAATAGTAATTCAAGCCCAGATAGAACCGGTCATCTCTAAACTTCTTAAATTCATTTGCCGCCATAAGTGAGGCTAAATATCAAAAGCCCAATTCTATTCCACCATGTCATCTCCCAAACGCTTAATGTTATCCCGGTTTCCAATAACCACCAGGGTATCTCCCTGGCTCAGCACATAATCTGGTTGGATGTCCGTGGTAATAGCCTTGTTATGGCCGATGGCAATAATGTTAATTCCATACTCCTTTCGAATCTGGGACCCCTCTACTGTCTTCCCCACTAAAGTTCCGCCTACAGGCAGCTCAGAGATGTCCGTCTTGTCATCCAGCTCAAAGAGATTGAATACTCTCTTGGAAATCAGGCGTTTTGCCAAACGAATCGCCATATCCCGCTCCGGATATACCACCTCGGCTCCAATCTTTTCCAGAATCTGTCCTTGTTCAGAGCTGGTTGCCTTGGATATCACATGAGGCACGCCCAAATTAATCACATTCAGGGTGGTCAGGATGCTTACATCCACCTGAGTTCCCACACACACGATAACCTGATCGCAGTTCTGAATTCCTGTCTCCTGCAGGGTTTCCTTCTGAAGATTACGTACCACATAGGCATGCTCCGTCAGAGGGCGCATCTGCTTAACTTTCTCCTCATCCCTGTCCAAAACCATAATCTCCTTGCCCGCCTGAGCCAAAGTGGTGGCCAGTGCCGTTCCAAACCTTCCCAGTCCAATGATTCCATAAGACATGGAATCCTCCTCTTTTTTCTTTCCAAACATTTTTCAATCCTCCTAGCAAACGATTATCCGATGGAAATATTGCCCTCTGGGTATGCAATGGCTGAATCCGGCCGGAATACCCACAGAGAAGCTATCGTCAGGGCGCCCAGACGCCCAATATACATAATCACAATCAGCACAAATTTAGCAGCCGGCAGCAGAGTAGGTGTAATTCCGGTGGAAAGTCCCACAGTACCAAAGGCTGACGTTACCTCGAACATAATCTCCTCAAAGGGGATATGAGGCTCTATAATACACACCAAAAAACTTCCTATCACTACCACACAGGCAGAAAGAGCCGTTACGATAGCCGCTTTATAGAACGCCTCCTGGGAAATCCGATAATGAAAAGCTCCCGCCGGCTGGTTGGTAGCTGCTCCTTTGATGAAATGGAATAGGGTAAACACAGTGCTGGTCTTAATACCGCCTCCAGTAGATCCCGGTGAAGCTCCCATAAACATCAAAACCGCCACAACCAGAAGGCCCGCACTGGTAAAGTCGCCAAGTGAAAATGTGGAAAATCCTGCTGTTCTGGCGGAAACGCTGGTAAAAAAGGCTCCCATCCAGGTAATATCCTCTGTCATTTGAATTAGAAGGGTTCCTGATACCAACAATACAATCGTGGTGGTAATCACCGCCTTAGAATGAAATGCCAGCTTTTTAAAGGATCTTTTTTTCAAGATATCCACAATCACCAGAAAACCTAGACCTCCGAAAATAATCAGGAGGCAGGTAGTCATGTTTAGAAGCACATCATCCTGATAGGGAATCAGATTTTGAAAATTTCCCATATTGTCAAAGCCTGAATTATTGAAGGCTGCAATGGAATGGAAAATGCTAACCCCCAAAGCTTTCAGGGGGGGATAGCGCCTGGAAAAACAGATAAAACTCAAAACGGCTCCCGCTACTTCAAAACAGAGAGTTACCTTTAATACATTTTTCACCAGACTGACCATACCTTTTCCGGTATCCATATTCATGGCTTCCTTAATCAAAAGACGTTCTTTCAAATTTACCTTCCGCCCAAGGGCCAGAATCATGCCTACTCCCACAGAAGTAACACCCAGACCGCCAATCTGAATCAGTCCCGCAACTACCGCCTGTCCAAAAGGAGTAAACGTATCACCCACATCTACAGCAATCAGTCCTGTTACGCAAACTGCACTGGTGGAGGTAAACAGTGCATCAATGTACTGCAAATCCACCCCCGTTCTGACGGAGCAGGGTAGCATGAGAATCCACGACCCCAAAAGTATAACCGCCAGAAAGCCGGCGGCAATAATTCTGGAGGGGGTTTGTTTTTCAAGAAACTTCATTATCTTTCCTCTCCTCACTCTGCATGTTGTCTATCTAAAATCTTCCTTTACCTTATCATTTATCTCATAAAGAAAGTATAATAACAGGGCACCTGGTATAAAGTTTATATAAAGATAGCACAAACGCTTCCGCTGTGTTATACTGGAATCCATAGTTTGTACTCAAAAAAGGAGGGGAACCTGATTGCTGATGCCATCAAAAAAACGCGGAATCTTATCTTTTCTGATGCCATCCGAACATCCTGCAAAGCTTCTCAACCAGATTGACATTGGATTGATGGCCTGGATTCTGATTCTCACTTCCCTGATAGGGGAACTCTTTGTTTACCTTGGCTTCTCCAATACCAATACCGTTACCATTTTCATATTGGGTGTCCTGTTTATCTCCGTCATTACCTCCCGCAAGGAATACGGACTTTTCGCCTCCATAGCCAGCGTAGTCATTTACAACTATTTTTTTGCTGTTCCCCGCTTTTCCTTTAAGATTGTGGATTTCGACTCGGCAGTTACCCTGGCTGTCACCTTCTTTGCAGCTTTTGTTACCAGCACCTTTGCAGCCAAAATTAAGGAACGGCTTTATTCCGCCTCACGTACTGCCTACCGAACTCATGTTCTCTTGGAAACCAACCAGCTGCTTCAAAGGGAAAGTGAGCTGACCGGTCTGCTGCATCTGACTGCGGCTCAGCTGAATAAGCTACTGCGAAGAGATACCCTCTGCTGCCAGCCTGGAGAACAGGGGCTTCTTCCCCCTGAGGTCTTTAAAGACTGCACCGCTCCAGAAGCCGCCAGAGGCCCCTCTCCCTATACCTTGGAAGAACGCGCTGCTGCCCGGAAGGCTTTTTTGGAAAACAGGCTGACAGGACCTACAACCGACCTTCTTCCCGATGTTTCTTTTCTGTACCTTCCGGTATCCGGCTCAGACTCCTACGGTGTCATCGGAATCCGGCTGGGCCGGGAAAAACCAGATGAATTTGAAACCAGCTTGATTCAGTCCATTCTCTGGCAGTGCATTCTGGCCTTGGATAAAGAAAATCTTTCTCGTAAACGTCAGGAACAAGAAGCTAAAAACCGCACAGAACAGCTACGCTCCAATCTGCTGCGCTCCATCTCCCACGATCTGCGCACGCCTCTCACCAGCATCTCCGGCAATGCAGGCCTTCTCTTAAACCAAGGGGATGCGCTTGCACCAGAGCGAAAAAAGAAGCTCTGTCAAGATATTTACGATGATTCCATGTGGCTTATCCAGCTGGTGGAAAATCTGCTGTCCATTACACGTATGGTAGGCGGCTCCATTCAACTGCAGATGGAGGGAGAACTTGTGGAGGAGGTGGTTTCGGAAGCCCTGCTTCATGTAAGCCGCGATACGGGAGAACATATCATTCATATGACTGGACAGGAGGAATTTCTCATGGCCCGTATGGACTCCCGGCTAATTATTCAGGTTATCATCAATCTGGTCAATAACGCCTTAAAATATACACCGAAAGGTTCCCATATCATAATTTCCTGGCACCGAAAAGGAAATTTTGCCGTTATTGAGGTGGCGGATGATGGTCCGGGCATCCCAAAAGAACAGCAGGATAAGGTATTTGAAATGTTCTATACCTCCCAGTCTCCTTCCGGTGACAGCCGGAGGGGAATGGGACTGGGGCTGGCCCTGTGCCGCTCCATTATCCAGGCTCACGGCGGCCAGATTACCCTGCGGGATCAGGTTCCCCACGGAAGTATTTTTTCCTTTACATTACCTATAGAGGAGGTTCACATTCATGGTTAAAGCCCATATTTTGATTGTGGAAGACGACAAAGCAGTAAAAAATTTGATTTCCACCGCCCTGGAGATGGACGGCTACTCTTTTTCCTCAGCAGGGAACGGCTCTCAGGCCATTTTGGCCGCCGCTTCCGGCAAACCGGACATTGTTCTGCTGGATTTGGGGCTTCCGGACATGGACGGTGTTCAGGTGATTGAAAAAATTCGCTCCTGGTCCCAGATGCCCATCATCGTCATCAGTGCCCGCAGCGAAGACCGGGATAAGATTGAGGCCTTGGACGCTGGAGCTGACGATTATCTGACCAAGCCATTTTCTATTGATGAACTCAGAGCTAGACTGCGGGTTACTTTAAGACGTCTGAATGCATTAAAAAACCAGGACCCGGAGAGCCACCTGTTTTCCAACGGTTCCTTGACCATTGACTATTCTGCCGGGTATGCCATGATAGATGGAAAAGAGCTGCATTTAACGCCCTATGAATATAAGCTTCTCTGTCTCCTGGCCCAAAATGTGGGGAAGGTACTGACTCACGCCTATATTACAAAAGAAATCTGGGGAACCTCCTGGGAAGGGGATGTGGCTTCTTTGAGGGTATTTATGGCCTCCCTCCGTAAAAAAATTGAAAAAGACCCGGCCCATCCGGAGTATATTCAAACTCACGTAGGGGTCGGGTATCGGATGCTTCGCCAATAATTTTTCTGGCATTTCAAGCAACACCTACTCGTACCGGAGGGCATCAATGGGATCGGCTTTCGCGGCTTTTGATGCGGGATAAAGTCCAAAAAAGATTCCCACCACAGCAGAGAATCCCACCGCAATCAGCACTACCGCTGGGCGGATTACTACCCTCATTCCCAGAGCTGTTCCTCCCGCCGCCACCAGTCCTACTCCCAATATAACACCGATGAGGCCTCCGCAGGCCGACAGAATCGCGGATTCCGTGAGAAACTGAATCATGACATCCCTGGTCCTGGCTCCCAAAGCCTTACGGATTCCGATTTCCCTGGTCCGTTCCGTGACGGATACCAGCATGATGTTCATGATCCCGATCCCTCCCACCACCAGTGAGATGGCCGCAATACCGCCTACTGCCACTGCCAGTCCTCCCATAATGGAGTCTACCATATTCATTTCCTCTACTGCCGTCTGCACATACATATCCTGGGGATTTCTGGAGTGGAGCTTTGCGCAGTAGGCCTGAACCTGGCTGAAAAATGCGTCCAGGCTGACCCCTTCCCTGGCGTACACGTGAAGCATATAAAAATAGTCATTGGGCCAGGTCAAGAGAGTATAGGGGATAAAGGCAGAGCCATTTTCCGACTGTCCCATCATCATAGCCTGAAATGCATTCAGCTCCTTCCGGTACACCCCCACTACGGTAAAATCATCGGTGGTTCCATAGAGTGTGGTCCTGAAGGTCCTTCCCACCGCGTCCTCCACGCCGAAAAGCTTCCTGGCGCTGTCCGTATCCATGACTACATTTTTCTTTCGTCCCAGAATGTCCCCCTCATTGAGATATCGGCCGTAAACCATATTGACCGGCTGGACGTCCTGGTAATTCCAGTCAATACCCTGATAAGAAAAATCGATGCTGGTCCGCTTGTACACTGCTTTTGAGCTGGCGGAGGCGCTGCTGTCAATATAGGCAATCTCATCTGAAAACGCTTCCTTTACCTGCTCCATCTCATCCAGGGTAAAATAATCCCTCTGTCTGGTATCCTCGATCCAGTAGCCTATGCTGATATAAGCCTGAGTCAGTCCCACATTTTTATAAAGGTCCGCAAACATGGCTCTCATGGTATCTCCGATTGAGACAATGGATATGACGGAGCCGATTCCGATGATGATTCCCAGCATGGTCAGAATGGACCGCATCTTGTTGATCCGGATGGCGAAAAAAGCCATCTGCATATTTTCAATCAGCATCTGCTTCCTCCTTTTTTCTGGTCCAGGGATGATTCCGGTTAATCTCATCGCTCAAAAGCTTCCCGTCCCCAAAGCGAAGGATTCGGTCAGCAAAGGCGGCGATGTCCTCCTCGTGCGTTACCACCACAACGGTTGCCCCCTCCTCATGAAGCTGCCTGAACAGCTCCATAATTTCAATGGAGGAGGCGGTATCCAGATTTCCGGTCGGTTCATCTGCCAGGATCAGCGGGGGCTGATTGGCCAGGGCGCGGGCTATGGCCACTCTCTGACGCTGACCGCCGGACATTTCATTTGGCATATGGTCCATACGCGCTCCCAGTCCCACGCGGGTAAGCAGTTCCTGGGCCCTGGCTCTCCGCCTGGCCTTGGGAACCCTCGCATAGGTCATGGGCAGTTCCACATTTTTCAGGGCGGAAGTTCGGGAAATCAGATTAAAGGACTGAAACACAAATCCAATCTTCCGGTTTCGGATATCCGACAGCTCATCGGACGTCAGGCCCGCCGTATCCTGTCCGTCCAGATAATAGTGCCCCAGCGTAGGGCGGTCCAGACAGCCCAGTATATTCATCAGTGTAGATTTTCCTGAACCGGAGTGGCCCATGATCGCTACAAATTCACCCCGGTTAATTTCCAGGCTCAGTTTGTGAAGGCCCATCACCTTCAGAGCCCCCGTATCATAAATTTTCACCAGATTTTCCAGGCGCAGAAGAGGACCGCCTTTTCCATCCGCCCTTTTTTCAAGTTCATGACCCGATGCTGCCATGTTCACCGCCCTCCTACTCCTGAGATGTCACCGTCACATCCATGCCGTCCGCCAGTTCCGTATTGGGATTGGTGATCACCATCATTCCCTCTGTCAGCTCATATCCTTCTCTGGGAATGACCTCAATCTCCACATCTCCGTCCACTCCGGTGGAAACGGGAATACGGCGCACCTTTCCTTCTTCTGCCGCCGCAATATAGGTGCCTTCCCCATCGTCGATCAGGGCAGTGATGGGAACCACGAACGCATCCTCTGACTCCCGGATCAGGATCTCCGCCTTTGCCGTGATACCTGCAATGAGACCTGAGGAGCTGTCTTTAATCCCGATGGTAATGGGTATGACCCGTTCTGTAGAACCTCCCCCCTTTTCTTCTCCGGTGGGAGAAATCTTGATCACCTCCCCTTCTACCGTTTTTCCCTCCAGAATATCAGCGCTGATCTGTACCTTCTGTCCCAGTTTTACCTTGCCGATGGAATACTCGCTGATTTTGATCTCCATTTCCAGCTGTTCCAGGTTCTCAATGCTTAAAATCGGCTTATCATCCTCCACCTTGTCGGCAAATTGGCCCACCTTGGAGTTGACCCGGACCACAGTGCCGTCAATCGCGCTTTTAATCTCCGCATTCTCCAGCTCCTTCTGGGCTTTTTCCAGGGTAAAGGCGGCGGCTTTCACCTGCAGCTCATAGGACGGCGCTGCCGTTCCCACCCCGTTTACCACCGTATATTCCTCCATATGGCGTCTGGCGTCCGCCAGGGCATTGGCAGCCGTCTCCATCTCAACCTGGGAAATATCCCCGCTCGCATAGAGAAGGCTCTTCCGGTCATAGTCCGCCTGGGCCGCCTGACAGTCCTGGACCGCTTTTTCGTATCCTAACGCCTGGGTCTTATTCTGCTCCTCCTGATTGGCTGCCGCCAGCTCATAGGCATTCCGGGCAATCTCTACCTCCCGCTCCAGGTCTGTCTGGTCCAGCACAGCCAGGATTTGGCCTTTCGTCACCTGATCCCCTTCTTTTACATTCATGGAAAGGATCTCCGCATGGATATTGGAAACTACATCCACGCTGTCAGTTCCCTCCACCGGCCCGCTGACGGAAAGCTTCTCCTGAATGGGCTTTTTCTCAAGGGCCATCACACTGGCAGAAAACCCGCTGGGGGAGCCGCCTGACACGCAGCGGGAGAGAAGAAACAAAACAGCCGCCACAGCCGCTCCGGCCAGCAGCTTCCGCTTCCTGCTCCACCTTTTCAGCCGTGCGGTTCTCTTCGGCTTTTCTTTTTTTGAATCCCCCTCCTCCGAACCAGACATGATCTCCTGAATCTGGCGGTCAATCTTCTCCTCCTCATTTACCTTCTCTTCTTCATATCTCTCTTCCATAGGAATCTCCCCTCCTGATTCTTGCATCATGAACAACTTGAGTTCTGCTGTCTCGCATTATAACAGCCTGCTCCAAAAAGCAGGCGGGGAAAATTTGGAATATTTTTGAAAGAATTCTAAAGAAAATCCAAAACTGAATATCCAGCAGGCTGTCTCAAATGAATACCGGCATGCCAAACACGGAATTTCCCGCAATATCGGTGGCCAGAACCCTGGCCCATTTCATCTTGCTCGGAAACTCAATATATATAGTTTCTTTCCCATAAGGCAGGGTATCTTCCCGCAGGATATCCACTGTTCTCACATTTACTCCATCGGAATAAACCAGCTGCACAAAGGCCAGCGGATAGGTCCAGCTGAAGGTAGCATTACAGCTGCCATCCTCCATCTGGCAGGACTCCAAAAGGATTTCCCCAGTGGAATAGAAATGACGTCCTTCACGCAGCGCATCTGTCAGCTCTTCCCAGTTATCCGGTCCAGGAAGTTTCTCCAGCTGTACATAGGTACAGTTTGTCATGGGATACATTTCCCAGTCCTCTTCACTCTCATCCACTTTCGTATAAGTATCCAGCTCGCTGATAATGTATCTGGGCCGGCTGCTCCAGTTGTTGATATCGTTCCACACCCGCTCGATGCGGCCGCTGATCATGGTAGGCACGGAATTGTCGGCAGGGAGCATCCGGCAGCCAATCCCAAACCACCTCTCATCTTTGAACCAGGATTCATCCCGGCAGTCATAGGGCAGGCCGTCGTTTGCCTTGGTATCCGGGTGAGGCATCAGGATAAAGCAGTTTTCCCGCCTGCACATTTCAACGAAATCTTCCGAGGATTTCAGATGATAGTAAATCCGTCCGTCCGGCAGTTTCTCCGCAAACTCCTGATCCTCATCCCTCCATCTGGAATACAGCAGGGGCTTTGAAGGGAACAGCATGCAGTGAAACCGGATCAGCACCTTCTTTCCCGTCCGGTCCGCCAGCTCTTCTGCCGGAACCACCAAAAAATCCGGGGTGCTGCAGCATTTTGCCATTGCCTGATAACGCTCCAGATCCGCCTTTCTTCCCTCCCGGTTATCCTCACATCTGCCTTCCGCCCAAAAATCGCAGGGCGCAAAGATATCCATTCCCAGCTCCCGAATCAGCATCTCCCAGGGTCTCTGCTTTCTCGGATCCCGTATCCATGCCGCCTGAGCCGCCACATGCATGTGGGCTCCGAGCCGCTTATACCCGAGAAGGTCCCGCAGATGGTCAAAGTTGGTATATCTCATAACCCTCGCCATGGTGACATAAACAGAATCCGCAGAAGGCATAAAGAATACCGACATTCTCTGGATGGTACCAGGTTTGGCGTTATATCCGGGCCAGCGCACATTAAAATGTTCCGGAGACTTATTGTGGCGGATACCGATTTCCATAGTATCCTTACCCGCTTTCCGGATATAGTAGTTGTTTCCCACAATATTCTCCGTCTGGCCGCCCCAGAAAAACCGGTGCGGGGAAGGAAACACTGCAGCAGCTCCATTTTTCAATCCCAGAGTAAGAACTCTTCCCCGGGTATAGACCCGCTCTCTGTCCTGATCCGGTCCGCTGTTGGTATGAAAACCGGGATTCTCATAAACCTCCCTGCGCTTGGGGGATACATAGTAAAGCTTCCCGATTTCAAATCCGTCCATCCCGGCATGATATAGGTATGCCACGCCATCTTCCTCCGTAAATGCTACAGCTTCCATACGGATCAGATTTGTCCCATCAAAGAAGTTGAAATCACAACCTCCAGTAAACGGTCCCAGGGTAAGGCCATCAAAGGATACGGTTGTGTGCTTTTCCGAAGATTTTACCTCAAAATGTTCCGTATTCCACTCCTGGATTGCCTCATTCACATCCTTTTTCCCAAAGGGATCATCGGAATAGGTATCCCACTGATAATCTGGCTTTTCATGGGAATCCATCGGTTTTTCACGCTGGGGATTATGTACTGTACGCTTGCCAGTTACAACTTTAAACTGAGGAATCAGTTTTTCTGCCAGCACTACCCATTGATGATTTTTCTCATAGGCAAGTGTAAAGATACAGGGTTTCTTTTCTAAAATTCCAAGTTCAGCTTTCCACTTTAAGCCATCTTCTCCATTCCAGCAAACAGTTGTCTGATTCATTGCCAATCTCCTTTCCGGATCGCGTTTTTATAAAAAGAAGGTGTCCGGCCTTATGGCAAAAGCTGGACACCCTCTGGAGGCAGCATATAAAATGTAACGGTTTTCTCTGATCAGGCCGGGAATACGGTCATACAGAACGCCACAGAACAAATTCCCAAAATAGCGCAGGGCAGAATACTCATCTTTGCCAGATCCTTGATGGTATATCCGCCGGCAGGCATAACGTAAGCGATTGCCGGGCTTGCCATAGGCGTGAAGTAGGAACAGGAACCTGCTACGCGCAGGATGCACAGCACCCCTACCGGGTTCATCTCCAGGGACATACAAACCAGGATAGCCAAAGGAGTAAACACGTTGTCTACCGCGGTATTGGACATAAACTGGGTCAGGATGAACGGCACGATAAAGAAGATTGCACCGATGGCGTAGGGGTTGGTAATTCCACCCATTGCGGCTACCATCCAGTCGCCTACCAGGCTCGCGGCTCCGGTTACAGCCAGGGCTTCCGCAATCCCCAGGGAACCGGCCATCAGGAATACGATATTCCAGTTGACGGATCCAAAGGCTTCTTTATCATTCAGGATACCTAAGGCTACCATTAACAGCGCGCCTACGCTGGCTACTGCCCAGGAGTCCAGTCCGGTAAAGCTTCCGGTCAGCATTCCCACGGTAGTCAGGATAAAGATAATGTAAGCAATCTTCTCTTTTACAGGAGATAAAGGTTCTTTCTGCTTTCTGGCTTTAGCCTCCTGGATGGGGTAAGAGGGTTCCTTGGGAGCAAGCTTCCATCCCCAGAGCAGCATAACGATGGTGCAGATGATAACGGCGGGAAGGCGTCCATACCACAGATCCCAGATTCCAAGGCGCTCCGTTGCTCCCAGGGTTTCCAGGAAGCCGTTGTAGCGTCCGTAAGCAGAAGCTCCGTTTGCTACCGGGAACCAGCCTACCCAGCTTAACGCTCCAATGGAGATGGGGAAGATAATCCGGGAAGGGCTTACCTTTAACTCCTCGCACATGGAGTAGATGATGGGAAGCAGGATGGCCAGAGCAACGGCCGCATTCATAAACTGGGCCAGGATGCCTACGATCAGATACATGCAGATCACAATGCTCTTCTCACTTTTTCCAAAGCGGTATACAAATTTCGTAACCTCCTTGGCAAAACTGGTGCGGTTTAATCCGCCGGTTACAATCATCATAGCGAAGATCAAAATTACGTTTGTATTCTGGAAGCCGGAAAATGCCTCCTCGGCAGTCAGAACACCAGTCAGGTACAGGACTACGCATGCACCGGCCGCCGGAAGAGCGAAGGGAAATTTTCCGCTCATGAACAGCAGCATGGTAACCACCAATACCACGATTGAGACAACGATATCGAATGTCATACTCGAACCTCCATTCCGTTTTATGTTTTTTATTGATGCTGGTCAAAGAAATCAAATGATTTATCCAGGGCGTAGGTCCATCCGAAACTGTGGTTTCCTCCGCCTACCCGGTACATCTGGTAGTCGCAGCCGCCCTCTTTAAAACGCTTTGCTGCCGCATCCTGATGGCAGGCACCGAACTCGTCCTCTGTGCCTACTACAAATAATGTAGGCACATCTTTAATGCTGGTGACATCAAAATAATCCGGGCTTACATTTCCGCCGCTGGGGCTGATGGCCTTAAACATCTGGGGACGCTGTCCGGCCAGCCAGATGGTTCCTGCGCCGCCCATGCTGTTGCCCATCATGTATACATGGTCTTTATCGATGGTGTAGTCCTCCATCACCTTCTCAATCTGGGCAAATACGCACTCCTGACTCATCTTTCTCTGGGCAAACTGCAGATCCGTCAGCTGCAGAGGGTTGTCCTTGGGACCCTTAAAGTTGCTGTTAACACCGCCGCTGGTGGGATAGCAGTATCCGTAGAAGGAGCGGTGGAACAGCCCGTTGACTGCCAGAATCAGGTATCCTCTCTCCTCTGCCAGCAGGGCAAGTTTTCCGTCTCCCCTTTCAAAGACCACATGATGGTCACTGTTTGCCCCGTGAAGGGCCACGATCATTTTCTGAGGGGTACCCTTTTGGTAGGTAGACGGCACATAGAGACGGTAAGGCACAATCCGCTTTGCCGGCTCATACCAGAAAGCCTCATAGAAATATCCATACTTCTTATTGTCCAGGCTGATATTATGCATGTGCAGGAAGTCTTCCTTGGGATGGATCTCCGTTTTGGTATCGCTGACCATGTAGAAGTTATCCCTCTGGGCACAGTTGGCGCCGCAGACAGCAGTAAAGAAGCCCTGAACCGGAATGTAAATCTGTCCGTCCACATTCTGTACGGGAGTCTTGATATCTACCTGACGGTTATCCACATCTTTCTTAACCGTTACGGTAGATGACCCTTCTGTACATTCGATTTCCATTCCCGGAACCGTAATCCGAACCCTTCCATTTTCACAGGCGGACGTCCAATCCGGAGAGAACAGCTGGTTTAAATCTTCCATACTCACAAGGCAATCGCCATTCTCCCCTTTGGGCTCATTCTTTAACAGCCAGCGATGTTTTCCGATAAACATAATCTTGCTTCCCGGCTGAACATAGAAAGTCGACACGGAAGAATAGTAATGATGTTCGGTAGAAATTAACATATGATTCCTTCCCCTTCCTTTGCGTTTTCAACAAAACTTTTATAAAATCTGCAGATTTCTGTGACCCTATTGTAGCGCAAATACAATATATACTCAATTTTATGTTTTTTATAATTATATAAAATGATTTTATATTGCAGTCACATAAAATCCACTAATACCGGTATAAAATTTGTAAAATTGTCAGGGATTCGGCAGAAATGTTATGTTGAAAACAGAATCTTAATTTCAGGAGGTTAATACCATGTTGAAAGCTTCATCTTTTCCAAAAGATATGAGTGTATTTGATGTGAACCATCAGCAGCCCCGCCGCTGCCTGGTATCTGGTCTGTTTGAAGAAACGGTAGAGACAGAAGGCTGCTCCCGGA
>DWYS01000120.1 GCA_019118585.1 Candidatus Enterocloster faecavium | reverse complement strand
ACTCACCTCCCCGTGATTTGTAGTATACCGAGTTCCCTACAAGAAGAATTATAAAGAAAAATAAGCTCAGGGAAAATATTTTCATAACGTTTTGTGCCTGAGCGAAGCGAAAGGAATGGATATAATCATGTTAACAAGCAGAATCGTAGGAACCGGCTCCTATGTGCCGGAGCAGATCGTCACGAACGATGATCTGGCAAAGATCGTGGATACCAATGATGAGTGGATTCGTACCAGAACAGGAATCCGGCAGCGCAGGCTGGTGACAGAGGAAGGCACTTCCCAGATGGCGGCCAAGGCGGCAAAGAGAGCCCTGGAGCAGTCGGGGGTAAAGCCGGAGGAGATCGAGCTGATCATTCTGGGTACATCTTCCCAGGATTACTGTTTCCCCAGCGGCGCCTGTGAGGTCCAGGCCATGATCGGGGCGGTCAATGCCGTATGTTATGATTTAAGCGCGGCATGCACCGGATTTGTGTACGCCCTCAACACGGCCCACGCGTTTATTAAGGCGGGGATCTACCGCACGGCTCTGATCATTGGAAGCGATGTTTTGAGCAAACTCATCGACTGGAGCGACCGGGGTACCTGTGTTCTCTTCGGAGATGGGGCAGGAGCAGCGGTGGTGAAGGCGGATGAGACGGGAATTTTGGGTATGCGGATGTATTCCGATGGAACCAAAGGGGATGTTCTTATCTGCGGTGCCCGGACCAATGGAAATTTCCTTCTGGGCAAGAAGCCGGAACTGGGCTATATGACCATGAACGGCCAGGAGGTGTTCAAGTTCGCGGTAAAGAAGGTTCCGGAGGTGATCCGTCAGGTGCTGGAGGATACCGGGACGCCCATGGAGGAGATCCGCTATTTTGTCCTTCACCAGGCCAACTACCGGATCATCGAGTCGGTGGCAAAACGGCTGAAAGTTGATATGGAAAAATTCCCGGCTAACATGGAATATTATGGAAATACCTCCGGCGCATCCATCCCAATCCTGCTGGATGAGATGAATCGGGCGGGAAAATTAAACCCAGGCGATAAAATTATCCTATCTGGCTTCGGTGGGGGCTTGACCTGGGGCGCAACTTTGATACAATGGTAATGTATACCACTTTCTAAAACTATAAAAAAGGAGAATGAAAATTATGTTGGAGAAAATGAAGGAAATCATCGCGGAGCAGCTGAGCGTAGACGCTGACAGCATCACGGAGGCTTCTTCCTTTAAGGAAGATCTGGGAGCGGATTCCCTGGACCTGTTTGAGCTGGTCATGGCTCTGGAGGACGAGTACTCCGTAGAGATCCCGGCAGAGGATCTGGAGAACCTGACCACCGTTGGACAGGTAATGGACTACTTAAAGAGCAAGGGCGTTGAGGCCTAAGTAAGCCCGGAAAGATTGATACAGACGGCAGAGAAACGGCGTGTGAGTTTTACACGCTGTTTCTGTTAGAGGAGGCAGCACTTCCGCGGAATGCAGCCGTTGACATAAGGAAATTGGAGGAACAATATGAAGACAAGAGTTACAGAAATGTTGGGAATTGAATATCCGATCATTCAGGGTGGCATGGCCTGGGTAGCAGAGCACCACCTGGCAGCGGCTGTGTCCGAGGCGGGCGGCCTTGGACTGATCGGCGGAGCGAATGCTCCCGGAGAGGTGGTCCGTGAGGAAATCCGCAAGGCCAGAGAGCTGACAAAAAAGCCCTTTGGCGTCAATGTGATGCTGTTAAGCCCTCACGCAGATGATGTGGCAAAAGTAGTGGTGGAGGAAGGCATCAAGGTGGTAACCACCGGAGCCGGAAATCCGGAGAAGTATATGGACATGTGGAAGGCCGCCGGGATCAAGGTGATTCCCGTGGTTGCAAGCGTAGCCCTGGCCCGCCGCATGGAGAAGTACGGCGCTGACGCCGTGGTGGCGGAAGGAATGGAGTCCGGCGGACACATCGGTGAGCAGACCACCATGACTCTGGTGCCCCAGGTAGTGGATGCGGTATCCATCCCGGTAATCGCCGCAGGCGGAATCGGAGACGGAAGAGGGATTGCCGCAGCCTTTATGCTGGGTGCTGAGGCGGTTCAGATCGGAACACGCTTCGTGGTTTCCAAGGAATCCATTGTACATGAGAATTACAAGCAGAGGATCATCAAGGCAAAGGATATCGATTCTACCGTAACCGGCCGCAGCCATGGACATCCGGTGCGCTGTCTGAGAAACCAGATGACCAGGGAGTATCAGAAGCTGGAGGCAGAGGGCAAGTCCTTTGAGGAGCTGGAGTATCTGACTCTGGGAACTCTGCGCAAGGCCGTTCAGGAGGGCGATGTGACCAACGGCACGGTTATGGCAGGACAGATTGCCGGCATGATCAGCAAAGAGCAGACATGTAAGGAAATGATCGATGAGATGATGGAGCAGGCGGGCAAGCTGCTGCACTGGTCCTAATTTTCAGGAAAGGAATATGTGGGGTATGAGCAAAATTGCGTTTATCTTTCCGGGCCAGGGAGCCCAGGCTGCAGGTATGGGAAAGGATTTTTATGAGCAGTCCGCCTCCGCCAGGGAAGTATTTGACAAGGCCAGCAAACTTCTGGGATTTTCCATGCCGGAGCTGTGCTTTGAGCCCAATGACCGCCTGGATATCACGGAGTACACCCAGGCGGCGATGGTAACGACCAGCATCGCCATGATGAAGGTGCTGGAGGAGAAAGGCATAAAGCCGGATGTGGCGGCAGGTTTAAGCCTGGGCGAATACTGCGCCCTTGTGGCCGCAGGGGTTATGAGTGAGGAGGATGCCATTACGACTGTGCGTCAGAGAGGCATTCTCATGCAGGAGGCGGTTCCGGTGGGCCAGGGAGCCATGGCGGCTGTTCTGGCGCTGGATGCTGCTGCGATTGAAGAGGTAACCGGCTCCATGGAGGGCGTCTGGATCGCCAACTACAACTGTCCGGGGCAGATCGTGATTTCCGGGAAAAAGGAAGCCGTGGAAGAGGCCTGCGAAAAGCTGAAAGCAGCAGGCGCCAAGCGGACGGTAATGCTCAATGTAAGCGGACCTTTCCACTCCGGCATGCTGACGGAGGCCGGAAGAAAGCTGGGTGAGGTGCTTGAGCATGTCAAGGTCCACGATCCGGTCATCCCCTATGTGGCCAATGTGAACGCCTCCTATGTTACGTCAAAAGATCAGGTAAAGGAGCTTCTGACCCGTCAGGTGTCTTCCTCTGTGCGCTGGCAGCAGAGCGTGGAGGCTATGATCGCCGACGGCGTGGATACCTTTATTGAGATTGGACCAGGCAAAACCCTGGCAGGATTTATGAGAAAAATCAATCGGGGCGTTACGACCCTGAATGTTGAAAAGATAGAAGATGTGGACAAAGCAGCAGAGGCGCTTAAAAGCGCAGGTTAATGGGACGGGAAGGTGAGAAGAACATGCTGGAAAATAAGATTGCATTAGTAACAGGAGCCAGCCGCGGAATCGGCAGGCAGATCGCGCTGACATTGGCATCCAGGGGAGCCACGGTCATCGTTAACTATAACGGCTCCGAGGCCAAGGCGCAGGAAGTTGTAAAGACCATTGAGGAGGCCGGAGGAAAGGCCCAGGCGGTCCAGTGCGATGTATCCGATTACGAGAAGTGCGGGGAGCTGATGACGCAGATTGTAAAGACATACGGCAGGCTGGACATCCTGGTGAACAATGCAGGGATTACCCGGGATAATCTTCTGATGAAGATGAGCGAGGAGGATTTTGACGCGGTAATCCGGACCAACTTAAAAGGCGTGTTCAACTGCATCAAGCATATTTCCCGCCAGATGTTAAAGCAGAGAGCAGGACGGATTATCAATATTTCCTCTGTTTCCGGCGTACTGGGAAATGCCGGACAGGCCAACTACTGTGCTGCCAAAGCAGGTGTGATCGGCCTGACAAAGTCTGCTGCCAGAGAGCTGGCAAGCCGGGGCATCACGGTCAATGCGGTGGCTCCTGGTTTCATCCGCACGGATATGACGGATGTGCTCAGCGATTCCGTAAAGGCGGCTGCCACAGAACAGATCCCCATGAAGCATTTTGGGGAGACCGAGGATGTAGCTGAGGCCGTAGCATTTCTGGCTTCGGATGCGGCTAAATATATTACCGGCCAGGTGATCAGCGTAGACGGCGGAATGGCCATGTAGATTTGGATCAGAACAGGAGTAGAGAACGTATGAGAACAAGAGTTGTAGTAACGGGTATGGGAGCAATTACACCCATTGGCAACGATGTGGAAAGCTTCTGGAATGGACTCAAAAATAAACAGGTGGGAATCGGCCCCATTACCTATTTTGATACCGCAGATTATAAATGCAAGCTGGCAGCCCAGGTAAAGGATTTCAACGCCAAGGATTATATGGACCCCAAGGCGGCCCGCCGGATGGAACTGTTTTCTCAGTATGCTGTTGCAGCGGCCAGACAGGCCCTGGAACAGGCAGGCATCGACATGACCAAAGAGGACCCCTACCGGGTAGGCGTCAGCGTAGGTTCCGGCATCGGCTCTCTCCAGGCTGTGGAGCGGGACTGCAAGAAGCTGTTTGAGAAAGGACCCAGCCGGGTGAATCCCCTTCTGGTTCCCCTGATGATCAGCAACATGGCAGCCGGAAACGTATCCATTCAGTTCGGTTTAAAGGGCAAATGCATCAATGTGGTAACGGCCTGCGCTACCGGAACCCACTCCATCGGGGAGGCCTTCCGTTCCATTCAGTACGGTGAGGCGGATGTAATGGTGGCCGGAGGAACCGAGGCCAGCATCACCCCCATCGGAGTAGCGGGATTTACGGCCCTTACGGCATTAAATACCACGGACGACCCCATGAGAGCCTCCATTCCCTTCGATAAGGAGAGAAACGGGTTTATCATGGGAGAAGGTTCCGGCATTGTGATTCTGGAGTCCCTGGAGCATGCCAGGGCCAGAGGAGCCAAGATCCTGGCGGAGCTGGTAGGATACGGAGCAACCTGTGATGCCTACCACATTACTTCCCCGGCAGAGGACGGCAGCGGCGCAGCCAAGGCAATGGAAGTGGCGATCAAAGATGCAGGGGCAAGGCCGGAGGATATCGACTATGTAAATGCCCACGGTACCAGCACCCACCACAATGACCTGTTTGAGACCAAGGCCATCAAGCTGGCTCTGGGCGACCATGCATATAAGGTGAAGATTAACTCCACCAAATCCATGATCGGTCATCTGCTTGGAGCGGCCGGCGGTGTAGAATTTATCACCTGTGTGAAATCCATTGAGGAGGGATTCGTCCATGCAACGGCCGGATACCAGATCCCCGATGAGGAGTGCGATTTGGACTACACTCCCGGAGAGGGCGTTTCCATGGATGTCAATTACGCGATCACCAATTCCCTGGGCTTTGGAGGCCATAACGCCAGCCTGGTTGTGAAGAAGTTTGTGGAGTAGGAAGGAAGGGATCCGGTTATGAATATCGATGAAATTACAAAGCTGATGGAGGCAATGGCGGCCAACAAGCTGACCAGCTTCGAGATGAAGGACGGAGAGTTTAAGCTCTCCTTAAAGTGTGAGAAGGAGGCGCCCCAGATTGTGACAGTGGCGGCTCCCGCCGCCGGTGCCGCTGTTCCCGTGGCTGCTGCAGCAGCAATCCCGGCTCCAGCGGCAGCTCCTGCTCCCCAGGCAGCCGGAGAGGGCGCCCAGGAGAGCCAGGCGGAGGAATCCGGAAAGGTAGTAACCTCTCCTCTGGTTGGAACCTTTTACAGCGCTTCCTCACCGGACGCAGAGCCCTTTGTGAAGGTCGGGGATACGGTGAAGAAGGGACAGGTTCTGGGCATCATTGAGGCTATGAAGCTGATGAACGAGATCGAGAGTGAGTATGACGGTGTAGTTGAGGCTGTTCTGGTAAGCAATGAGCAGGTTGTGGAGTACGGACAGCCGTTGTTCCGTATCCGCTAAGGTGCAGAGAGGAGAGAGGACATATGATGGGAATTAAGGAAATTCAGGAGATTCTTCCCCACCGGCATCCGTTTCTGCTGGTGGACTGCATCGAGGAGCTGGAGCCCGGCGTAAGAGCAGTGGGCTATAAGTGCGTGACCTTCAACGAGCCCTTTTTCGCGGGACATTTCCCCGGAAATCCGGTGATGCCGGGAGTCCTGATCGTGGAGGCACTGGCTCAGGTGGGTTCTGTGGCCATGCTCAGCGTGGAGGAGTACAAAGGAAAGACCGGTTATTTCGGCGGCATCAACAACTGCAAATTTAAGCACATGGTCCGCCCCGGGGACAAGCTGCGCCTGGAGTGCGAGATCATCAAGCAGAAAGGCCCTGTGGGGATTGGAAAGGCCACCGCTACGGTGGATGGCAAGCTGGCCGCTACCGCGGAGCTCACCTTTATGATCGGTTAAGAGAAATGAGGTAAAAGGCCCATGTTTAAGAAAATTTTAATTGCAAACAGAGGCGAAATTGCGGTCCGCATCATCAGGGCCTGCCGGGAGATGGGGATTCAGACCGTGGCGGTCTACTCTGAGGCTGACCGGGACTGTCTTCACACTCTTCTGGCGGATGAGGCCATCTGCATCGGACCGGCTCCCTCCAGCCAGAGCTATCTGAATATGGAGCAGATCCTGGCGGCTACGGTGGCCTTAAATGCGGACGCCATCCATCCGGGCTTTGGCTTCCTGTCGGAGAATGCCAAGTTTGCCAAGCTCTGTGCAGAGTGCAACATTGCCTTTATCGGTCCCAGCGCTGAGATTATCAACCGGATGGGCAACAAATCCGAGGCCCGCCGCACCATGATCGAGGCGGGAGTTCCGGTAGTCCCCGGCTCCAAAGAGCCGGTCCATCAGGCGGACGAGGCCCTGGAGATGGCCAAGACCATCGGATTCCCGGTGATGATCAAGGCTTCCTCCGGAGGCGGCGGAAAAGGCATGCGCATTTCCCGCAGTGAGGAAGATTTTACGGAGAATTTCAACGCCGCTCAGCTGGAGTCGGTGAAAGGATTTTCCGATGACACCATGTACATTGAGAAATATATTGAGAAGCCCCGCCACATTGAGTTCCAGATCATGGCGGATAAATTCGGCAATGTGGTCCACCTGGGCGAGCGTGACTGTTCCATTCAGCGCCGCCACCAGAAGGTTCTGGAGGAATCTCCCTGCGAGGTGATTTCCGATGACCTGCGCCGCCGCATGGGCGAGACGGCTGTCCGCGCAGCCAAGGCGGTAGGTTATGAGAACGCGGGGACCATTGAGTTTCTGCTGGACAAGAACCAGGATTTCTACTTTATGGAGATGAATACCAGGATCCAGGTAGAGCATCCGGTTACGGAGATGGTCACCGGCCTGGATTTGATCAAGGAGCAGATCCGGATTGCGGCAGGGGAGCCTTTAAGCGTAACCCAGGACCAGGTGTCCATCAAAGGCCACGCCATCGAGTGCCGCATCAACGCGGAGAATCCGGAGAAGCATTTCATGCCCTGCCCGGGATGGATCACCAATCTTCATATGCCCGGCGGCAACGGAGTGCGGGTGGATTCCCACATTTACTGCGACTATAAGGTTCCGGCCAACTATGATTCTATGCTGATGAAGCTGATCGTGTACGACAAGGACCGGGCTTCGGCCATTGCCAAGATGAGAAGCGCTTTGGGAGAGCTGATTATCGAGGGAATTGACACCAATGTTAATTTCCAGTACGAGATTCTGGAAAACGAGGCGTTCCGGAAGGGAGAAACGGACACGGGCTTTATTGAGACCTATTTCCCCCAGTACACCAAGTAACTTCTGACAGGTTTAAGCGGCAGAAAGGAAGGTAAGATCCATGTTGCGGAATATGTTTAAGAAAACATATACCAAAATCGATACAAAGTACAAGTCCCAGGGGGAATCCCAGGCGAATATTCCGCAGGGCTTGTGGCGCAAATGCAATAAATGCGGTCAGCCCATCTATGTGGAAGATGTGAAGAACAATTACTACGTCTGCCCCAAGTGCGGCGGATATTTCCGGGTTCACGCCTACCGGCGCATCGAGATGATCGCCGATGAGGGAAGCTTTGAAGAGTGGAATAAGGAGATGCCTTTCTGCAACCCCTTGAATTTCCCCGGATACGAGAAGAAGGTTCTGGCTACCAGAGAGAAGACTCATCTGAATGAGGCCATTGTGACCGGAAAATGCACCATTGAAGGAAATCCCGCTGTGGTAGGCGTCTGTGACGCCCGGTTCATCATGAGCAGCATGGGCCATGTGGTGGGAGAGAAGATTACCCAGGCGGTGGAGAGAGCCACCAGGGAAAAGCTCCCGGTGATCATCTTCGCCTGCTCCGGAGGCGCCCGTATGCAGGAGGGGCTGGTGTCCTTGATGCAGATGGCAAAAACATCCGCGGCTTTAAAACGCCACCATGAGGCGGGACAGCTGTTTATCAGCGTTCTGACGGACCCCACCACAGGAGGCGTTACCGCCAGCTTTGCCATGCTGGGAGATATTATTCTGGCAGAGCCTCATGCCCTCATCGGCTTTGCAGGCCCCAGAGTCATTGAACAGACCATTGGGCAGAAGCTGCCGGAAGGATTCCAGAGGGCGGAATTTCTGCTGGATCACGGCTTTGTGGACAAGATCGTAGAGCGGAAGGACCAGAAGCGGGTGTTGGGGCAGATTCTCTATATGCACCAGAAACATCCCATGACCGATGCGCCCCAGCAGGAGGCGGAAGCTTCCCAGAAGGGCGATGGCCGCAGAGCAGAGGGCAGAGGTCCTGTGGGCAAGATTGCCGGTTTTGTGGATAAGCACCGCAAATCTGCTCAGGATGGTGGAAAAACAGCCTGGGATATGGTACTGCTTTCCAGAAAAACGGACCGTCCGGTGGCTGCGGACTATATCAATGCGATCTTTGATGAATTCATCGAATTTCACGGAGACCGGTATTTCAAGGATGATGGAGCCATTGTAGGCGGCATCGCCATGTTCCACGGCATGCCGGTGACGGTAATCGGCCAGCAGAAGGGAAAGAACACCAAAGACAACATCAAGCGCAACTTCGGCATGCCTTCCCCTGACGGTTACCGCAAGGCCCTGCGGCTGATGAAGCAGGCGGAAACCTTCGGCCGTCCTGTCATCTGCTTTGTAGATACCCCGGGCGCGTTCTGCGGCCTGGAGGCGGAAGAGAGAGGCCAGGGAGAAGCCATTGCCAGAAATCTGTTTGAGATGGCTTCCCTGACGGTCCCTGTGCTCTCCATCGTCATTGGAGAAGGCGGGAGCGGCGGCGCTCTGGCCATGGCTGTGGCCAATGAGGTCTGGATGATGGAGAATGCCATTTACTCCATCCTGTCTCCGGAAGGCTTTGCTTCCATTCTCTATAAGGACAGCAAGAAAGCGCCGGATGCCGCGAAGGTGATGAAAGTAACGGCCGGGGATCTGATGGAGCTGGGATTAATCGAGCGGATTATCCCGGAGGAGGAGCCTGCGTGTGAGGAGAACCTGCAGGTTCTTGCACAGATTATGGAACGGGGAATGGAAGAATTTTTCACCAGATATTGTGCAATGAGCGGCCAGGAGCTGGCAGCCCATCGATATGATCGTTTTAGGAGAATGTGATGATAGAAATGAAACCGCTGGTCATAGGTGATTTGACTGTTGAAAAGCCGGTGATTCAGGGCGGAATGGGCGTGGGCATCAGTCTCCACCGTCTGGCCGGAGCTGTGGCGAAGGCCGGCGGCGTGGGCCTGATTTCCGCAGCTCAGATCGGTTTTACAGAACCGGATTTCGCCGAGAATCCTGAGGAGGCCAATGCGCGGGCTATCCACAAGGAGATGAAGCTGGCCCGGGAGATTGCACCGGATGGAGTCATCGGATTTAACATTATGGTGGCAACCAAGCATTATGACCGCTGGGTAAAGGAAGCGGTAAAGGCGGGAGCGGATCTGATCGTTTCCGGGGCCGGGCTGCCGGTTACCCTGCCGGAACATGTGAAGGAAGCCTACGAGGAGATGGGGGGCGTTCCCGGGCGCAGGGTAAAGCTGGCCCCCATTGTATCTACCGCAAAATCGGCTACGGTAATCTGCAAGCTGTGGGACAGAAAGTACCATATGGCTCCGGATTTGGTGGTAATTGAAGGGCCTTTGGCAGGAGGACATCTGGGATTTTCCCTGGAGCAGCTGACTGCTTACGGAGCGGATACGGAGGATGTGCCGGCTACCTACAAGCGGGACGCCTACGATGAAGAAATCCGGGCTATTCTGAAGGTTGTGTCAGGCTACGGGGAGAAGTACGGCGTGAAGGTTCCCGTGGTGGTGGCAGGTGGAATTTATACCCATGAGGATCTGATCCACCAGCTGGAGCTGGGAGCCGATGGCGTGCAGGTGGCCACCCGCTTTGTGACGACGGAAGAGTGCGATGCTCCTCTGGCCTACAAGGAGGCCTATATCCAGGCTAAAAAAGAGGATATTATCATTATCAAGAGCCCGGTAGGGATGCCGGGACGGGCCATCTATAATTCCTTTATGGCCCAGGTAAACAGCGGAAAACGGCCGCCGATCCCGAAGTGCTACCGATGCCTGGAGCACTGCGATATCGCAAAGATCCCCTACTGCATCACCCAGGCCCTGGTAAACGCGGCCCAGGGGGATGAGGACAACGCCCTTCTCTTCTGCGGCAGCAATGCCTACCGGGCGGAGCGGATCACCACCGTGGATGAGGTGATGGATGCGCTGATGAATGGGGAGAAAGAGTAGTCAGCTTACAATTTTATTACAGTTTTCTATCTGGAATTGACCTGTATGAGAGTTCGATTTATAGTGTAGGGTAGAAGAAATGATCCGGGATTCCGCCAGGCGGGGTCCCGGTTTACGATACAGGTGAGGACAGATGAGAGAAGCAGAATATCAGATTGGCGATGTGGCCAAAATCGTGGGGCTCAGCTGTGATGCCCTGCGTTTTTATGAAAAAAAGGGGATCATCAAGGCCAGGAAGAAGGAAAATGGCTATCGATGCTATTCCCAGGAGGATCTCTACAAGCTGATGTACATCGTGTATCACAGGAAAATGAACGCCAGCCTGGAGGAGATTGACGGGATCCTGGGGAAGGATGTAAAGGAAGGCCTTTTAAAGGACCACGTGATGCACCGCCTGAAGGAGGAGGAAGAAGAACTGCGCCGCCATTATCAGGCTATTGCCAGGCTCCGTCTGGTAGCACAGGACCTGGATTCCATTGAAAACAGTCTGGGAAACTTCAGCTTTCAGAATTTTCCTGAGGGCTATGTGGTGGACCGCTGCGATTCCCAGGAGGACGGAGTGAAGGAGTGGTTCCGCATCTCCGCCGGTGAGAGCGGTCTGGATATGACCTATTTCTACAACGTATTTTCCTATTCAGAGGAGGAAGGGCTGAGCCATAAGGAGACCCAGATGATTGTCTACAAGAAGGTGGCGGACTGTCTGAATCTGAAGGAGGCCGGGGAGAATTTAATCTGCCGGACTACGGAGAAGCGCCCCTGTATCTACTGTGTGATCCGGTCGGAACATGTGTGCCCGGAGAAAGAGCTGGTGGAGCAGATGAGGGAATGGGCCATAAGCCAGGGGGACAAACCTCAGGAAACCGTCTATGTCAATGCCATGATGACCGTATTTATTGGGGAAAAATTGAATCACTACCTGGAAATATATATTCCTGCCTTGACCGGGCAGGAAGACTAGGCGTCCTCAGGGGATGCGCTGTCCGGAACAATTATAATTTGGATTTCTGCAGAAAAGGGGTTTCCGTTTGGAAACCCCTAAGTTTTTACCTAATACCCGCTGAGACCGACTGTGATCCCTCATCGGGTTATTTTATTTATCGGGAAGAGTCGGAATCCGGGACAAGAGTCTGTCCGGAGACTTTCTGCTTTTCAGAGCTGCTGTCCTCGTCGGAATCTTTCCTCCAGGAAGAAATAAAATCGATCAGGAAGGAAGAGATGGTCACCGTGATCAACGAGAAGATGATCCTGGTGAGCGGAATGTAGGACAGGGACAATACCAGCACCGTCACATCCGTAAACAGATAGGCCCTGGAAATTTTCCATCCGGTAACTTTGGAGATGACCAGCGCCAAAGCATCATCGCCGCCGCTGGAAGCTCCCTGCCGCACGACAAGGCCGCATCCGACACCGATGAACAGTCCTCCCATGATGGAAGCGATCAGCGGATTCCCGGAGAGGTCCGGCAGCATAGGCGGAAATGACTCCCACACCCGGTAAAAGAAGCTCAAGCTGACAGAGGCAAAGATAGAAGTCTTTAAAAATTCCTTGCCCAGGTATTTGAAACCCAGAAGATAGCTCAAGCCGTCCAGCAGGGGAGACAAGATGGAAGATGAAATTCCCAGCCAGAAGTTGCAGAGAAGGAGCAGTCCCAATACACCCCCCTCGGAAATACCCACCCGGCTGTGAATGTTGGTGATTCCAAAGGAAATGATGGCTGTTCCAAGAAGAATCGAGAACGTTCTTTTGAAGGTGAACGTGTCTTTAAGTTCCTGTTTCAAACGCAGCAAGAAGACTCTCAGCTGCTTCATAATAAAACCCCGTTTCTTTTTTAAATTTTTTTCGATTTTCTCTTAAAAACCGGCAGCCGGCCCGGTTTCTCTTCCAGTATACCTGAAAAATGGGATAAAAGCAAGGGGAGAGGAGAGCTTGATATCCTAGATAAAAAGAATCTGGTAGAGAAATATAACTGCCGCAGCCTTGCGGCCTTTTTATCATCTATAGTTCCCTGATTACATAAAGTAGTAACGATCAATAGAATCCACAGAGGACTGCTATGCTGAACATGTTATGGACGCTAATGATTCTCACAGGAATCGCATGGGCTGCCTTTCACGGAACGTTAGGCCAGGTGACCGATGAGATGCTGGCTGCCTCCGGGGAGGCGGTTTCCCTGTGCATCGCTATGCTTGGGGTAATGGTTCTGTGGACCGGCATACTGGAGGCGGGAAAGCGGGCAGGGCTGATCGAACGTCTGTCCGGATTCATGAGGCCGGTTCTGAAATTTCTGTTTCCGGAGCTTCCGCCTGATTCCGAGGCGGCCAGGCAGATTTCCGTCAATTTGATCGCCAACTTTCTGGGCCTGGGGTGGGCGGCTACACCCGCCGGCCTAAAGGCCATGGAAGAGCTGAAAAAGCTGGAGGAGAAGCGCAGAGCCGGACTGGCGGAGGGGCCTGCACGCAGAGCAGGGGAGGCGGGAAATGAGATGTGTACCTTTCTGATCATCAACATTTCCTCCCTGCAGCTGATCCCCATCAACATGATCGTGTACCGGACCCAGTACGGGAGCGCGGCTCCGGCGGCCATTGTGGGGCCTGCTATTGCGGCTACGGCCCTGAGTACGATGGCGGCTGTGGTGTTCTGCAAGGTGATGGGCGGAGAAAGGCATTAAGATGCACGGACTGTAGGGCTGCGAATTGATTTGTACTGTGGTTTCAGGTATAATCGTTTCAGAGACATTACGTGGGAATAAATGGGAGGACAAACCATGAACGCTGCAAACCAAATCCGCAGGCCTGCGGAGCTGCGATACGAAAAAGAACTGAAAGCCCTGGAGAAGGCGGACGGGGACAACCGGAAGCCGGAGGGGTGGAAGCTGAGTCCCAGGGCGGTGCGGGATTTCATCCTGGGCCGCAGGGAACCTTTGGTTCTGGATGGGGAGGAGGTCCGGATCCAGAAAAAATACCTGGGAAATGACGCTCTGGTGGAGCGCTGCATCATTACCCTGGCGGGAAACCGGGGACTCATGCTGGTGGGAGAGCCAGGTACGGCCAAGACCATGCTGTCGGAGCTGCTCTCCGCAGCCATCAGCGGCAACAGCACCAATACCATCCAGGGGACTGCCGGAACCACGGAGGACATGATCAAATACAGCTGGAACTATGCGCTTCTACTGGCCAATGGTCCCTCCCGCCAGGCTCTGGTGCCTTCTCCCCTGTACACCGGAATGGAGAAGGGGATCCTGACCCGGTTTGAGGAGATCACCAGGACTCCGGCGGAGATCCAGGACAGCTTGATCAGCGTCATGAGCGATAAGGTGCTGAATGTGCCGGATCTGGGGGAGGAGGGACTGCTCTTTGCCCGGCCCGGATTTAATGTCATCGGCACCGCCAACACCAGGGACAAGGGCGTCAATGAGATGAGCAGCGCCCTGAAGCGGCGGTTCAATTTCGAGACTGTTCAGCCGGTGCGGGATGTGAGGCTGGAAAAACAGATTATCTTAAATGAGGTCCGGGAGATGTCCAGGTCCGCCGGACTCAAGATGGAGCCCGATGAGGATGCGGCAGAGCTTCTGGCCTCCACCTTCCATGAGCTGCGGGAGGGTGTCTCCTCCATGGGACACCGCATTGACTCCCCGGGCGGCGTGATGAGCACGGCAGAGGCGGTGTCGGTCTATTATCAGACCATGATGAACGCCTACTATTACGGCGACGGACATATGGAAATGGACTGTATGGTTCAGAATCTGGTGGGAGCGGTCAGGAAGGAGTCCAAGGAAGACCTGGAGAAGCTGAGGAGCTATTTTTACACCGTAGTGCGGGACAAGTCCCAGAAAGAGGGAGGACTATGGAAGAATTATTACGAGGCCAGACGGCAGCTGAGGTAATCCCCTTTGATTACTCCGAGCCCTGTCTTTATTTTCCCATCCGGCACCACAGCCCTGCTTGTTCCTGGCATCTGAAAAAGGCCATAGAGGAATACCGTCCGGACTGTATTCTCATAGAAGGACCGGAAAATGCCGATCCCCTGATCTCCATTCTGGCCTCGGAGGAGTCCAAAACGCCCTTGGCCCTGTACTATTCTTTTCAGGACAATGAGGGCCGGCTGGGAAAGGAGAAGGGTGCCTATAAGTGCTACTATCCCTTTACAGCCTGCTCCCCGGAGTATGTGGCTATGAAGGAGGCACTGGCCCTGGGGAGCAGCTGCCATCTGATCGACCTTCCATACGGGGAAATCCTCATGGCTACGGCCAGGGACCAGGGGCTTCTCTCAGAGGAGGAGAAGGTCTCCTACAACGATGACCATCTGTTGAGCCGCAGTCGGTTTGTGCAGCTTCTGTGTGAGAAAACGGGGCTTCGCAGCTTTGAGGAATTTTGGGAAAAATATTTTGAAATCCGGGCTTTTTCCATGAGCACCCGGGAATTTGTGGCTCAGCTCCATGCTTACTGCCTTCTGGCCCGGCAGAATACGCCGGCAGAGGAGATGAAAAGGGAAGGATGTCTGGCCAGGGAGCGCCACATGGCGAAACGGATCGGCCAGTTTCGGGACCAGTTTCAGCGGGTACTGGTGGTCACGGGAGGCTTTCACACCTGGGGACTGCTGCACCCGGAGGAAGGGGAGAAAAGCTCCGGCATTTCGGGAGGGGGTCAGAGCGTCTATCCAATGGCCTACACCATGGAGGCTATTGACTCCTTAAACGGCTATGCAAGCGGGATGCCGTCACCTGGGTTTTATGACCGGGTCTGGACCATGATGGAGGAGGGGAAGGAGCTGCCTTGGGATGAGGCTGTACTGGACTTTCTGGTGGGGACGGGGCGGCGTCTCAGACAGGGAGGATTTGTCCTATCCGCCTACGATGAAATCTGTGCTATGGATATGGCCAGGGGGCTGGCCGAGCTTCGGGGAAAGGAACAGCCTGGCTTATATGAGCTACAGGATGCGGTTCTCAGCTCTTTTGTGAAGGGGGAGGTGTCCCCGGCTGTCTCGGAGCCCCTTAGGATTTTAGGCAGGCTTTTAACGGGAAAGGCTGTGGGACAACTCTGCGACCAGGCTTTGGTCCCTCCCCTTGTAAAAGATTTCGAGGAACAGTGCCGTACCTTCCGGCTGAAGATCCAGGAAAGTACGGCCAGCCAGGTGGTGCTGAACATTTTTACCTCGGCCAGACACCGGAAGATCAGCGCCTTTTTCTACCGGACCAGCTTTCTGGACTGCGGCTTTGCCAGACGGCAGAAGGGACCGGATCTGCTCAGCGGACGGGACCGGAACCTGATCCGGGAAATCTGGAGCTATCAGTGGAGCGGGCCGGTTATGGCTGCGCTCATTGACCATTCCGTATCCGGGGCTACGGTGGAGGAAGCCTGCAAAAGGGAGCTGGAGGAGGGCATGGACCGGGCTGCCTTGGCCGGGGAAGGGGCCCGTCTGATGATTTGGAGCTTTCTCATGGGGCTTCCCGATGCGGCCCGGATTTTTGGCGGGCGGATGAAAGAGATCCTGGCCGCGGACGGAGATTTTTTCTCCCTGGGAAAGGCCTGCGCCAGTTTCAATACCCTGTGCCGCCTGAGGACCCTTTACCGCCAGGAGGAGAGGGAACTGGAGGAACTTCTGGAGATGTGTTTTGTCAAGCTGAGCCAGCTTCTGCCTTCCATGACCAGGATCAGGGATGAGCAGCTGACGGACTGCATCCAGGTGTGCGCCCTTCTCTACGAGCTTACCGGGCGAAAAGAGTTTGCCAAAAGACGGGGGGAACTGATGGAGACCTTTGAGGCCATGGCCGGGGACGTGAAGATCCATCCTGGGCTTCACGGCGGGGTGTTAGGGCTTCTCTACGGCGCAGATACGGACAGGAGGGAGGAGATTTTTCGCATCTGCGCCGGGTATCTGATGGGAACCGGGGAGAAGATGCGCTCCTCTGCTGTGTTCCTCAGGGGACTCTTCTCCACCTCCCGTGACCTGGCTCTGGTTCACGAGGAGTTTACGGTGATGCTGGACGGGCTCTTTGCCCGTTTAAGCCAGGAGGAATTTATCTCCCTTCTGCCGGAGCTGCGGCTGGCCTTCAGCTATTTTGCGCCGGTGGAGGCGGACCGTCTTGCGGCAAGGGCTGCGGCTCTCCACGGGGCCGGCCCGGCCTCTGTGCGCAGGCAGAGGGCGGTGGATGCCCGGGAGTATGAATACGGGGAAGAACTGGATGAGTGGGCCGCCGCCAGGCTTTAGAGGAGGGAAAGAGAATGGAACATTTGCCCATAAGCGACAAAGCGGTGCTGAACCGATGGAGGCTGGTGCTGGGGAAGTATGCTTCGGGTCATATGGGGCTTCCCGGAAGCTTAAAAGGGATGGATGAAGCCCTGGATTTTCTCTACAGCAGGGAGCAGAAGGCGGATGAGCGGCAGGAGAAGGGAGGCCTGGAGGCAAGCCACCTGACGGTGGCCGCCTGGCTCAATGAAGTGCGCCGCCTGTTTCCAAAGGAGACGGTCCAGGTATTGGAGCGCCATGCCCTGGAGCGCTATCAGCTGAAGGAGCTTCTGACGGACCGGGAGGTACTGGAAAAACTGGAACCCAACCAGGCCCTTCTGGGAACGATTTTAAGTTTGAAGCACCTGATGAGCGACCAGGTTTTAGCTGCTGCCAGGGAGATCGTGCGAAAGGTGGCAGCGCAGCTTACGGAGCGGATGAAGATGGATCTGGAGCGTTCCCTTCTGGGAAAAATCCAGAAAAATACCTCCAGTCCGGTGCGCTCCATCCGGAATCTGGATGTGAAAAAGACGATCCGGAAAAATCTGGCCCACTATGACCGGGAGGAGAAGCGGCTGCTTCTGGAGCAGGTCTATTTTAACGGCCGGGTGAAGCGGTACAATTCCTGGAGGGTGGTGATCGCGGTGGATGAGAGCGGCTCCATGACGGACTCCATTATCCACAGCGCCATTATGGCGGGCATCTTTGCCCGGCTGCCCATGGTGGAGGTACGGCTGGTTATTTTTGACACCCAGGTGGTGGATTTAAGCGGTTACGCCGATGATCCGGTGGAGGTGCTGATGAGCGTGCAGCTGGGAGGAGGGACCAATATCGCGGGAGCCCTGGAATACTGCAAAGGTCTGATCTCTTCTCCCCATAAAACCCTGCTGGTGCTGGTTTCCGACCTGTGCGAGGGCGGGCCGGCGGCCAACCTTTACGGAGTGTGTTCCGATCTGCTGGAGAGCGGGGTGAAGGTAGCGGCCCTGACGGCTCTGGACCAGGATGCCAACCCGGCATACAATCGCACCATTGCCAGGACACTGGCAGATATGGGGGCCTTTGTGGGGGCCATGACGCCGGAGCAGCTGGGAGATTATTTGGGAAAAATGATGTCATAAACAGGCCGGCCGGGATTTGACGGCCGGGAGGAGGGAGTCGGTATGGAGCAGTTTCCTGAGGGATTAAGGGCCGCCCTGGCCCGGGCGGACGAGGATTACCTTACGGGTCTTAGCAATAAGGGCACAGTGAACCGGGGCAAAAAGGACCTTCAGGGTTATTCTCCTCTGGTCCGAATCCAGGGGGAGGAAGCGGTCCTGGAGTTTGGCGGGGAGACCTGCACCCTCCGTCCTTCTCTGGGGGACAGCACCTGTACCTGCCCTTCAAGGGGGATCTGCCGCCATCTTATGACTGCCATCCTTTGGGCCAGGGAGCAGGCGGCGGACCGGGAGAAGGAGAAACAGGGGGAAGAGTCAGGAAAGCCGGAGGAGGAGGCGGAGAAGAAAACGGATTTTTCACCGCTTCTGGATTACCCCGCAGATAAGCTGAAAAAGATTTTAGGACCCCGGAAGCTGGGAAGCCTGGCGGCCAGAATCCAAAGCCAGGGTCTGCCGGAGATGAGGGAGACCTCCATTGTCACCGTAAAGCTTTCCTGGGAGCCGGCCAATGTCCGGCTTCTGGTTCCGGTGGAGCACTCCGCCTGCTCCTGCCACAGCCGCCAGATGTGCGTCCACAAGGCTCAGGCCCTTCTCTGCTATCAGATCTGGAAGGGGAAGATATCCGCTGATGCGCTCTTGCAGGAGCAGCAGGAGGAGGACGGCCAGGAGGAGATCAAGGGAATTGCGGATCAGGTCTGCCGTCTGGTGTCCGAGCAGTTTCAGACGGGGATCTCCCGTCTGCCCGATTCGGTCTGCGACCACATGGAGCAGATGGCGGCCCTGTGCCACAGCAGGCAGATCCCAAACCTGGAGCGGGAGCTTCGGACGGCGGCAGGGGTGTACCGCCGGTATTTTTCCAGAATCGCCGCTTACCGGGATGAGGAACTTTTAAGGCTGCTGGCAGGCATCTACCGCAGGGCCCGGGAGCTGACCTGTGCCGGGGATGAAAAAGAGTTTCAAAAGCTGGCCGGCTCCTTCCGGACGGAGTATGGACCCTGTCCGGCCCTGACGCTTACTCTCCTGGGAGAGCGGGAATTTCACGGGGACAGCGGTTACGCCGGGGTGATCTATTATTTTTGGGAGATGAACCGGCAGCAATTTTACACCTACACCTGGGTGCGGCCCGTATTTTACGACCAGCCCGGCCGCCGGAAACATGCAGGATATCATCCGGCTCCATGGCAGCTGGAGGGAGAGATGGGGACCCTCTATGAAAAAAAACTGGAGCTTCAGGGGGGCAGAGCTTCCAGTGACAGAAGACTCTCATCCTCCGAACAGAGCCGGGCTGTTATCCTGGGGATGGTGAAACCATGGGAGAGCGTATGTGCTCTGAAGCAGTATGAGGATTTTGAAAAAATGTTTCAGGAAAAGCGTTCCTTTTTCCCCGACGGCCCTGAGGCAGACCGGGTGGTACTGGTCATTCCAAAGGGATACCGGAAGCAGGAGTACGATAAGATCCGCCAGGTATTCCGGCTGATCCTTCTGGACGGGCAGGGCAGGTCCCTGGTGCTGGAGGTCAAATACCGGAAGGAGGAGGAGCGGGTGGTAAGTACCCTGGAGCAGTTCGTCCGGTCCTTGGAGAAGGAACCGGATATGAGGGCTGCCGTTCTGGGAATCTGCTATGTGGAGGAAGGGCGGCTGAAGCTGTATCCCATTGAAATTTACCGGAATTGGGGAGGGAGAGGATGAGAGAGCTTCTGGATGACTTGATGACGGCTTTGACGGATCTGCTCCAGTGCGGATCTGCAAGCTGCCCGCCGGAAACGGGGGAACGGTTTCAGAGGCTGGGGGAGCGCTGTGAGCGTACCGGCCTGCATACCGGCGGGGCAGGAATGAAGGAGATCGGAGAACTTCTGGAAGGACAGCGCCACGTCCAGGAGAAGGACCCGGAGCCGCTGACACGGGCGGTGTGCCGCATGGTACGGTATGTGGAGCTTTGCCGGGAGAAGATATCTTTGGATTTAGTAGAGGAGAATTGGAAAAAAGAGGAAAGGGGAAATGCAGAATGAGAATCGGGGAGGAGCATCTTCGCAAGGAGATCGAGAAAACACTGGATGAGCTGGAGATTCAGGGAGACAGCAGGGAGAAGCTGATGGAATATCTGGACCCGGAGAAGCCGGGGGATGAGAGCCTTTTGGAAGGGCTGAAGCAGGTGGATTTTGGCAGGCAGGCGGACCAGAGGAGGAGCCAGATGGCCAGCCGGGCAGGACAGCTGCCCCTGTCGGTTCAGGTGGCGGGGGTGGTAAGCGGCGGCCAGAATGCCGTACCCCTTATGACCCGTTTCAAACGCAGCCATCCTCAAATGTGCAGCCGTCTGATCCGGGCTCTTTACGCTGTGGGAGGTCCTTCCATAATCTTTGCCCTCCAGGAGACCATGTGGGACGATGGAAAAGGCGGTGCAGATTCCATTTCCAGCCTTTTGGGTCCGGAGGCGGAGGCAGCCCTCTTGGCAGAGGCCTATTTCCGCCAGGGGAGGAACATACGTCTGCGGAACCTGATTCAGATTGGAGAGAAGGATCCCGCCCTTCTGCTGGCGGCCCGGAATCAGTGGAGGGGACAGCGGACGGACGCCCAGGCTGCCCTCGCCGCCGTGTACCTGTATGCGGCCGGAGAGAAAAAACAGGGATTTTTCCGGAAGCTTCTGGGAGGGGAGGACAAGGAGAGCGGACAGATGAA
This sequence comes from Candidatus Enterocloster faecavium, assembly GCA_019118585.1. Classification (GTDB taxonomy): domain Bacteria; phylum Bacillota; class Clostridia; order Lachnospirales; family Lachnospiraceae; genus Enterocloster; species Enterocloster faecavium. Next base: position 3,183 of record DWYS01000120.1, on the reverse strand, counting down.
GGAGATTTTAAATGCTTCCATCCGCCGCGCTCTGGAGGAAATGACAGCCAGGTCCTGTACGCCCGGTCAGCGGCAGGAACTGGAGCGGTATGTGGAGAGAGGAAACGCGGATGAGCCCCTCTCAAAGTCTGTGGAGGCTGCTTTATCCTCCATCCAGCTGTTCCCCTATCCTGCCCTCCAGGCGGCCGTGTGCGCCCTTTTGGCAAGGGAGTATACACCGGCAGGAGAACGTTTTTTGACCCTGTGCCTGCATCTTTCCCCCTGGAGCGTGCTGGCCGGAGCATGGTGGTCCCTTCCATCAAAAAGGATGGAGGAGCAGGTTCCGTGGCTGGCGGCCCATCTTTCGGTTGAGAAGCTCCTCCTTTCCAAACAGGCGGGTCTTGGAAATGGAAACGAGCTTTGGCTGTCTCTGCTTTGCCAGCTGAACCGGACCAGGGCTGCGGAATTTGCCGGGGCGGCTTCCAGAGCTATGATCGGCGGGAACAGGGAAATCCAGGACCTGATCCGCCGGGCGGCTCCTGTGGTCGCCAGAACGGCGGCGGACCAGGGGATTGAATTAAAGCGGAAGAACACGGCTCAGACGCTGGCAAAATGTTTTCCGGACGTCAATCTTCAGAAGCTGGCAGAGCATTACCTGATGACCGGGGAAGATCTGGACCAGCTGGCAGCCCAGGCAGCCGGCATCAAAAGCGGCTATGGATATGACCGGGAGCTGGGCAATTATATTTCCCTCTATGGGGAGGATGACTTTACTCTGCGCTGCCTGGCAGTCTATGTTTTGGCGGACCAGGGCTACCGGATTAATCAGCTCTGGTTTCCGTGGAAGGGAAACCGGAAGGAGCAGATGAGGCATTTTCTGGAGCTGGAGGAGAAGGCCGGACTTTCGGCCGCCCAGCAGCTTCGGGGAGCGGATCTGGCATGGGGTGCGCTCTATTCCCAGACGGATAAAAATCAGTGTATGGACGCCGCTGCGGCTTACCTGGTATCCCGCCATGAACAATTGGGAAAAGAGCTGCCTGCCATCGCCGCCCAGGGGTCGGTGTTTGCCCGCTATGCTGCCATTTCCGCTATGGACGCATTTTACCAGGAGTATAAAGAGACATTGCTGTCCTGTGCAGGGGACGGTTCCAAGCAGGTAAAGGAGCTGCTTGCGGCAGTTTACGCGGGCCATCCGGAGTGGGCGGAGGACATCCGCGCTATGCTGTCCTCCAAAAAGTCCGCCCAGAGGGAAATGGCCCTGGAGGTAATCAGCAAATGGGATGTGACCCGGTTTCGGGAGGATTTGGAGAAGCTGCTTGAAAAGGAGAAGAGCCAGAAGGTGGCTGCCCGCTGCCGGGGGCTTTTGGGACTTGGAGCGGTCCAGAACGGAAGCAAAGGGGCGCAGGAGCCATCTGGCGCCGCCGGACCAGGGACGGCAGAAGAACTGGCAGCGTCCCTGTTAAAAGGGGGAAAGAAGCGCCGGGTGCAGTGGCTTTTTGACACGGCCTTTCTGCCGGTGAAGAAAAAGGATGGCTCCCAGGCTCCGAAAGAGCTGCTGGCGGCCCTGCTGGTGGGCTCTCAGGAGTGCTCCAAAGAAAACCCGGCCCAGGCTCTGGCTCTTTTAAAAGATGAGCTGGAACCCCGTTCCCTGGAGGCATTTGCCTGCCAGGTATGGGACCGGTGGATGGAGCAGGGAGCTTCTGCCAAGCAGAAATGGATCCTTTCCTTTGTGTCCGCTTTTGGCGGCAGGGAGGCGGTGAGCCGGATGAAGCATCAGATCAGTCAGTGGCCCCAGAACGCCAGGGGAGCCATTGCCTGCGATGCCGTCTATGCCCTGGCCCTCAGCCCGGAGCCGGAGGCCCTTCTGATCGTGGACAGCATTTCCCGTAAATTCAAGTTCAAACAGGTGAAAGCCGCCGCCGGGAAGGCGCTTTTGGAGGCGGCAAAGAAGCTGGATCTGACGCCGGAGGAGCTGGCGGACCGCATTGTGCCGGATTTGGGATTCGGGGAGGATATGAGCCAGACCTTTGACTACGGCCCCCGCCGCTTTACAGTCTATCTGTCTCCCTCCCTGGAGCTGGAGATTCAGGACCAGAATGGGAAAAAACTGAAATCCCTGCCGGCTCCCGGAAAGAACGATGATCCGGAGAAGGCGCAGGAGGCCAGCGCACGGTTCAAGGCGCTGAAAAAGCAGATGAAGGCGGTGGTATCCACCCAGAAGCTGAGGCTGGAGCAGGCCCTCTCCATTAACCGCAAATGGCAGGTTTCGGACTGGGAGAAGCTGTTCGTGAAGAATCCGGTGATGCACCAGTTTGCCATCAGCCTGATCTGGGGAGTGTACCAGGAGGACCGGCTTTTGGAGACCTTCCGCTATATGGAGGACGGCAGCTTCAACACCATGGATGAGGAGGAGTACGAACTGCCCCTTGACGGGGCGATCGGCCTGGTCCATCCCATTGAGCTGAAGGCAGAGGAGCTTTCAGCCTGGAAGCAGCAGCTGGAGGATTATGAGGTGGAGCAGTCCATCGAACAGCTGGACCGGCCCGTATTTTCCGTGACCCCGGAGGAAAAGGGGAAGAAGCGCATGGAACGGTTCGGCGGGCGGATGGTGATGGATTTGTCGCTGTTTGGCAAGCTCCAGTCCCTGGGATGGTACCGGGGCTCCGTTCAGGACGGGGGAGGGTTTTATGAATTTTACCGGGAAGACGGGAAGATCAGCGTGAATCTGACCTTCTCCGGCAGCTTTGTGTCCGGAGAAGGGGAGATGGTGACGGTGTACGACGCGGTATTTTACCGCACCGGAACGGTCCGGAGAGGCAGCTATGTCTATGACCGGCCCAAAGATGAGGACACATTGTCCTTAGATGAAGTGAATCCAAGATATTTCAGTGAGATCGTCTACCAGCTTCAGAAGGCCACGGCCTCCAGCACGGAGATGAACCACAACTGGAAGAACGAACAGTTTTAGGCCAGGAGTTTCTTCCTCTTCGTCAGATAATACCCCAGCCCCGCTGCATCGGCCAGGGCCCAGCCGATGGGAACGGCGGCCCAGATTCCCGCCACGCCGATGGAGGGTACGGCGGAGAGCACATAAGCCAGGGCCACACGGGTTCCCAGGGAAATGACGGTGAGCACCACGGACATGCCGGGCCGGCCCAGGGCCCGGTACAGGCCGTACAGAAGGAACAGACAGCCGATTCCGCA
>DWYS01000119.1 GCA_019118585.1 Candidatus Enterocloster faecavium | reverse complement strand
TATAAAATCAAGTCAGCAACTGCGTAACCTTAACTTTTTAATATTCAATTTTTAAAGCAGCCACCGAAAGATGGCTTGTTTGTCATGCGATTAAGGGAATGGATACCCTCTACTTTTCATTTTCAATCTTTGAAACCTCCTTTGTAACTCCGGCATTTGAGTCCATCATATCACATTCCACACCCGGTGAGAAGTCCTCTGTTGTCCTGCGGAACCTGCGGCGGGCACTTTTAAGAAAGATGGGAAAGCCACATGGTTTCCACATAGGCCAGCACCAGGGGAGCCACGCCCTTGGCATCGTTTTGGACCACCGGTTCTCTCATATAGTAATCGAAGGTTCCTTCCCGCATTTCTTTATTTCCCAGACCCGCCACCAGGCAGATGCCGCCCAGCTGGAGTTTTCCGTCCTTTTCTGAAAGCTGTGTCCGGCAGATGCCCTCAAAGGCCTTCAGGCCCGCAGAGCGGTATGATTCATCCAGAAGTCCCAGACGCACGCTTTTTAAGATGGCAAAGGAGAAGATGGCGGAGCCGGAAGTCTCCAGGTAATTGGGGCGGATGCCCCCCCGGTTGACCACCTGGTACCACATGCCGGTTTCCGCATCCTGATAGGGCAGCATGGCATCGATGAGCTGGCGGTAGATGGATTTTAACTGTTCTTTCTCTCCGGACAGGGAGGCAGGCATCACATCCATGGTATCTACCAGAGCCATGGCGTACCAGCCCAGGGCCCGCAGCCAGAAGCTGTCGGAAAGCCCGGTAACTTTATCGCACCAGAACATCTGGCGGGAATCGTCGTAGGCGTGGTAGTAGAGGCCGTTTAGGGGGTCCCGCATGAGGCGGTATACATTGAGAAACTGTTCATAGGAATCCAGGCAGTTTTCGCCGTTTTGGTACTCCGCTTCGTACTGCATATAGAAGGGCTGGGCCATGTAGAGGCCGTCCAGCCAGATTTGGTTGGGATAGATCTTCTTGTGCCAGAAATTTCCGGTGGAGGTTCTGGGCTGATGAACCAGCTGGCCGTAAATGGTGTCCATGGCTTTGCGGTATTTTTCGCGTCCGGTCAGGCGGTAAAGGTCAAAAAGGGTTTTGCCGGCATTGACATTGTCCAGATTGTACTCCTCTGGGTCGTAGGAGCGGATGGAACCGTCCTCGTTGACGAAATAGCTGATAAAACGGTCGGCAAATTCCAGATAGGAGGATTTGCCGGTGATCTGATAGAGTTCTACTACGGCTTTGATCATGCAGCCATCGATATAGTTCCAGGAAGGCTTTTTGCCGGCCTTGATTTTTTCAATGTTCCATATGGGGGCCTGTGGCGTGCTCTGCTCCAGAAGCTGCTCGATGTAACGGTCCAGAATCTCCATTATTGTTCTCCTTTTTCTCCAAATAATATCATGCAGGATTGCCGCGCTGCTGCAATCCTGAGAATAACCATGGCATCATCATAGCACAGATGGCATTTACGAAGAAATAGCAGATTTTATGAAGATGCGGAAAAGGAAGGATTTGGGGCACCTCGGTAAGTTCTGGACAGTCATGTGAAAAACTGTTTGTTGAAATTCCTTTCCGGCGGGTGTTATAGTGACCGTGACAAATTTGCAGAAGCTCGCACATGCAGGAGGAAAAGAAGATGGAACAGAGGGACGGGCAGTTTTACGTAAAGGAGGACGGAGCTGTTCTGGAGCAGGGAAGATTTGAAAGCAGCCTGTATGCCAGAAAGCTCCACCAGGACGGAAGGCCCTACGGGACGTTCCGAACCTACGCTATGCTGGTGACGGGAAACCGGGTGGTACTGAAAAATCTGACCATTGCCAATACATCCGGTCCCGGGGACAAGGTGGGCCAGGCCATTGCCCTTTATGGAGACGGAGATGAGCTGCAGATTGAAAACTGCAGGATCCTGGGACATCAGGACACCTTGTTTTTGGCGCCTCTCCCGCCGACGGAGATTCAGAAAGACGGCTTTCTGGGACCCGGACAGTTTACGGAGCGCAAAAGAAGGAGGGTGTATGTGAGAAACTGTCTGATCGAGGGCGGGGTGGACTTCGTATTCGGAGGGGCTGCGGCTCTTTTTGAGGACTGCGAATTCCGCTCGGTGGAGCCGGGGTATGTATTTGCGCCCTGTACGCCCGAAGGTCAGGAGGAAGGCTTTGTATGCCGAAACTGCCGCTTTCGTGCGGCCCCCTCCCTGGAGGCGGAGAGCTGTTATCTGGGAAGGCCCTGGAGGGATTTTGCAAAGGTCCGCCTGGAGAACTGCTATCTGGGCGCCCACATCAAAAAGGAGGGCTGGCACGACTGGAACAAGCCCCTGGCCAGGGAGAGAAGCCGTTTTGTGGAAATCGGCTCTTACGGACCCGGGGCGGAACATGCCGCAAGGCCGGAGTGGGTGGAATTTCGTCCGAAAAAAGACTGGAAAGGAGAACAGACATCATGAAGGAACTGAAGGTAATCTGCACAGGAGGCCGTTTTGCCGTGGTGGAGATGGCAGACGGCGGCGTATATCACACGAAGGAAGCCTATGAGCTTCTGGTCAACGGGGAGAGCAGGGGAAAGCTGGACCGGGTGATTACCCCCATTTATGATCTGCTGCCGGATCAAGAGTACCAGGTATGCGTAAAGCTGGGGGAGGAGCTGGCAGGAGAGACTTCTTTTCACACCAAAAAGGAGACGGTCACCCTGAATGTACGCCAGTTCGGAGCCGCGGGGGACGGGGTGAAGGATGATACCCTGGCCATTCAGTCCGCTATCATGGCATGTCCCTGCGGAGGAAGGGTGCTGATCCCCGCCGGTGTCTACTCGTTTGTGTGCCTGTTCCTGAAGGATGGCATTTCTCTGGAGTTGGCGGAAGGGGCGGAGCTCTCCGCTGCGACGGACCGGAGCCGTTTCCCCTACTATCCGGGCATGATCGCCCGCAGTGACGGGGAGGGAGAATATAACCTGGGTACCTGGGAAGGAGACCCGCAGATCATGTTCTGCGGCCTGATTACCGGTGTGGGCGTGAAGCATGTACAGATATACGGAAGGGGAACCGTTAACGGAAATGCCAGCCATGAGAACTGGTGGTACAACTGCAAGCAGATGGTAACGGCCTGGAGGCCCAGGACCATTTTCCTCAATCACTGCGAGCATGTGGACCTGGTGGGAATCACGGTGAAAAATTCTCCCAGCTGGACCATACACCCCTATTTTTCCAACCACCTGCGCTTCTTGGGACTGGAAGTCTTAAATCCCAAGGATTCCCGGAATACGGACGGTCTGGACCCGGAGAGCTGCCGGGATGTGGAGCTGGCAGGGATCCATTTCTCCGTGGGAGATGACTGCATCGCCATCAAGTCCGGAAAGATTTATATGGGAAAGACGTACAAGACGCCATGTGAGGATGTGGTCATCCGCCAGTGCTCCATGAACGACGGCCACGGCAGCGTGGTGATCGGCTCCGAGATCGGTGCAGGGGTGAAGAACCTTACCATTCGGGACTGCATTTTTAAGAACACGGACCGTGGACTGCGCATCAAGACCAGAAGGGGAAGAGGAGAGGACTGCGTGGTGGACCAGGTAACCTTTGAGAATATCCGGATGGACGGAGTGCTGACCCCATTTGTGGTCAACTGCTTCTACTTCTGCGATGCGGACGGAAAAACCGACTATGTCCAGAATAAGGAGCCCCTTCCGGTGGATGAACGCACCCCCCAGGTGAAGGAACTTACGTTTAAGGATATCCATGCGGTAAACGCCCACTACGCGGCCGTGTGCGCTTACGGACTGCCGGAGAAGCCCATCGGAAAGCTGAGCTTTGAAAACGTGTCTGTCAGCTATGCGCCTGAGATGGAGCCTGCGGTGCCCGCCATGATGTGCGGTCTGGAGCCGATGGCGAAGGCGGGAATCTATGTGCGCAACGTGGATACCCTGGAGCTGAAGAATGTTCGGATTTCCGGCTGCAGCGGCAAGGAGATCGATGCAGAGAATGTAAGGGAGATCATTCGCAAGTAAAGAGGAAGGCGGACACCGGGACGGAAAGATGCAACAGGACAGGGCCCAGGTGCCCGCAGCAGTCAAAAACAGAGCAGGAGAAAGGTTTTCCAAAAGGGAAACCTGCTCCTGCTCTGTTTGCGCTGCGCCGGCGTCCTATGCCTGGGGATTGACTTTGTCCCGCATCTCCCGCGGGGAGACGCCGAAATTTTTCTTGAAAACCCGCCGGAAGGAGGCGGCATTGTTGTAGCCTACGTATTGGTACAGGTCCGATATGCTGGTATCTGATTCGGTCACCAGCTCCTTGGCCTTGGCCATCCGGAGTTTTTCCAGGTAGGTGGAAAAATTTTCCGATACCTCCCGCTTGAAAAGATAGCTGAAATAGTTTTCGGAAATATGAAACTCCTCGGAGATACGGGTCAGGGACAGGGACGGGTCCATGTAGTTTCGGTTGATGTACTCCTGGATCTTTACAATCAGGCCGCCGGCTCCGCTGCTGACCCCGTACAGGTCGCACAGCTCCAGGGAGATGGTCTCCAGGGTGCTGAGGCTCATATCCCCCTCAAACTGCCGGTCCACCAGATCCAGAAGCTGGATTTTCTCCGGCGTGGTGATGAGAGAGGCATCCAGGCTGCGCCGCTTGCGGAAAACCGTATTGCGGATATCGGTCAGAAGCCAGCGGAACTGGGTGTAGGACAGAGAACGGGCGGAGGTGTTTTCCTCCTCGATCTGCCGGAAAATACTTTCCACCTGGGCTTTGTTGCCGGTGGAAATCAGGCCGGACAGCTGCACCGCCATGCTCTCCGGGAAGTAGTAGACGTCCCGGGCCTCCAGAAAGTCGCTGTAATTTAAAATATAGCGGTCCTGGGTGGTGATGGAGCGGGCATTCTTCGCCTGCTGGTAGGACTTCCATATGTAGGAGACGATCTCACTCTGCTCTCCCAGTCCCCCGGTGATCCAGATGTTGTACTTGGTCAGCAGCTCTTCGTGGAACTGGCGGAAGCGGGACAGCACCTCCTCCTCCCTGTCCTTTTGGGAAACAGAAGAGGGGTGGGCGATGAGACAGGCAAAAATCCGGTCCCCCGGCTTGTAGATGTATCCGGTGTCAGGAAAATACCGCCGCAGGGCTTCTTTCACCAGAATGTCGTAGTTCTGGATATACAGCTGCAGATCCGCCACCGCAGGCGGGGAGCCATCGGGGGAAGTCGCTTCCGTGTAGAGGACCTGGTAGGTAAAATCGCTGCGGTTCAGCTTCAGTTCCTCCAGGATTCGGTCCATCTCCTCGTTGGTGGTGATGCTGCCCTCCATCAGCCGGCGAATGTAGGATTCCGCGATCAGAGGCTTGTGCTCCTCCACAAAGGTGGCCAGGGAATCGGTGAGGGATTCCTGGGAGGCCAGGGCACTGGAGAGCTGATTGACAGAACGGCTGTTGAGGGTGGTAAAAAAGATGATGAAAACCGCCTCGATCACCACGGCGGCCCCGGCCACCACCGTTGCCAGCTGCTGAAGATTGTTTACCGAGTAGTAGGCCTGGGAGGCCGGCTGGGCCAGACAGTAGGTCCAACCGCTGTTGTCGGAGTGGAAGGAGATGGAGAGCATCTGCCCCTGTTCATTGGAATAGTAGTGGGCCGCTCCATCCTGGTAGGCCAGATCCGTCGGGGAGAAGGATTCATGGGAAAGCTCCGCGCTGCCGTAGGAGAGCATAGGGGTCCCGTTGGAATCCCAGGCTTTGACCATGTAAAGGTAATCGTCAGGTATGGTGGAAAATGCCTCATCCAGAACCCTGCGGTCAAAGCGGAAGCAGAGTACGCTGGAAGCCGGCGTCCCCACTGCCATGGGGGAGGTAAGAACCGGGATCAGGTACAGATATTCCTCCGCCGGACCGGAATCTCCCTCCCCAAGGGGGATAAAACGCTCCCAAAGGCTCTGGTTCAGGAACCCCTGTCCGGACAAAAAAGGCTCGTAGGCCGAATCGTACCGGGCGTACCGCTGGAATTCGGAAAAACTGCTGGAGGAGATCATATAGCCGTTGGATTCCATGTAGACAAAAGGAGTTCCCATGGTAATCAGTTCCTGCAGCGGAAGAATAAATTTTAAATCCTGCTGCGTCTGGTAGGCGGTGTAGGAAAAATCCGGGTCGTCCGGGTTTCGGGAGGAAGCCAGGGTGCGGAAGGTGGAGCTGGACGCGATCTGGCGGGCTGCATCGGCCAGCTGATTCTGAAGATTGTCCAGCTGGCGGACGGAGGAGGACAAAAGAGCCTCCGTCTGAACATTTACCTCCCGCTTCAGCCGGTGGTAGGCGTTCTGAAGAAGGACCGCTCCTGCCGTCAGGATCAGAGCCAGAATGATGCTGTATGAAATTGCAAGTCTGTATTTAAAAGATATGGAATGGATTCGTTTCATGACCTCATTATAAGGGGGCCAGGGGCAAAAATCAAGAGGAGTATCATAAATGTTGCACACTGGACGTAAATTCTGCATCTTTCGGCGTGCATTTTCTATGGAGTGGATTCAGAAAACCTTCTGGCTTTTGAAGGTGGGAGAAAAAGGAAAATTAGACAAAATAGACAGGAATAAGGGCGCAATAAGGAAAATCTGGTGAAATCTGAATAAAATTCTTCAAAATTGGCCGTTGTTTTGGAAGGGTACAGATGTTAAAGTCGTAGTCATGAAAACGCGCCATATTTCCGATGGCCTCGTTTCACCGGAAAAGGCGGGGCGCGTAAGAAAAAAGGAGGACGAGGGAATGAAACAATGGAAGAAGCTGACGGCCGCAGGCCTGACGGCAGCCATGGCGGTATCCCTTCTGGGGGGCTGCAACAGCGGCAGCACAGACGAACAGACCCAGAGCAGCGTAACCGCGGACGGAGAGGTGGCAAAGCCGGAGAAGATTACCGTTATGGTTGACTCAACGGTATTCGACCGTCAGAATGGCCGGGACGAATTTGAGGCCCGATGGGAGGAGCTGACAGGGATCGACCTGGAATTTATCCAGCCGGACCACAGTGCCTACTATGATGTGGTGGGACAGACCTTCGCATCCGGACGGAAGAACTGGCCGGATGTCATCATACTGAATTCCAGCTACTACACCGGATATGCAGAGGAAGGCGCGCTCTGGGATATGACCGAAACCTGGGATAATTCCGAACTGAAAAATTCCGGACGGGTTACCGGCGAGGATGTAGTGGACAACATGAAGATCAACGGACATCTTTACGGAATGCCCATCACCAGAGGCGGCGGCTGCATTACCTATGTAAAAAAGGCATGGCTGGACAACTGCGGTCTGGAGGTTCCTTCCAACTACGAGGAGTATATGAATATGCTGAAAGCCTTCACCGAGGGGGACCCGGACGGAAATGGGGTCAACGGAGATACCTACGGCGTGTCCGCAGCGGGTTTTGTGGGAGAGGAAGCTCCCTATACCAATTATCTGCCTGAGTTTTACTGGGGCGCCACCCCTTCCTTTAAACAGGATGAAAACGGCGTCTGGTACGACGGCTTTACCCAGCAGGAGTTTAAAGATGCCCTGACCAGGATCCGGGATGCCTACACGGCCGGCTACATTGACCGTGAAACCCTGACCAACGGCACCAGTGACTGCCGCAACAAATTCTATGAGGACAAGTTCGGCGTATTTACCTACTGGGCCGGGACCTGGGCAGACAACTTAAAGACCAATCTGGAAAACAACGGCCTGGACGGAGAGCTGGTAGCCCTTCCTCCCATCGAGGAGCTGGGAAGCTACACCGAGCGTCTGGCGCCCATCTGGTGCATCACCACCACCTGCGAGAATCCTCAGGGCGTGTTTAAATATTTCATCGAGTCCATGATGGACGGCGGGGATATGCAGACCCTTTGGACCTACGGCGTGGAGGGCGTACACTGGTCCACCAAGGCGGAAACGGTCTGCGGAAATACCTATGAAGAGGGTGAATTCCACATGCTGGAGAGCCTGGAGAAACCCGGAACTCAGTATACCAAGGCAACCATGGACCCCACCCTTTCCATTGTGGAGTGGGATACGGATCCGGGCCAGAATGCTGTTTCCCAGGTGACCAGGGAATCCCAGGAACTGTTCAATGCCAACTGTGTTCAGGAAAAGCTGGTTCCCTCCACCACGGAGATGGCGACCTACAACGGCGATCTGACTACCTTAAAGCGTTCCATCGTGGCGGACGTAGTGGTTCAGGGCGTGTCCCTGGAGGAGGCTTACGCCCGGTTCGAGGCGGAGCATGGAACCGAGTGGTCCCAGAAGATCGTGGACTCCTTAAATGAGATGGAGCAGAACTAATAAGGAAAGGAATGAGAGTATGAGTAAAAAAGCCCAGGCTTCGGTTTCATCTGCCAACGTGCATAAGCGTTCGCTGAAAGCCCAGCTTCACTATTATAGAGGCTTCTATATTATGTTTATACCGGTGCTGATTTTTGCCCTGGTGTTCCACTATCTTCCCATGCTGGGAATCCGGTATTCCTTCTTTACCTACAAGGGGATCAAGGACCCGGTATTCGTGGGACTGGAGAACTTTACCAGAATGTTCTCCATGCCCGGCTTCTGGAGAGCCTTCGGCAACACCATTGTCCTCAGTATTGTAAAGCTTCTGCTGAATACCTTTATGGCTGTGGTGATCTCCCTGCTGTTAAACGAGCTGCGGTTCTTAAAATTCAAGAAGGTAACCCAGACCATTGTCTATCTGCCCCACTTTATGTCATGGGTGGTAACGGCTTCCGTGTTCACCCTGATCCTTTCTCCCAGCAGCTCCGGACTGTTAAATGCGATCCTGATCAAGCTGGGCGTAATAGAAGAGGGGATCTACTTTTTGGGCGACCAGAAGTGGTGGAGGTTCATGTTCTATGTCATTAACATCTGGAAGGATACCGGATGGGGAACCATCATCTTTATGGCCACTCTTTCCGGGATCAACCCCGAACTCTACGAGGCGGCCTCCATGGACGGCGCCGGACGCTGGAGCCAGATGCGCTATATCACCCTGCCGGCTCTGGCCAACACCATTATCACGGTGCTGATCCTGAATCTGGCAAAGGTTATGAACCTGTTTGAGTCTGTATTCGTCCTGCAGAATGATGCGGTGATCCAGAAAGCGGACGTGCTCCAGACCTACATTTACTCCCAGACCTTTAACTCCGGCACCCTTCCGGACTTCGGATACACCACGGCGGTCAGCCTGGTATCTTCTCTGGTAGGCTGCGCTCTTGTTCTCATCTGCAACCGGGCAAGCTACAAGGTCCGCGGCAGAGGAATCGTATAGGAGGGATGAGAGAATGAATACGAAAAAACTGAAGCCATTCGATATTGCGCTGGTACTGATCTTTATTGTGATCAGCATCATCATGCTGATCCCGGTGTACAAGGTGCTGGTGGACTCCTTTGATCTGAAGACGGCCTACGGCATGAAGCTGCTCCCCGAAGAATTCGGACTGGCCGGATATATTTCCGTGTTTACCAACCCCACCCTGTTCCGCCCCTTCCTGATTTCCTGCCTGACCACCGTGGCAGGAACCTTTGCAGGACTGGCAATTTCCACTCTGGGCGCCTACGTGCTGATCCAGTGGAATATGCCCGGCAGAAAGCTGTTTGCCAATATCCTGCTGTTTACCATGATCTTTAAAGGCGGTATGATCCCCACCTACCTGGTCATGACCAACCTGGGTCTGACCAATACTCTGTGGTCCGTTATCCTGCTGCCTGCCATCAACGTGTACAATCTGGTGCTGATGAGAAACTTCTTTGAAGGAATTCCCACAAGCCTGTTTGAATCCGCTGAGATGGACGGCTGCTCCCCCATGGTAATCTTCTTTAAGATCGTGCTGCCCTTGTCCAAGGCGGCCTTGACTGCCATCGGACTGATGTTCGCAGTAACCTACTGGAACGACTACACCAACTACAAACTCTACATTACAAATGAGAACCTGTACAACTTCCAGATGAAGCTGCGCTCCCTGATCATGGGAAGCGACCTGCCTTCCGCGATTGGAGGAGCAACGGAGAACACGGTTAAGAATGCTGCCGTTATTGTAGCCATTCTTCCCTTTATGATCATCTATCCCTTCTGCCAGAAATACTTTATTCAGGGCGTAAACGTTGGAGCGGTAAAAGAATGATGGAAACCTATCAGAATCCTATTTTATATGCAGACTATTCCGACCCGGATGTCATCCGGGTCGGGGAGGACTTCTACATGACAGCGTCCTCCTTTACTTACTTCCCCGGAGTGCCGCTGCTGCACTCCAGGGACCTGGTTCACTGGGAGCTGATCAATTACTGTGTAAATTCCCTTCCTTTTGAAAAATACCAGAGACCGTCCCACGGTTCCGGAACCTGGGCGCCTGCCATCCGGTATCATAAGGGGGAATTTTTTGTCTTTATCCCCCTGCCGGATGAGGGCATCTACGTGGCGCGGGGAAAGGATCCCAGGGGAACCTTTGAAGGCAGCCTGCTGTGCGAGTCCAGGGGATGGATTGACCCCTGTCCATTCTGGGATGAGGACGGCCGGGCCTATATGATCTTTGCTTTCGCAAAAAGCCGCTGCGGCATCAAGCACCGGCTGGCCTTGGTGGAGATCAAGCCGGACTGCAGCGGGCTTTTGGGAGAGCCCAGAGTGATTTTTGACGGAACTCAGATGGCCCCCACCACCGAGGGACCGAAGATGTACAAGAAGGACGGATGGTATTATGTGCTGATGCCATCCGGCGGAGTGGCCTCCGGATGGCAGTCGGCCCTGCGCTCCAGGAATATCTGGGGGCCGTACGAGTACCGGATCGTGATGCACCAGGGAAATACCGGCGTCAACGGACCTCACCAGGGAGGCTGGGTGGATACTCCGGACGGCCGGGACTGGTTCATCCATTTTCAGGATGTAGGAGCCCTGGGGAGAATTACCCATCTGCAGCCCATGTGCTGGAACGCCGGATGGCCGGTTATCGGAATGGAGGAAAACGGGGACGGGATCGCGGAGCCGGTACAGGAGTGGGAGATTCCCGTAACGGGCCAGCCCCATTATCAGATCCCGGAAAGTGATGATTTTACCTCCCCGGCCCTCGGACTGCAATGGCAGTGGCAGTCCAATCCCAGAACGGAATTCTATGAGCTGGGAGAGGAGGGATTAAGCCTATTCTGTCTGACCAATCCCCGGAGGGAAAACCTGCTCTGGTATGCGCCCAATCTGCTGACCCAGATCCCGCAGCACCGGGCCTTTCAGGCCACAGTCCAGGTACGTCTGGACTGGAAGGAGGAGGGAGACATGGCGGCTGTGGGAATGACAGGGCTGCGGTACGGCTATCTGGGCCTGAAGAGGCAGAAGGCGGCAACGGTACTCTGCCTTTATGAAGGTCAGGTAGAGGAGAAGGAGTACGAAGGAAAGGCGGCGGAGCGCTGCCTCTGGCAGCATCCTCTGAAAGAGGACCGGGCATGGCTCAGGCTGATGCTTGGGGAAGATGGGATCTTCCGCTTTTCCTGGTCCGGGGACGGGGAGGATTTTTCACCTGTTCCGGGAGACTTTCCATTGACAAAGGGAACCTGGACCGGAGCCAAGCTCTGCCTGTGGTCCTGCAGCCGGGAGAATCTTCCCTCAGAAGGCAGGGGAATCTTCCGGGCTATTGAGATAACATCTGTTTAAGCGACATAAGGAGTGTACAACCATGGCAAAAATCCTGTACGCTGGCGACAGCACCGTGAAATTCAACAAAATTGATTCTTACCCACAGACCGGAATGTCTCAGGCCCTTCTTCTCTATCTGAGAGAAGGGGTCAAGATGCGCAGCTTTGCCCAGAACGGGAGGAGCACCAAGTCCTTTATTGCGGAGGGAAGGCTGGCGGCCATCGAGAAGGAGATTGAACCGGGGGATGTGCTTCTGGTCCAGTTCGGACACAACGATGCAAAGAAGGAGGACCCCTCCCGCTATACCTGCCCGGAGACAGATTTTCAGGAAAATCTTCTGAAATTTGCGGCTGCGGCCCGGCAGCATAAGGCCTATGTGGTATTCATTACCCCCATTGCCAGGCGCCTGTTCGATGAAAAAGGCGTCTTTCTTCCAGGAAGCCATGGCGCTTACCCCGATGCCATGAAGAAAGCTGCGGCCAGAGCCAAAGCTCCCCTGATCGACCTGACATCCATTACCGAGGAATACCTGGCCGGGGTTGGGGAACTGTGGTCCAGACCCCTGTTTGTCTGGCCAAAGGACAACACCCATTTAAAATATGAAGGAGCAGTGGTGATGGCCGGCTTCCTCTGCCGGGAAATGCGAAAGCTTGGGGAACCCTACCGGAGCCTTTTCATAGAAGAAGAGGAGGGCTGAACAGATGGAAAAAATCTATGAAGGAGTAGAGCAGCGCTTTACACGCTGCTATCAAAAATACGGAGAGCGCTCCGTTATGGTCCTTCTGGGATTTTACAAGGGCCAGTATCATAAGTTTTTGCTCTCCACCCTGTTCTTCGTGGTCAAGCACGCTCCGGCCCTGTTCTCCTCCCTGCTGATCGCCAACGTCATCAACGGGGTGGTGGCAGGAGGGGAGGCGGGAAGAAGAGCAATCTTTCTTAACACGGGCATCTGGCTGTTCCTTCTCTGCCTCCATCTTCCGGCCAACTGGCTGCACAACCGGTACAAGAGCCGTGTGATCCGCAGCACCGAGGCAGGACTTCGCGCCGCTCTGGTGGTAAAGCTTCAGGAGCTGTCCATCCCCTACCACACGGGAACCCAGTCGGGAAGGCTTCAGTCGAAGATCATGCGGGATGTGGAGGCGGTGGAAACCCTGTCCTCCCAGCTCTTTGTAAACATGATGAATATTATCATGAACCTGGTCATCACCCTGACCATCACGGCGGCGAAGAACCGGCTGATCCTTCTGTTTTTTGTCCTGGTGGCTCCGGTGGCCGCCGCTGCGGTGGTGGCCTTCCGCTCCAAAATCCACCGGGAGAACCGTGCGTTCCGCCAGGAGATGGAGGAGACCAGCGCCAAGGTTATGGAGATGGTGGAGATGGTTCCGGTGACCAGGGCCCACGCCCTGGAGGACAAGGAGGTCCGGCGTCTGACCCGCCAGCTGGAGGAGACGGCGGAGAGAGGATACCGCCTGGATATGATCCAGGCTCATTTCGGTGCCGTCAGCTGGTGCATCTTCCAGGTCTTCCAGGTCCTCTGCCTGGGCGTGTCCGGGTTTATGGCCCTCTTCGGCATGATCCAGGTGGGGGATGTGACCTTCTATCAGTCCAGCTTCACCACGGTGGTAAACCAGTTTACCGCCCTCATCAACCTGCTTCCGGTGCTGACCAAGGGGCTGGAGTCCGTCACCTCCATCGGGGAGATCCTTTCTTCCGACCAGGTGGAGTGCTACGAGGGCAAGGAGGAGATGAAGGACTTAAAGGGAGAGTACGACTTTCGCCATGTAAAGTTTGCCTACGGCTCCGGCGAGGAGCCGGTCCTGGACGGGATCGACCTGCATGTGAAGCAGGGTGAGACCATCGCCCTGGTAGGGGAGTCGGGAGCAGGCAAAACCACCCTTTTGAACCTGCTCATCGGCTTTATCACCCCGTCGGACGGGCGCCTGACCATCGACGGGAAGGATGTCAACGAGCTGGATCTGCGCAGCTACCGGCGCTTTATCTCCGTGGTGCCCCAGACGCCGATGCTCTTTGGAGGCACGGTCCGGGACAACATCGTCTACGGCATGGAGAATGCCACCGATGAGGAGGTCTGGGAGGCGGTGAAGGCGGCCAATCTGGTGTCCGTGATCTCCAAGCTGCCCCATGGACTGGACACCGTCATTGAGGAGCACGGAGCAAACTTGAGCGGCGGGCAGCGCCAGCGGATCTCCATTGCCAGGGCCATGATCCGAAGGCCCAAAGTCATTATCCTGGATGAAGCCACCTCAGCTTTGGATACCATCTCCGAAAAGGAGATCCAGGATGCACTGGAGCGGCTGACGAAAGGAAAAACCACATTTATCGTTGCACACAGATTGTCCACAGTCCGGGGAGCAGACCGGATCGTGGTGATGGATAAAGGAAAAATCAGAGAGGAGGGAAGCTATCAGGAGCTGATGGACCTTAAAGGTCAGTTCTATGAAATGGAGCGGCTCCAGATGGCGTTAAGGTGAACGGAATTTTTCGGTATGATGGTCCTGTTGTGACATTTTTTATGAAGCTGGGCGATATGATCATTCTGCATATGATCTGGCTGCTCTGCTGTATCCCGGTGGTGACCATCGGCCCTTCCACTGTGGCTGCCCACTATGTGGCCCTGAAACTGGTGCGGGATGAGGGAAGGTCGGTTCCCCACATGTTCTTTAAATCCTTTAAACAGAACCTGCGCCAGGGAATCCCGATGGGACTGATCTCCCTGGCCGTGGGAGGAATGCTGGGCCTGGATCTGTACCTGTGCGTGTTCAGGATGGAGGGGAGCAATCTCTTTAAGCTGGTGATGACGGCAGCCCTCATTTTCCTGACCATCCTTTATCTGATTACCATGCTTTACGTGTGGGCGGTGATGGCGCGGTTTGAGAACACCATCCGGCGCACCTTCTTAAATGCTTTTCTGCTGGCTTTGAGCAACTGGGGAGCTACCTCCGCCATGCTGCTTCTGGATATTCTGATCGGAGCGGCGGCCTTTCTGAGCGTTATGTTCCTTCCCCAGGCGGCAGTGGTCTTCGCCTTTTTTGGCATTCCCCTGCTGTTTGTGGTCAATGCCTTTAAGCTGCGCCCGGTGCTGGACCGGTGCCAGCAGATGAAGGAGGAAAATTAAAGTGGAGAAGAGGATGATCTCGATTTCCAGGTATTACGGAAGCCTTCCGGGAATGCTCAGGAAATTTGACCGCATGGCCCGGTCTGATGCCTTTCAGGGGAATACGCCTGAGGAGTGGGAGAAGTGGAAGGTTCAGGCCAGAAAGCGGCTTTGGAATCTCCTGGGAATGGAACGGATGGAGGAGAGTCCGTTAAATGCCAGGGTGACGGAGCAGGAGGAGGCGGAGCCCGGCATCCTCAGGGAGCGGGTCCTGATCCAGGTGGAGCCGGAAACCTGGATGCCGGTGTACATCCTGATCCCCCGAAGCGGAGGGGAGATAAAGGGATGTTTTCTGGCTCCTCCCGGCCATCAGGGGGCAGGAAAATACAGTGTGGCAGGCCTGAGCCAGTATGGGGCGGTAGCAGAGGCCATTGAACGATTTAACTACGACTACGGCCTGTTTCTGGCAAGGCTGGGCTATGTGGTTCTCTGCCCCGATGCCAGGGGATTTGGAGAACGCAGGGACGAGGCGTTCCAGAAGGATGAGGAGAGCTGCTTTCTGCGCAGCACCTGTTTTTACCTGGCACACATGGCGGAGCCTCTGGGAATGACGGTGGCCGGGATGTGTACCTGGGACCTGATGCGGCTCATCGATTATGTGCAGGAGCGGGGAGAGTGGCGGACGGACAATCTGGGCTGCCTGGGATTTTCCGGAGGGGGCATGCAGACCCTGTGGCTGGCCGCACTGGATAAACGGGTGAAAATGGCGGTCATCAGCGGCTATATGTACGGCTATAAGGATTCCCTCTTAAAGCTGAACGGAAACTGCAGCTGCAACTATGTGCCGGGACTCTGGAACTATTACGACTGCGGGGACATCGGCTCTCTCATCGCCCCAAGGCCTCTTCTGATCCAGTCCTGCACGGAGGACCACTTAAACGGAGAGCGGGGCATCGCCAATGCCGATGAGCAGGTGGAGATCATCCGCGGGGCATACCGGCTTCTGGGGGCGGAAAACAAGCTGATCCATCAGCACTGTCCGGGAGGCCACCGATTCCATAAGGAAGGAATAGAGGAAAATCTGGAGCGGATGGAGGAAATGATATGAAGTTAAATACAGGCATGCGCTGCCATGATATCTGCCCGAAGATGGAGATGGAGCAGGTTTTTGAGCAGGTGAAAATGCTGGGAGTGTCAAACATCCAGCTTGCCCTGGGAAAGTCCATCGCCGGCTACGATTTTGGCCCTGGCCATTTCACGCCGGGACTGGGGCACCGGATTTCACGTCTGCTGCAGGAAAACGGCATCCATGTGACGGTGCTGGGCTGCGTGATCAACCCGGCAAATCCTGACGAGGAGGCCAGAAAAAACGCTGTCAGACGGTTTACGGAGCACATGAAGTATGCCAGGATCCTGGGAGCGGATCTGATTGGGACGGAAACCGGACGGATGGATGCAGAGGGGAAATTTACGGCAGCCACCTACACCGAGGAGGCCTATCAGCTTTTCTGCAGGACCATGGCTGCCATCACAGAGGCTGCTGAGGATCTGGGGGTCATCGTCGGCCTGGAGGGAGGCTACAACCATGTGCTTCACACGCCGGAGCGGATGAGGCGGTTCCTCCGGGAGATTGCCTCCCCCAATGTGGAGGTGATCTTTGACCCGATGAATCTGATCCATCCCGATGAGACAGACCGGGAGAGCCAGAAGCGGATCCTGGACAAAGCATTCAGCTGGTACGGGGACCGGATCACGGTCCTCCATGTGAAGGATGTGGCGTTTGAGGGAGAAAAGCAGGTATTTCATTTTGTCGGGGAGGGAGTATTTGACTATGAACCTCTCCTGCGTTGGGTAAAAGAGGAGAAGCCTCAGATCGACCTGCTCCTGGAAAGCTGCGTGCCGGAGCGCTATCACGGCGATGCAGCCTTTCTCCAGAACCTGTACGATCATTTGAAATGAATAAAACAGGGAGAAATTTTCTCTTTTCATGTCAGCAGTTTTTATGATATACTGATACACTGAGGGCATGTTTACATCAGAGCGTATGCGGAAAGAGGAAGTTCATGGCATCATTTACCAAACGGGCGATTATCGAGTCATTTATCCGCCAGCTTCAGACCAAGCCGGCAGACAAGATCACAGTAAAGGATATCGTGGAGGACTGCGGTATTTCCAGAAATACCTTCTACTACCACTTTAAGGATATTTACGAGGTGCTGGAGGAGATCCTCCACATGCAGGAGGAGCGGGTAATCTGGGGCCTGGAGAACGGGGAGATCGACGAAGGAAACTGGCGGGAAGGCATGGACCGGATGATGGAAAACCAGGAGATGCTGTACCGGATCTACCGTTCCACCAGAGGAACAGAGATACGACGGTATTTTTCCGAGTCCGCTGCTGTGATTTTCCAGCATATGGTGGAGGTGAAAGCCAGGGGGATCCCGGCCACAGAGAAGGATAAGGAGTTAATTGGCCGTTTCTACCACCATGCCTTTGAGGGCTGCATGATGGACTGGCTGGAGTCTGGGATGAAGACGCCCATCGCCAAGGAGCTGGAGCATCTGAGACGGCTCTTTGACGGGGATATCGAGCAGGCATTAAGGCGCAGCGCCCAGATCCAGGAGGAGACGGCAGGAAAATCCGACGAATAGGACAAATTCATAAAAATGTACTAAATTTGTACAAAAGGGGTGTTATGCACAAAAATTGAGCAAAACACCCCTTTTTGACAGTTGATAATTAAACATATTGTACTATACTGTATAACTGTCAGCCTAGAAATTAGGAACACAGAGGAAGAGGAGGCAGTACATACATGCCCACGGAGAAGTTTTTTAATCTGAAGGAAGGCAAGCGCCAGGCTATCCTGGAAGCGGCCGGCGAGGAGCTTTTGGAAACGCCCTACGCCCTTCTGACCGTCAGCCGGATCATCCAGCGGGCCGGCATATCCAGAGCCAGCTTCTACTATTATTTTAGTGATAAGGAAGATCTGTTCCATCACATGGTGGAAGAGATGAAGAACCGGTTCCTGGGAGATATGGAGATGGCGCTTAAGGAATGTCGGGGCAATTTTGAGGAGGGCTTTAAACAGATGGTTTCCTCCCTTCTGGAGGATGGCAATCTCCGGAAACGCTGCAGCCTGTACCAGAGATTGGTGGAGGATACGCAGTGCCATAACCAGGCGGTCCTTCAGGAGGCTTCCTTCTATGATAAGGACGGACTGAGGAAGTTTATCCGGGACAGAGATACTCTGCTGGATGAGAAGACCTACAAAGGCCTGGGAGAGGAAAAGATGGTCTGTCTGCTGGAACTGGGAGTTCTGGTGGTGATCAAGACCCTGTTTCTTTGCTTCGTAGGAAACAGTGATGAAAAAAAGCTGAAGGAGACAGCATTCCGCCAGCTGGAAATTCTGGACCGGGGAGCCAGGAGTTTCCGGGAAAACCAGGAGGAGAGACGCAGCAGTGCGTAAGGCCTGTTTGTAATTCTGAAAAAATTTAATTTTATATCGGCTCTGCAGCCGTTCAGGACGAAGTATACCGTTCGGAGCAGTTGCCGCATTTTAGAATGAAAGAAAGGAACGATAAGAATTATGAAGAAATCTAAGATTATAGGAGGCGTTGTAGTTGTGGCGCTGGTTGGCCTCATTGCAGTTCGCTTCCTGAAACCGGAAGAAAAAGCAGCAGATTACGAAACGCGGCCTACCGTCCGGGTTGAAACACCGGAGACGGCAGATATTGTCCTTTATACGGATCTGACAGGAACCATCGAGCCCCAGTCCAAAGCTTCCGTGCAGCCCAAAATCAGCGGAGAGGTTCTGGAGGTGTATTTCCAGGCAGGTGAGCAGGTGACAGAGGGGCAGGTGCTCTGCACGATCGATTCCGATGCACTTACGTCTCTCCGCCTTCAGATGGAGGCAGCTCAGGTTGCCTTAAACGATGCCAACAATACGCTGGCCAGAACACAGGCTCTGTTTGCCTCAGGAGGGGTTTCCCAGCAGTCCTTGGAGCAGGCACAGAATGCGGCGGAGAATGCCCGGATTTCTTACGAGTCTGCCAAGAACCAGTATGACCTCCAGGTGGAGTATACGCAGGTAACGGCTCCGATTTCCGGTGTAATTGAGTCCAGAACCATTGAGCCCCATGACCATGTAGCGGCGGGCAGCGAAATCTGTGTGATTTCTGCAAAGGATCAGCTTCAGGTGAATTTTGGAATTACAGAGCAGATCCTGGAGAATCTGGCAGTTGGAGACGATGTGACAGTGGAGAAGGGAGAGGCCTCCTACGATGGGACCGTTACGGAGGTTGGTTCCATGGTCAATGCGTCCACTGGCCTTTATGATGCAAAGGCGACTCTCCACGATGCCAACGGCCTGACCACGGGAAGCAGAGTGAAGCTGACGGTTGTTATGGACCAGGCCCTGGATGCGATGACGGTGCCGGTGGATGCGGTAACTTATTCCGGAGGCCAGCCTTTTGTCTACTGCTATGACAACGGGACGGCAGTGCGCACGGACATTGAGACAGGGATCTACGATTCTGACCGGATGGAAGTGGTTTCCGGTCTGACCGCAGACAGCCAGGTGATCACAAGCTGGAGCAACGAACTGGTAGACGGAGCAGAGGTCCTACTGGCCGGCGATGACCAGACTGAAGATCAGGAGGAAACGGACAGCCAGACAGAGGATACCCAGGCGGCAAATGAATCCTCTGCAGCAAACTAGAAGGCGGGTGAGATCGTATGGTACAATTAACAAAACTGGCCTTAAAACGGCCTGTCACAATCATCATGTGCCTCCTCACCATCGTGTATTTCGGATTCCAGTCCGTGATGGGCGCGAAGGTTGAGCTGACACCTGAGATGGAACTTCCCATGCTGTTGATCAGCACGGTATACGCAGGCGCCAGCCCGGAGGATATCAGTGAGCTGATCACCACCAAACAGGAAGATGCCATTGCTTCCCTGAGCGGTGTGGATACGGTCCAGTCCTATTCCATGGAAAATGCCTCCATCATCATGATCCAGTATGAGTACGGCACCAATATGGATACGGCCTACATTGATCTGAAAAAGGCCATTGATGCAGTCCAGGATATGCCGGAAGATGCGGATGAACCCACTATTATGGAGCTGGATATCAACTCGGCTCCCGTAGTGACGCTGGCAGTCAGCGGTGATACGGAGGAAAACCTCTATACATATGTGGAAAACAACATTGTTCCCGAGTTTGAAAAGCTCAGCTCCGTAGGACAGGTATCCTTGTCCGGCGGACAGGAGAGCTATGTGCGGGTCCAGCTGGACCCCCAGAAGATGGATCAGTACCATCTGACGATGGAAGCGGTAGCCCAGATCATAGGCGCGGCTGACTTCACCATCCCGGTAGGAAATGTGACCATGGGTGACCTGGAGCTGAGCGCCAGCGCAGACAACAGCTATGACGATGTAGCATCACTGGAGACAATCCCCATCCCGGTAAGCGGCGGCAATACCATCCACCTCTCCGATGTGGCCCAGGTATATGAGACAACGGAAAGCGTGGATTCCATCGGACGCTACAATGGAGAAGACGTTATTTCCATGGGCATTCAGAAGCAGCAGAGCTCAACCGCTATTGAGACATCGGATGAGGTCATGAGCGAGATTGAAAGTCTGGCCGTTACCAACCCGGAAATTCATTTCACGGTGATCAACGATTCCAGTGAGATGATCGAGGATTCCGTATCCGATGTGTACCAGACGGTAGTTATGGCTGTGGTTCTGGCGATGATTGTACTCTGGCTGTTCTGCGGCGACCTGAAGGCCTCTGTCATCATTGGAGCTTCTCTGATCAGTTCCGTGGTCCTGGCACTGATCGCCATGTCCGCTATGGGATTCTCCATGAACGTTATCTCTCTGACCTCTCTGGTATTCGGCGTCGGCATGATGGTAGATAACTCCATCAACGTGCTGGACGGCTGTTTCAGAGCAAAAGAGCATCTGAATTATTACGATGCGGCTCTCAAGGGCGCAAAGGACATGGTCGGCGCTATCGCCGGCGGTACTGCCACCAACTGCGTGGTGTTTATTCCCCTGCTGCTGTTGGAGGGACTGACAGGACAGCTGTTTACCCAGTTGGCCTGGACGGTTATTTTCTGTCTGGTGGCTTCTCTGTTTTCCGCCAGTATGCTGGTACCTCTTTGCTTTTACATGTGGCATCCCCAGGAGCGGGAGAATGCTCCTATTAACGGCCTGATGAAAGGCATGCAGAACTGGTACCGCAAACATATGCCGAACATTGTGCCTAAGACCAAGACGATTTTTGCTGTGACGATTATCCTGTTTGTGGTTTCACTGGCGATGGGCTCCACTTTGAAGACAGAGCTGATGCCGGCCTCTGATGAGGGAATCGTAGATATTTCCATTGCGGTAAAGCCGGGCCTGAAGGTGGAAAAAGTCAACGAGGTAGTGGCTCCGGTGGAGCAGATGGTGGCCCAGGATGAGGATTTGGATTATTATCTGCTGACATACGGCAGCAGCGGCATGAGCCTCGGCGGAGGAAGCAGCGTGTCCATTACCGCTTATCTGAAGGACGACCGGAAGCTGAGCACCAATCAGGTAATTGATAAATGGCTGTCCGAGGCTGCCTATCTTCCGGATATCACCGTCAGCATGGAATCCGGAAGCAGTACCGGAACTTCCATGTCCTCTACCAGACAGATCGAGGTAGACCTTCAGGGCACGGATTATGATGCGGTCCAGGCGGAGAGCAGCCGGCTGGTGGAGGCCCTGAGAGACCGTGACGATGTCTCACAGGTTCACTCCTCCATTGAGAATGCGGCTCCTGTTCTGAAGATTCATGTGGACCCGGTAAAAGCGCAGGCGGAGGGATTGACTCCGGCTTCGATTGGAGGAACCATCTACAACAGACTCAGCGGTGTTACCGCTACAACGATGCGTGTGAATAATGAGGATATCGATGTAGTCGTAGAATATCCGGAGGGCCAGTATGATACCGTGGACCAAATCCAGGGAATGCTTCTGACCACCGGAAGCGGTACCCAGATCCCTCTGGCCAGTCTGGCGGATGTGTACTATGAGGACAGCCCGTCCCAGATTGTCCGCAAGGATAAGCGCTATCAGGTATCCATCACCATGGAGCCCAATATCGGTTATGAAGATACGGCTGATGCCGATGTAAAGAGCTTTGTAGCCGGATGGGAATTCCAGGATGGAGTCGGCATGGCGGTCAACGCTCTGGATGAGAGTACAGCCGAGGAAATCGGCGCCCTGGGCCAGGCCCTGGTAACGGCAATTTTCCTGATTTTCATCGCGATGGCGATCCAGTTTGAGTCACCTAAATATTCGCTGATGATCATGATCACGATCCCCTTCAGCTTGATCGGTGCATTTGGACTCCTGTTCCTGTTTGACAGCTCCATCAGCATGACCTCTATGCTAGGATTCCTGATGATGGTCGGAAACGTTGTAAACGGCGGTATCCTTTATGTTGAAACAGTGAACCAGTACCGTGAGGAGATGCCGTTGGATAAGGCTCTGGTGGAAGCGGGAGCTACCCGTCTGCGCCCGATCCTGATGACGGTGACCATTACGGTGATTTCTGAGATCCCCAATGTTTTTGCATACGGTGGAGAAACCATGCAGGGCTCCTCTCTGGTAAATGTAGGCGGACTGCTGGCTTCTACAGCGCTGATGCTGCTGATGATGCCCACATTCTATCGTGTGGTCCATAATATGGGATTAAAACATCTCTCTGATCCGCAGGTGGATTAAGGTCTGAGAAACTTAAACAAAACAGATAGAGGATAAGCGATCCCCCTGCCTTTAAAAGTTTGGAAAAAGGCAGGGGGAAATTGATTAAAAATGTAACTTTTTGCTCTGGATTTTTTCGCCGGACCGCATTAACATAAAATGTATCATGCATAAAATGTGGTAATTTCGGGAAAAATCCGGTCAATCCGATTACTCGCATGGAAACACATCAATCAGTCACTTACAAGGAGGCAGAATTTTATGTTGGAATCAATGGAAGAGAAGGCAATGGTACAATTTCTGGAGCGGTTTGATGACAATCCGTTCCGCATCCGTTTTCAGGACCATGAGTATCAGGTAGGGACGGGGGAACCCACGTTTACCGTGGATTTTAAAAAGCCCATTCCCGTGTCAAAGCTCTTAACCAGCACATCCCTGGCTCTGGGGGAGGCTTATATGGACGGAGATCTGGAAATAGAGGGCAATCTCTACAATGCGCTGGACCATTTCCTGGGACAGATGGCCAAGTTCTCCACGGACGAGGGAGCCTTAAAAAAGCTGATCCACACTTCCCTTTCCAAGAAGAACCAGGAGAAAGAAGTGACCAGCCATTACGATATCGGAAACGATTTCTATAAGCTGTGGCTGGACCCGACCATGAGCTATTCCTGCGCCTATTTTGCACACGAGAATGACAGCCTTTATGAAGCTCAGGTCAACAAGGTGGATTACATTTTAAAGAAACTTCATCTGGAAAAGGGAATGAGCCTTCTGGATATCGGCTGCGGCTGGGGATTCCTTCTGATCGAGGCGGCCAAGAAATACGGGGTGAAAGGTACGGGCATCACCCTGAGCCATGAGCAGTACAAGGAGTTCCAGAACCGGATTAAAGAGCAGGGACTGGAAGATCTGCTGAAGGTGGAACTGATGGATTACCGGGACCTTCCGAAGTCCGGCATGACCTTTGACCGTGTGGTCAGCGTGGGAATGGTGGAGCATGTGGGACGGGAGAATTATCCGCTCTTTATCCAGGACGCGGCCAAGGTCCTGAATCCCGGAGGACTGTTCCTGCTGCATTTTATCAGCAGTGTGACGGAGCATGCGGGAGATCCGTGGATCAAGAAGTACATTTTCCCGGGCGGCGTGATCCCAAGCCTGCGGGAGATGATTTCCGCTATGGGGGATGAGGGATTCCATGTGCTGGATGTGGAAAATCTGCGTCTTCACTATAACAAGACCCTGCTGTGCTGGGAGAAGAATTACCGGGATCACATCGATGAGGTGAGAGCGATGTTTGATGAGCGGTTTGTGCGCATGTGGGATTTGTATCTGTCCGCCTGCGCTGCCACCTTCCACAACGGGATCATCGACCTGCACCAGATCCTGGCCTCCAAGGGAGTAAACAATGAGATCCCTATGGTGCGTTGGTACTAATGCTTGAAGAAGGGCAGAGGATTCCTAAAAGATTTTTAACAATTTTATTGCTGACAAATTGCTTTGTTTTTTGTATAATATCAATCGTAGGTTAATTTTTTATTAAAAAAGGAGGAATTTTTTATTATGGAAGGCGACCCAGCTTCGGGCAGTATCGCGTTTCAATTGTTGGTTCTTGTCATTCTCACTGCGGTGAACGCATTCTTCGCGGGAGCGGAGATGGCGGTAGTCTCGGTGAACAAGAACAAGATTCACCGTCTGGCGGAACAGGGGAATAAGAATGCGGCTCTCATTGAGCGGCTCATGGAGGATTCCACGGTTTTTCTTTCCACCATTCAGGTAGCAATTACACTGGCAGGATTCTTCTCCAGTGCATCGGCGGCCACAGGTATCGCGCAGGTACTGGCGGTGCAGCTAAGCGGCCTGGGAATCCCGTACAGTCAGTCTATTGCGCAGACGGGAGTGACCATTATTCTGGCTTACTTTACTCTGGTTTTTGGTGAGCTGGTTCCGAAACGTGTTGCGCTGCAGAAGGCGGAAGGATTCAGCCTCTTTTGTGTGCGCCCGATCTACTACATTTCCAAGGTGATGAAGCCCTTCATCATGCTGCTGTCCTTTTCAACCAGCACAGTGCTGAAACTGATCGGCATGCACAACGAGAGCCTGGAGGAGGAGGTTTCCGAGGAGGAGATCAAGTCTCTTCTGGAGCAGGGAAGTGAGACAGGCGTATTTAATGAGATTGAAAAAGAAATGATCACCTCGATCTTCTCCTTTGACGACAAGCGCGCAAAGGAAGTGATGGTTCCCCGTCAGGATATGGTGGCGGTGGACCTGGAGGAACCGGTGGAAGAGTACATCGATGAGATCCTGGAGAGCATGCATTCCCGGATTCCTGTTTACGAGGGAGAGATTGACAATATTATTGGTATCCTTTCCATGAAGGATTTTATGATCAAGGCGAAGGAAACCTCTTTTACGGAGGTGGATATCCGCTCCATCATGCGGGAGCCCTTCTTTGTGCCTGAGAACCAGAAGACGGATGTGCTGTTTAAGGAGATGCAGAAGAATAAGACCAAGGTGGCCATTCTCATCGATGAGTACGGCGGCGTATCCGGTATGGTGACCATGGAGGACCTGGTAGAGGAGATCGTAGGCGACATTCAGGATGAACACGAGGATGAAGAGCCGGAGATTTCCAGCCTGGAACCCCATAAGGTGTATAAGGTAATGGGCGGCATTCAGATTTTTGATTTGAATGAGGAGCTCCATCTTCACATCGAAAGCGCCTGCGATACCCTGTCCGGCTATCTGATCGAGCAGCTGGGCTATATTCCCCATCCGGAGGACCTTCCTCTGAAGGTGGAGACTGAGGAGGCAGATTACGAAGTGATGGAGATGGATGACCGGGTGATCCAGTGGGTAAAGCTGACCTTGAAGGATAAACCGAAGCCTCAGACAGAGGAGTGATAATCTTAAAAGCAAAAGCCGGATCATTTCCGGCTTTTCAGGCGGCCTGGAGCCGCCGGCTTTACAGCGAACGCTGTTCAGGCATACACAAAAAAACACAGGAGGAGACGAAGTAATGAGTTTTTTGTTGGATGGAGTGATGGCTCTTGCCACACCCGACGGTCTGAAAATGGTCGTCATGTACGTAGTCGGAATCATACTGATTTGGCTGGCAATCAAGAAGGAGTATGAGCCTTCCCTGCTGCTGCCCCTGGGCTTCGGTGCGATTCTGGTAAACCTTCCTTATTCCGGCGTGATCGATCAGCTGGTACAGGGAAAGGTGGAGTCCCACGGAATTATCCAGTGGCTGTTTGAGGTTGGGATCGAGGCTTCTGAGGCGATGCCCATTCTGCTGTTTATCGGAATCGGCGCGATGATCGATTTCGGACCCCTTTTAAGCCAGCCGGTACTGTTCCTGTTCGGCGCTGCCGCTCAGTTCGGTATCTTTGCTGCGATCCTGATCGCATGTATCATGGGATTTGATCTGAAGGATGCGGCTTCCATCGGTATCATCGGTGCGGCCGACGGCCCCACGGCAATCCTGGTATCCCAGGTACTGAGTTCCAACTACATGGGCCCCATCGCGGTGGCGGCGTATTCGTATATGGCTCTGGTGCCCATTATTCAGCCCTTTGCCATCAAGCTGGTTACCACCAAGAAGGAGCGCTGCATTCACATGACTTACAATCCCAGTGATGTGAGCAAGTTTATGAGGATCGCATTCCCCATCGCGGTTACCATTATCGTAGGTCTGATTTCTCCTCAGTCTGTAGCACTGGTAGGTTTCCTGATGTTCGGCAACCTGCTGAGAGAGTGCGGCGTGTTAAACAGCTTAAGCCAGACTGCTCAGGATGACCTGGCAAATATCATCACCCTGCTGCTGGGAATCACCATCTCCTTCAGCATGAAGGCT
Source organism: Candidatus Enterocloster faecavium (assembly GCA_019118585.1). Lineage (GTDB taxonomy): Bacteria > Bacillota > Clostridia > Lachnospirales > Lachnospiraceae > Enterocloster > Enterocloster faecavium. The sequence goes on along the minus strand of DWYS01000119.1, from coordinate 1,949 downwards.
GCTGATTTCGTAAATCCCCAGACCATCATGATCATGATCCTGGGACTGGTAGCTTTCGTATTCGATACCATCGGCGGCTGCCTGTTTGCAAAGCTGGTAAACGTATTCTTAAAGATGGCCGGAAAGCCTCCGGTGAACCCCATGATCGGCGGCTGTGGAATCTCCGCATTCCCCATGTCCTCCCGTGTCGTTCAGAAGATGGCTGCTGAGGCTGAGCCCGGAAACATCATCCTGATGCAGGCTGCCGGAACCAACGTATCCGGACAGGTTGCTTCCGTAATCGCCGGAGGCCTTGTGATCAGCATTGTAACCCAGTTCCTGTAAAGAGAAGGGAGAGTAGAGGATGAACATTCAGAATATTGAAATCGCTTTGGAAATTATGTTAAAAGGCATGGTGGGAATCTTCGTTGCGATTTTTGTTATCATGGTCTGCGTAATGATTCTCAGCAAGATTGGAAACGGAAAGAAATAAATGCAAAAAGAGAGAGGCTGTCGGTGAATCCTGATTCTTAGCCTCTGATATGCAGGAAAGAGACGATCCCGGAAAATTCGGACTTTTGTAAGACCTTGGATTTTCCGGCGGATCGTCTCTTTTTTTGCAGTTCCGAAATGGATAAACTGTTTGATAAGAAGCGATATCAGACGTTAAAACGGAAGAGAACCACATCTCCGTCCTTCATCACATAGTCCTTGCCCTCGGAGCGGACCAGGCCTTTTTCTTTTGCGGCAGCCATGCTTCCGCAGGCCATCAGGTCATCGTAGGACACTACCTCGGCGCGGATAAAGCCCCGCTCGAAGTCGCTGTGGATCTTTCCGGCAGCCTGGGGAGCCTTGGTTCCCACCTTGATGGTCCAGGCACGGCTCTCCTGGGGACCGGCGGTCAGATAGCTGATCAATCCCAGGATCCGGTAGCTGGCGGCGATGAGCTTTTCAAGGCCGGATTCCTTCAGGCCCAGATCTTCCAGGAACATCTTTTTCTCATCTTCCTCCAGCTCGGCAATCTCCTGCTCGATCTCCGCGCAGATGACGAACACCTCGCAGCCGTTCTCCGCGGCAAATTTCCGGACTTCCTGTACGTAGTGATTGGAAGCGCCGTCATCGGCTAAGTCGTCCTCCGCCACATTGGCCGCAAAGATAACCGGCTTCCAGGTCAGGAGAGTCAGGGAGTTGATGAGAGCCAGCTCATCCTCATCCTCGGTTTCAAAACTTCTGGCCAGCTTTCCTTCCTCCAGGTGGGCCTTCATAGCCTTTAAAAGTTCCACCTCTTTTGCCAGCTCCTTGTTGTTGAAGGCGCCTTTGGACTGCTTGGCAATCCTGCGCTCCAGAAGCTCGATGTCGGAAAAGATCAGCTCCAGATTGATGGTCTCAATGTCACGAAGAGGGTCCACGCTTCCGTCCACATGGATGACGTTGGGGTCGTCAAAGCAGCGGACCACATGGACGATGGCGTCCACCTCCCGGATGTTGGAGAGGAACTGGTTGCCCAGGCCCTCGCCCTTGGAGGCGCCTTTTACCAGTCCGGCAATGTCCACAAACTCGATGACAGCCGGGGTCGTCTTGGCAGAATGGTACATGGCGGTCAGCTTGTCCAGACGGGGGTCGGGAACGGGTACTACGCCCACGTTGGGGTCGATGGTGCAGAAGGGGTAGTTGGCGGATTCAGCTCCCGCCTTGGTCAGGGAATTGAACAGAGTGCTTTTGCCTACGTTTGGCAGACCGACGATTCCTAATTTCATATCTATCTTTACCTGTTCAGAAAGCCTTGATTTTACGGGCTTTCTGCCTTTCTCTTTATTTTGTTTACACCCTTTTTACACCCTTTTTTCTTAACTGGTGGGAGTAAAATTTTCAAACAGGTGTACTGCGTTTACCAGTGACTCGTCCGTAACATGAACATATCTGTCCATAGTTGTTTTAATACTTGCATGACCTAATAGTTGCTGCAAGAC
>DWYS01000118.1 GCA_019118585.1 Candidatus Enterocloster faecavium | reverse complement strand
ACATTACTATGTGTGTCAATGTACTATTTCACAAATTGCTTATGTAATCTTGTTTCTATCCCTGCGTTATACGAAATAGTAGGGCGGTTGTCTGTAATATTATAGTGCTACTTTACCGTACATGAGCATTTCGACTGGGATTGTATTTACTTAGGCTCTTATCTCCCTAAGTATCTTGCGTTTTCAAGTCTCGATATATCAAAAATGCCCTATGGGAACAATAGAATAACCACCTCTGTGTCCGATGCACAAAAAATGAAAGCTTGCTGTCAATCCCATTGTTTCTGCCATATCTTATTAACAGCAAGAAAAACAACCGCATCCACAAACGGAGGTATCCCATGATTTCAACCCAGACCTATCCCTTTTCCCTTCCCCCTCTGCCCTACGCCTACGATGCCCTGGAGCCATACATCGACCGGGAAACCATGCATTTTCACCACGACAAGCATATGAAAACCTATGTGGACAATCTGAACAAAGCCCTGGAACCATATCCCCAGTACCACCATTGGACCCTGGAGCGGCTGCTGCTCCAGCAGGATGAACTGCCCGATTCCCTGAAAACCTCCGTGCGCAACAACGGCGGCGGCGTATATAACCATGATCTATATTTCTCATTGATGGCTCCCGCCGGCCAGCAGCCTCTCGCCGGGGTGACAGAGGCCTTTGGCGGCGATGAACAGTGGAAGGCACAGATGAAGTCCGCCGCCCTGGGGCAGTTCGGTTCCGGGTTCGCCTGGCTGGTTTCCGATTCATCCGGAGCACTTTCCATCATAGCCCTTCCCAATCAGGACAATCCCCTGTCCCTGGGCTTTTATCCCATTCTCCCTCTGGATGTATGGGAACACGCCTACTATCTGAAGCATCAAAATCTCCGGGGCGATTATATTGACCAGTGGTTTCATGTTATCAACTGGGAGGGGGTAAAGGAACGGATGAGCGGAAGGCAGTACTGATTTAACAATTTCCGGTATACACATACTTCAGGTATTTACCGGCGATCTCTCTCAGCCGGTACACAGTCCCCACCTCCGTGGCATTCTGAGCCTCCATGCGATATCGGGGGGAAAAAGCGGGTAACATGCAGAGGGATCTCCGGGCTGATGGATGAAATCCAGCGGGCCTCCTGCTCCATCTGAGCCTCAGAATCATTTTCTCCGGGCACGATCAGGGTGGTCAGTTCCACATGACAGCCCTGAGCGGCCCTCTTGATGAAGTCCTTTACCGTTTCCAGATCGCCTCCCAGCTTCCGGTAATCGTCTTCTGTAAATCCCTTTAAGTCAATATTCATGGCGTCTATACAGGGCAGGAGTTCTTCCAGTACCCAAAGGGCTGCGCTTCCATTGGTAACCAGTACATTTCTTCCTCCTTCATTTTTTCTTGCGCGGCACCGGCCCAGCTGTCCCTCCAAAAGCCGGCAGCGGTGCATGCAGACCGCGCATTCCACTGGCATCTTTCTGTTCAAAAATGTCTCACCACCTCAAAGCGCTCCATCTGGACCTGTTCCTCTTCCCGGATTCCTGCCTTTCGCTTGGCGATGGAAACCTGCTCCTCTGCCGTGTCCACTCCATCCAAGTCAGGAAGGAGCAGCCCCCTCCTGTAACCTCTTGTCACAATCACGCCGTACCGCTTCACATCCAGGTTTTCACATAGGTCTCAATGGTCCGGCGGGCCAGACGGACGTAGTCGTCCTCCAACTGCCTTCTTTCCTGCGCCGCTTCTTTTTCCTTCTTCTCATACTGGCTCAGGAAATCCCGCTGGGGGTCCCACCCCTCTATTTCATATAAGCAGATTCCATATCCCACGCCGAAGGTGCCCTCGTAGGACAGCCTTCTGGCCTTTACCCTCATCTGGTCCAGGGCTCCCGCCATAATGACAAAGGAACGGTGTCCGCACTCCGCCGCCTGGCTGCCGAATTCCTCCGAAAAGTCAAACAGCCGTCCGAAATCACCGCTCCCCATCACCTCCATAATCCGCTGGTCGTATTCCGGCCCCTCCTTCTGAAATCCATAAGGCCCATCAAATCTTCACCTGGCAAGCGCTGAACTGCCGAAAACTGCCTTCCGCTCCATCTCCCGGTGAAATGTGAAAATAGTCGGCATACATCACGGTATGGGGCGAAAGGACAATGACCGTGTCCGGCTTTGCCTCCGCCACGGCTCTGGCTGCCTCATGACAGGCGTCAATGGTAGACTGAATCTGCCGTTCCTGCCCACGTCCCACCTCCGGAATGATCAATGGCGGGTGAGGCACCATGATCGCTCTTTGAATTGGAATCTTTTCTTCCTGCATTGATCGGACCTCCTTATTTTATTACAAAACTTTTGAAAACTTAAAATGTCCCTTCTCCATCCCAACGCCCATATAAAACCTGTGGGCCTCTGTCCGCTTCTGATTGCAGGCCGCCTCAATCTGGATGCAGCCCCTCTCTTTCGCCGTTTCGCCGGCAAAACGGAACAACTCCCTGCCGATCCCCCTTCCCCGAAAGCCGGGAGCAACCACAAATTCCATAATCTCCGCCACAAGTCCGCAATGATGCAGCTGCTCCTCAAAGCGGAGATTCAGGACACCCGCCACCCTTCCTTCCAGCTCACAGACCAGACAGAAAAAGGCTTCTGATTCCAGCTGTTTTTCAAAAATCGCTCGAAATACTTCCGGCGGCAGCGTCTGCCCCTCTAACTTGCAAATTAACTGGTAAATCTGCCCGCAATCTGTTTTTTCTGCTTTTCGGTACATATGGTTTATTCCTTTCTTCCGCCCAATTCAATATTCGATGGTCAAATTTCTGTGAGACGGAGTGCTTTTACTATATTTTAGCACACTCATCCGCCAGCGCAATCCTTCCCTCCTGAATCTCTCCAATATACCTTTTGATTTTTTCTTCCGGCCAGTCCCACCAGCGAAGCTTCAGAAGCTTTCCGATGGTCTCATCCGGGAACCGTTTCCGGATTTCCTTTGCCGGGACTCCGCCCACAATGGTGTAGGGCGGCACATCCCTGGTCACTACCGCCCTGGCGCCGATGACCGCCCCGTCCCCGATGGTCACCCCCGCCATCACCACCGCCTCATATCCAATCCACACATCATTTCCAATGACAATATCTCCTTTGGACGCCCAGGCCGCAGTTATATTCCTGACATCCAATGCCCACTCCTCATAGAATATGGGAAATGGATAGGTGGACAGGGAAGCAAGACTGTGGTTAGCGCTCCTCATCAGAAACTTTGCCCCGCAGGCGATGGAACAGAATTTTCCGATGATCAGCCTGTCATGATTGATGGGATAATGGTACAAAACATTATTCCTTTCAAACTCCTTAGGGTCCCTGACAAAATCGTTGTAGATGGTAAAATCCCCCACGATAATATTGGGATCTGTTACCACGCTCTTTAAATAGACCGTTTCCTGATCCCCTGTTCTGGGATAGATTTTCTTCGCATTCATTCTTTCTCCTCCCTTCAGCGAAAGACATATCGTTTTACCTGATGGAACTGACCGTTTTGGACATAGTAAACCGCCTGCTCCCCGGCAGAGTAGACAAAGTAAACCCGGGTGGCCCATTTTCCCTCCATCTGTACCTGCCGGAGAAGTTCCAGACTCTCCTGAACGGTCAGCCTTTCCCCGCAGCTTCTCAGTATCCGGTCCGCCCGCTGGTATCGGTCATCCCCCTCGATCCGGTAGGGCCGGGTGCTTTCCCAATCCAGCACGGACTCATTGGCCATCAGGGAATATCTCCCTTTCTCCAGCCGCCAGCCGATGCCCGGCTCAATCACCAGCGTCCTCCCCTCCCGGTCGGACAGCATCGCCTGCATGGTGGCGTCCGGCGCATAGACAATTTTCCTGGTCTTCAGGATGCGGAGGACATCGTCAAAGGAAAGGCGGGCCTGGATAAACTGTTCCGTCAGGTCCGCAATGGTCATGACCTCCGGTCCCTCCCCACAGGCCCCCGCCGGATTTCCGTGGACGTATAAAAGGGTTCCCACATTTCCGCTGCGGTTGACCCCGTGGTAAGAATGACGGATTCCATCCGGTCTCAGGATGCCGATATAGAACCGGTCCTCCTCCTCGATCACCTGATGGTCCCACTGAGCAAGGTCAATGTCAAAGTTAAAGCCGGTTATCATTTCATTTCCCCGATATACAAATCGGAGGCACATACGGATTCTCCCCTTTCTGCTATATATTGTACGTTCATTATTTTACCCGGCTGGCTGCCTCCTTTCTATCTACTAAATGATACCGAAATGATTTTTACCTGGGTGCTGAGTGTGCGCAACGACAAAAGGCTGCCTTACCGGCAGCCTCCGCATTTATTTCTGGTATATAATTTTCCGTATGGCATGTACGGACAGGCAGTAATGTTCCGCCAGTTCCTCCACCGTCTCACCGTTTCGGTACCCTTCCGCAATCTTTTGATTGCGGCGTTTCAGCTCCTGCCGGTAGCCGGATGCCTCTCCCCAGGCCCTGGATCTGGCCTGGTCTCTGGGAATATAAAGATATCCTCCCTCTATATATTTCTGGAGCTCCTTTACCAGAGGATCCGGAAGGATATTTCCTGCGTTGACGTATTTCATATGGGCTCCCTCCTTGAAATATTCCATTCAAGCAGCAAAGCCAGCATACGTTTCTGCGACTGTCGTTACTCCATGCAAATGTCGCAGTCCGCCGGCTTTGCATGGAGCCATACCTGGTTCAGTTTCATGGTACACTTCACTTCCTTTTTTCTTCATGATTCTTCTATTCTATCACTCTTTGAATCTTTTTGCCATCAGAGCCGAAATGTATTATAATACTGTTGGCGCCGGTTCCGAACAGGCACCGCTGTTGTTTACCACATTTTTGCCTTGCCAGGTCCAGTAACCGGGACCAAGCTTTCAGGCATATAGAAGGAGAACTGTTATGAAATTATATCTGATTCGCCATGGGGAGACCGACTGGAACCGCCTTCTGCGCTTTCAGGGAAGGGAAGACATCCCCTTAAATGAAACCGGCATCGCCCAGGCCCGGGCATGCGGGCAGGCTCTGGCCGGCTCCGGGATCCAGGCCGTCTATACCAGCCCTTTAAAGAGAGCTCACCTGACCGGGGAAATTATTGCTTCCAGTGCAGGACTTTCTTTGGCACAGGTTCATGATCTGCCGGAGCTGATTGAACGGGACTTGGGAGAATATTCCGGAAAATACATCAAAGACCGGGCTGACTACTTTTCTCTGTCCGCCGGTGAGGATACGGGGGGCATGGAACCTTTTCCCGATGTTCTAAAACGGATGAACCTGGCCTTAAAAAAACTGGATGAAACCGGGTGTTCCGTTTTGGCTGCCGTTTCTCACGGCGCTGCCATCAACGTCCTTCTGGCAGGTCTCTCCCACCACCAGATGGGAACCGGGAAAACACGGCTTTACAACGGCGGAATCTCCATACTGGAAGGAAACGCCAGGGATGGATTTCAGATTACCGCCTGCAACCTGCGCCCGGAAGAGTTTCCCGGACAAGAAGGCTGAGTGCCCTTGGGGTATATACGGTCCTGAACCGTTGCAGATATATTTCTATGGACAGAAAGGAATTCCCATGAACGTATCCATACGCACAGAGGAAGAAAAGCCTTCCGGGCCGGAGGTCAGAGAACGTCTTTTGCTCCAGGCCAAACAAGAATTTTCAGAGCAGGGATTTGAAAAGGCTTCTCTGCGCAAAATCTGCGCCCGGGCCGGCGTCACCACCGGAGCCGTTTACTTTTTCTTCAAAAATAAAGAGGACCTGTTCTGCCAGATCGTAGCGGATACCGCCAGCCAGCTGACCGCTCTGGGGCAGCGTCTTTTGGAAGCTGAACTGGAGCGCCCTGAACTGGGTACGGAAAACGATATCCGGCTGATGGAATTTCTTTACCTGCACCGTAAGGAAGCCATCCTCCTTTTGGAAAAATCCCAGGGAACCCGGTATGGTTCCTTCCGGGACGAGCTGTACGGCCAGCTGCGGAACTTTTTTCTTCTCTTTTTCCAACGCCATGGAAGGCCGGATGTGGACCCGGAGCTGATCCGGATTCTGGTGGAGATGCGGATGAAGGGATTTTTGGAGCTCTTAAAAGGGGACTATTCCATGGAATATGTCCGGACCCTGACCCGCCAGATCGGCGACTACGCCGACGGCGGATTTCACCGGCTGGCCGCTGCGCTGAAGAGGGAACAGGAGTCAAGAGTTTTAGGCGTCCCCTTCTCTCGGCGCGAATTTCCGGTAAACGCAGGCGGACAGGGTGACCGTCAGGATATCGGCCGCCGCCTGGGACCAGACGATGCCGTACATTCCCACCAGACGGTTGAGCAGAAACAGCATGGGGATATTAAAGACCAGCCACCGCATCATCCCTAAAAGCAGGGACTTTTTCCCCATGCCGAAGGCCTGGAAAAGGTAGACGGTAAAAAAGCTTAAAAACATCAGGGGCGTGGCCAGTACCCGGATTCTCAAAAAGCGGGAAGCCATCTCCAGGGTCTGGGCGTCTGAAATAAACAGGCGGCTCAGCTGCGGAGCAAACAGCTGATAAAGAAGGATGCTGATGAGCGCAGTGACCAGTCCCACTCCGGCGGCCAGATGGATTATCTTCTTCATCCGCTTCCAGTTTCCGGAAGCGTAATTGTAGGCCACCAGCGGCAGCATCCCCTGGCAGATGCCGATTCCCACATTCAGAGGGAATCGCTCCACCTTCAATACGATCCCTATGGCCGCCAGCGCCAGGTCATGGTAGGAAACCATCAGCTTATCAATGATTACATAATCCAGGTCAAACAAGAGCGTTGCCACGGCGGAAGGAATCCCCACGGCAAACACGGCCTTCACGCTCTCCCTGCCGGCCCTTCCCACACGGGGATTGAAGGTAATCACAGACTGGCCGCCCATTTTTCTCAGAACCAGCAGAAAATACAGGCATGCGATGCAGTTGGAAAGGGCGGTGGCGATTCCGGCTCCCAGAACTTCAAGACCGTCCGGCAGCAGCACAAACATGAACAGAGGGTCCAACAGGATATTCAGCAGACCGCCCAGGATGATGCCCGTTCCGGCCTCCCTGGAACGCCCGATGCTCCGGATCAGATTGGACAGCACATTGGAGAGGACTGTGGGAATCCCGCCAAAAACGATCACGCACAGGGCATACTGTGTGGCAAAGCGGTATGTATTTTCCCCGGCTCCCAAAATCCCCAGAAGTTCCTTCATAAACAGGCCGGTTCCCACGGAGAACGCGGCGGCCACCAGCAGGGCCAGACCGATGGAAAACAGGCTTACCCGCCTGGCCTCCTCTTCCATTCCCCTCCCCAGCAGTCTGGAGATCAGGGCTCCCCCTCCGATGCCGGCCAGCCCCGCCAGACACAGGGTAATGTTAAATACCGGGAGGATCAGGGATGTGGCGGCTACCATATAAGGATTTCCCGTCTGCCCCACATAAAAGGTATCCGCCATGTTGTAAATCAGCACGATCAGCTGGCTGATGACCGAGGGAACTACCATGATCCTCAGCGCCGATGCTTCCGGCAGGCATTCAAAGACCTCTTTTCTGTTCTCTTCTGACTGCATCTTTCTCTCCTCCCAGTCCCATGTCTTATAGAAACCATTATAGCAAAGTACGCTGAAAACTCCTATAAAATCTTTTCTTTTTCTCTTGCAATCTGGGAATCCATCTAGTATAATCGTAATTAGTTTAAACTAACCTAAGGAGAACCCTTCCGATGAGACAAATTTCATCCATACATTTTTATATGGTAAGAAAGACCCGGAGCAAACGCTCCGGGCTTTTTACATAACAGAACATAACAAGTGTTATGAAAAAGGAGGATTTTATCATGAATCACAAAAACCCTTCACCTGACTACGGCAACTGGGTCCCCATCGCCATGATGAAGGGGATGGCCGCTGTCCTGCTTGCCCTGCTGGCCCTGACCATTGTTCTGGCCTGGCTGCTGCCCTTTCCCCTTCCGGCTGTTCTGACTGGAATCCTGACCGCCGTATTGTTTCTCCTGTGGCTCTATATGCTGCGCTGCCGCGCTCTGTTCGACTTCAACCGTGGCGGCCTCATGGGAAAGCTCCATCAGTATCTGATTGACCATCTGGACTGGGACGGCAGGGGCCGCCTGCTGGAGGTGGGATGCGGCTCCGGCGCCCTCATAAACCGCTGCGCGAAGCGCT
>DWYS01000117.1 GCA_019118585.1 Candidatus Enterocloster faecavium | reverse complement strand
TCCTTTACTATATTTTACCACACGTTGCAATAAAATGCAATATATTAAAACAAAAAATTTGACACAAAAAAAGCAGGTTTTATGCGGCCTGCGAGGTATTTTTTTGTTATTCAGCTGTCAAACTCCCGTGTAAATGTTTTTTCATTTATTCAACTGTCAAACTTCCGAGGGCAAATATCTATTGACAAGGATTTTTTTCATATATTATAATGATTTAAGTGTACACGAAGTGCAGATATCCGGCAGAAGCCGTTTTATTTTTATGTTTTAATGAGAATCAAAAACTTTACCCGCAGCCAGGCAGGCTGCATAGTTTGTCAGCAGACAGGCTATGCAGCCCTTTTTTTGGCGGGGTACAGACTGGAGCAGCTATGGAATACATCAAAGAAAAAATCGTTCATTATTGGTCCAGGAGAGTTGAGGACTTTTCCCATCTGCGGATTCAGGAGCTGGAAAGTGAGAAGCATCTCCTCTGGCTGTCCGAACTGAAACGCTATCTTCCGGACAGAAAGGGTCTGAACATTCTGGATATCGGCACGGGAACCGGATTTCTGGCCTTCCTGCTTGCGGCGGAGGGCCATCGTCTTACGGGCATCGACCTGACGGAGGATATGATCCAGGAGGCAGAGCGCCTCTCCCGTGTACTGGAGCTCCCCGCCCGGTTTTATGTGATGGACGGGGAAAATCCGGATTTTCCGGAAGGCTCCTTTGATGCTATCATTACCCGGAACCTGACCTGGAGCCTGCCGCACCTGGACCAGGCTTACGCCAGATGGCGCCAGCTTTTAAAGCCCCAGGGCATCCTGATTAATTTTGACGCCGACTACTGCCGGGAACAGCCGCCGCAAACTTTGCCTCAGAACCATGCCCACAAGGATTTAAGCTCCTCCATGCTGCAGGAATACGAAGCCATCAAGGACATGATTCGGCCTACCCAGAAGCCCAGGCCCCTGTGGGACCGGGAGCTGCTGGAAGATGCTGGTTATCAGAATATTGCCGTTGACACCGGCGTGTGGAAACGGATTTACGGCCAGGCAGACCAGTTTTACAATCCAACGCCTATTTTTACCATAACAGCAACCGCATAAGGGGGAAACATCCATGAGCACTTACGCAGAGGAAAATATCACTTACTGGACCAGGAGAGCGCCCAGCTATTCCGATGTCAATCAGGAAGAACTGAGCACAAACCAGCACAGCGTCTGGAGCCGCGTCATTGACCAGAGGATCCAGTCCCATTTTGGGAACCGCAGCCGGGAGCAGATTCATCTGCTGGATGTGGGAACGGGTCCGGGATTTTTCGCCATTATTCTGGCGGAGCTGGGTTATCCGGTAACCGCAGTGGACTATACGGAGGCCATGCTGGATCAGGCCCGGAAAAATGCCGGTCCTCTGGCCTCTGTCATCGATTTCAGAAGAATGGATGCGGAGCAGCTGACCTTTCCGGATGGAGCCTTTGACGTAATCGTCTCCCGCAATCTGACCTGGAATCTTCCTTCTCCTGACCGGGCATACTCCCAGTGGACCAGAGTTCTGAAACAGAACGGCCTGCTGTTAAATTTCGATGCCAACTGGTACCGCTACCTGTTCAGCCCCGCAGCCAACGTCCTTCATCTGGAAGACCGGAAAAATGTCCGTGAAAGCAACGCGGCGGACGATACCGCAGGCACGGACGTAGACGCTATGGAGGCCATTGCCCGGCAGGCTCCCCTTTCCTCCAGACGCCGTCCCGCCTGGGATCTCCACATCCTCCACGGCCTGGGAATGTCCGTTTCTGCCGATCAGGAGATCTGGAAGCAGGTGTGGACGGAAAATGAGCGGATCAACAATGCGTCCACTCCCATGTTCCTGGTCCATGCGGTAAAAGCATCCTGAGAAAAGGTGTACGTTTTTATGAAGAACTATATGCTCAAACGTTTCCTCCAGCTGATTCCCATTCTTTTTGTCATCACCTTCCTCTCCTTCGCCATGATGCGCCTGGCAGGCAGCGATGCGGTGCTTCAGCAGATGGAGCGGACAGGCATCGTCCTGTCTCAGGAGGCAATCGACAGTGCCAGGGCGCAGCTTGGACTGGACCAGTCATTCCTGACACAGTATTTTGTATGGCTGGGGGATCTTCTCCACGGGGATATGGGAACCAGCTATATTTCCGGCCGGCCGGTATTCTCCACTTTTCTTTCCAAGCTCCCGGCCACCCTGCTCCTCACCCTCCTGTCCATTCTCCTCACAGTGGCTGTCTCCATTCCGCTGGGAGTGCTGGCAGCGGTAAAACAGAACCGGCTGACCGATTACCTGATCCGGCTCGGGAGCTTTCTCGGAAACAGCATGCCCAATTTTTTTGTGGCCCTGCTTTTAATGTTTGTCTTTTCCATCCGGCTGAGGCTGTTTCCGGTGCTCTCCAACTCCATCCGTCTTTCCAATGCCATTCTTCCCGCCCTCACCCTGGCCATTGCCATGAGCGCAAAATATCTCCGCCAGGTCCGGGCCGCGGTTCTGGAAGAGCTGGAAAAGGATTATGTAATGGGGGCAAAAGCCAGGGGGATTCCCTTTTTTGTCACCCTGACCAGAAGCGTTCTGAGGACCTGCCTGGTGACCATCATCACCCTCCTGGCGATGTCCATTGGAAGCCTTTTGGGCGGCACGGCTATTGTGGAATCCATCTTTATGTGGGACGGAGTAGGCAAACTGGCGGTTGACGCCATCAATATGAGAGATTATCCGATGATCCAGGCTTATGTGATGTGGATGGCGATCATTTATGTGTGCGTCAATCTGATTACCGATTTATCCTACCACGCCCTGGACCCCCGGATTTCCCTTGGAGGTGAAAAGCAATGAACGAGAGTAAGACGGTATCGGTCCGCAGGCAAAAAGTGAAGAAAGGCTGTTCCCGTCTGCGGCTGTACACCCTGATCTTTCTCGTACTGCTGCTTTTGCTCACTGCCGGATTCGCAGAGCAGCTCTGCCCCTTTGACCCAAACGCCCAGATCTTTACACCCCTGGCGCCTCCGGGGGACGGCCATTTATGCGGAACGGACCGTTTTGGCCGTGACCTTTTTTCAAGAATACTGGTAGGACTGAGAACCAGCCTGTTCTCTGCCCTGGCGCTGGTGGCAGTCATTACCCTCACCGGCACCGCTCTGGGAGTTGTCTGCGGCTTTCAGGGCGGTTTTGCAGACTCTGCGGTGATGCGCTTTTCCGACATCTGTCTGGCTTTTCCCGGTCTGGTATTTGCCCTGGCCATCGCCGCCCTGTTAAACGGCGGCCTTCAAAATGCTGTTCTTTCCCTGGCAGTTATCAGCTGGCCCAAGTATGCCCGGATCGCCCGCAGCCAGACACTGGCCGTCAAACACAGAGATTATATCAAGGCCGCCCGTCTGGCCGGTGACACCGGCCTCCAGATCGTGGTCCGGCACATCCTCCCCAATATTCTGGGACCTGTTCTGGTTACCGCCACCCTGGATATCGGCACCATGATGATGGAACTGGCCGGCCTGTCCTTTCTGGGCCTGGGAGCCCAGCCTCCCACCCCGGAGCTTGGCAATATGATGAGCGGAGGGCGCAGCATGCTCCAGATCTATCCCTGGGTCATTCTCAGCCCCGGCATCGCAATCCTGATCGCGGTTATGCTTTTCAATCTTTTGGGAGACGGGCTGCGGGATTATCTGGACCCCAAAAGCGCTCTGAAATCCCGCCGTGATTTCAAATAAAGGAGCTGTATCTATGATCATCAACAAAAAAATAGCCTCCCTGCTGCTGACGCTCTGTCTTGCGGCAGGCGCCGTTTCCGGCTGTTCCTCCGGCCGCAATTCCTCCCCGTCAGATGAGGAAGAAGGAACGGTTTTTATTCTGGGTGACACCACATTTAATCCGGAAAATGAGGAGCCGGATGTCAACCCTCACAACGCCTACTCCGGATGGGCCTGCATCCGCTACGGAATCGGTGAGACCCTCTTTCGCTACTCCGATTCCATGGAGATCGAACCGTGGCTGGCCACAGGTTATGAGCGGACAGATGAGACAACCTGGAACATCACGCTCAGGGAAGGGGTCTATTTTACCAGCGGCAGGCAGATGGACGGGGAGGCAGTAAAAGAATGTCTGGAACATCTGATTCAGGTCCACGACCGGGCCAGGGGAGATTTAGACATTGTCTCCATTACCGCCGACGGACAGAACCTGACCATCCAGACCCGTAAGCCCAATCCCACGTTTCTGAATAAGCTGTGCGACCCCTACGGCTGCATCATTGATATGGAAGCCGGAATCCGAGATGACGGCATTGTATCCGCCACCGGCCCCTACCAGGTCCGGTCCCTGATTTCCGGCGAGAAGCTGGATCTGGTTCAAAATGAAGATTACTGGAACGGCACCCCCGGCTTTGAGCGGATCCAGGTTCTGACCATATCCGACGGCGATACGCTGACCATGGCTCTGCAGGCCGGAGAGATTGACGCCGCCTATGGGATGCCCTATGCCAGTTATCCGCTGTTTCAAAATGAAAATTACACCTTTTCCAGCTGTCCTACCAGCCGGACGTTTTTCCTGCACATGAATTTTGAAAGCGAGATCACCAGGGACCCTGCTGTCCGCAGGGCCATCGCCATGGGGATTGACAAAGAAGGCTTTGTAAACCGGCTTTTAGATGGAAACGGCTACCCTGCTGCAGGTCCCTTCCCCTCTACCTTCTCCTTCGGCGGCCAGGCGGTCCAGGCGCGTGACTATGACCCCGATGGCGCCAGGAAACTTTTGGAGGAAGCAGGATGGACCGACACGGACCAGGACGGCATTCGGGAGAAGAACGGAAAGAAGCTAACCATTAAATGGCTCACCTATCCCAGCCGTCAGGAGCTGCCTCTCCTTGCAGAATTCGCCCAGGCAGCTTTAAAGGAAATCGGCATAGAGGTCAGCATTAACAATACGGCGGACCACAACCGCCTCCGGGAAGATTCCGGCGCCTGGGACGTCTATGCCAGCGCTATGGTGACCGCTCCCACGGGGGACCCGGAATATTTCTTTGCCACCCACTGCCTGGACAGTTCCACTGTGAACAACGGCCATTACCACAACAGCCGTCTGGAATCCCTTGCCTCAGAATTAGCCCGCACCTTTGACCCCGACAGCCGTTCTCAGCTGGCAGTCCAAATGCAGCAGGTGATCTTAGAGGACGATGCCTTTGTCTTCTGCTCTCATCTGCAGATGAGCATGATTTCCAGGTCCTCCGTTACCGGTCTGATGGCTCACCCCTGCGATTACTACGAAATCACCGCCGGGCTCGCCCCTGCTTCTTCCCGGCGATCAGAATAAAAAAGGAGAACGGTCTATGGAAGAGCTTCTGAGCTATCAGTCAGTCGAAATCTGCTTTAACGGAGAAACCATCATCCAGGATGTCAGCTTTGCTCTGCATCCGGGAGAAATTCTCTGCATCGCCGGGGAATCCGGCAGCGGAAAAAGCTCCCTTTTGAAAGCAGCTCTGGGACTTTTGGGCAATGAGGGCCTGGTGACCAAAGGTGACATCTGGTTTCAGGGCCTGGACCTGCCGGATTTGAAAGAACGGGAGTTTCGGAACATACGCGGAGCAAAAATCGGTATGATTTTTCAAGACCCGGCGGCCTCCTTCTGCCCGGTCCGTACCATCGGAAGCCAGATTTACGAAAGTCTGAGAGCCCATCAAAACATCCGTCCTCCTGAAGCAAAACAGAAAGCCCTGGAGCTTTTTCACAGTCTGGGACTTCCCGATGGGGAGCGGATCTGGAGGAGCTACCCCTTTGAACTTTCCGGCGGCATGAACCAGAGAGTGGCCATCGCCTCCGCCATGCTGATGAAGCCTCTGGTGCTGCTGGCGGACGAGCCGACCAGCGCCCTGGATGCCGGGGTGCAGAAGCAGGTGATAATGGAGCTTATGAGCCTTCGGGCTCTGTTTGGAACTGCCATCCTCCTGGTGACCCATGACATGGGCGTTGTCTCTGCCGTAGCAGATACACTGCTGGTATTAAAGGATGGCCGGATGATGGAATATGGAAATGCAAAACAGCTTCTGCAGCAGCCCCAGAGTCCCTACACCAGGGAACTTCTGGCCGCAGTGCCGA
Source organism: Candidatus Enterocloster faecavium (assembly GCA_019118585.1). Lineage (GTDB taxonomy): Bacteria > Bacillota > Clostridia > Lachnospirales > Lachnospiraceae > Enterocloster > Enterocloster faecavium. The sequence continues at coordinate 8,538 of DWYS01000117.1, read as the reverse complement.
GGCTTCGGAGGACATAGATGGAACCGATTTTGGAAGTTCGTGATCTGACAAAAATATTTTCAGAACAGGAGCAGGATTTCGCCGCTCTGAGAGGCGTCAGCTTCTGCCTTTATCCGGGGGAGACCCTGGGAATCGTGGGGGAATCCGGCTCCGGAAAAAGCACGCTGGCCAAGGTAATCTGCCGCCTGACGGAGGCTTCCGGCGGTCAGGTGCTGCTGGAGGGAAAAGACCTCCTAAAGACCAAAGGAAGAGAGCTCCGGGAGGCATACCAAAAGCTTCAGATGGTCTTTCAGTCTCCTGCCGGCTCCTTTGACCCCCGCAGGACCATCGGCTTCAGTGTCGGCGAGGGCCTTCTCAACCAGGGGTTTTCCCGGTCCCAGGCGCAAGAAAGAGCCGCCCTCCTGCTAAAACAGTGCGGCCTTTCCCCGGAAATCAGCAGACAGTACCCCCACCAGCTCAGCGGCGGTCAGTGCCAGAGAGCCGCCATCGCCAGGGCACTTGCCCTCTCCCCCCGCATCGTCATATGTGACGAAGCCACCAGCGCCCTGGATGTTACCGTGCAGAAACAGATTATTGAGCTGCTGAAAGAGCTGAAAACGTCCCATTCCCTCTCCTACCTCTTTATCAGCCACAATCTGGCCCTGGTCCAGTCCTTCTGCGACCGGATTCTGGTCATGCATGAGGGAAAAATCGCAGAAGAAGGGGAAACGGACCAGGTAATCCGTTTCCCCAGATCGGAATATACAAAATATCTGATCGACTCTGTTCTGTAGGCCTATCGCCGCAGCACCAGGTGCTGGGGAAGTCCGTTGACCATAAAGGGCTGATAATCTCCCTGGATCAGCGGCTCTACATAGTTGATAAAATCCTGTGTCACATAGTTTCCTTCCCTGTTGACCCAGTTTCTGGGTACCAGCTTCTCGTTGTTGGCAATCTTGTGTACATCGTAGATGCCCGCTGCACTCATATAGGGGTCGTCGGATACCCGGTCGATCACCACCATCTTGCCCGTATCCCCCTCATCGGCCGCTTTCACCGCAGCGCCTCCTACCATAAAGGCTTCGTTGATATCCACCCGGGAAGCCATGTGGGAAGCGCTTCTCTGGAGAGTAGACAGTTCCACCGCCCTGGTCTTATGCCCCGTCTGGCTGGCCAGGTAAGCCGCCAGATAGGATGCCGTACCGGCCAGCTGCGTGTGCCCGAAGGCGTCCACATAGTCGCTTCCTCCGGCCAGCTGGCAGACATAAGTGCCATCCGGCGTCTTGATGCCCTCGGAGACCGCCACCACAATGGAAGGCTTCTTCTTCAAAAGGTCCGTGCATTTCTTTAAAAACTTCTCAAGATCAAAGGGAACCTCCGGCAGATAAATCAGATCCGGTCCGCAGCACTCCTCGGTTTTCGCCAGGGCCGTGGCACCTGTCAGCCATCCCGCGTTTCGTCCCATAATCTCCATAATGGTGATCATCTTCCGCTTGTAGGAAAGGCCCATGGCATCCCGGATCACCTCCTTGGTGGAGGTAGCAATATACTTGGCCGCGCTGCCAAATCCGGGAGTATGGTCTGTTAAAGCCAAATCATTGTCGATAGTCTTGGGAACCCCTAAAAATTTCTGAGCATGTCCCTTCACAATGGCATAATCGGACAGTTTCTTGATGGTGTCCATGGAGTCATTCCCGCCGATGTAGATAAAGGCTTCAATCTGCAGCTTATCCAGGATAGAAAAAATCTTCTCATAAATCTCCGGATTCTCGTGGATATCCGGCAGTTTATAGCGGCAGGAACCAAGGAAAGCGGACGGCGTCCTCTTTAACAGCTCAATATCCATATCCGAATGGATCTGGGTGGACAGATCCACATACATCTCATCCAGGAATCCCTCGATGCCGTGGAGCATCCCATAGACCTTGTGAAATCCCCTCTCCTTCGCGGTCTTGTAAACTCCCGCCAGACTGGAATTGATAACCGACGTTGGTCCTCCCGACTGTCCTACAATGATATTCCGCTTTTTTGCCATAGGTGTACCCCTTTCTTTTTTGAAAAATTTCAAAAAATCTGCCGCAAAAGGCTCTTTTGTCTATCATTGTACTATAAAATCCTGTATTTTTCCACAAAAATTCATGAAAAAATCCGTTTTTTTATGACAGTTTTGCTTCACGCTCCGGCTGCCCCACATCCGCTCATCTCTATTCACCTACGGAACCGATATAATTGACTCCATCCTGGTCCACTACTCTCTGTCCATAGAAAGCATCCGCCTCCCCGTCGTATACATACTCCGTCACCTGATACCTGGCGCTCCGAACGTCGCGGATGGCGATACGGAGCCGGTTTTCCAGGTCCATCCAGACGTCGCCTGCGGGGACTCCCAGCTGCACGGTGTCCTCAAACAGGGTGTAGGCGCTGTCTCCCCTCTCCGCCCGAATCATAAATCCGCATCGGTCGTCCATGGCCAGGCTGCCGTCAATCACCATATCGGCCTGTACGTAGAGGCAGAGCTGCCACTCCTCATTGTCAAAGGAAAAGGGGCAGGAACTGTAAAGGGTCATATTCTCCGGCGGCACATTCTCCTCCCGCCGGACGGCAAGCTCCGGAATCTCCTGGACCTCCTGGGAAGTCTCATCGGATTCCGCCGCCGTGAGGCTGGTTTCCTGCTCAGGAGCGGCTTCCCGGGAAGCAGAGATTTCCTGCACCACAGAAGTTTCCTGCTCCACAGAGATTGTCCGCTCTCCTTCCCCGCAGCCTCCAAGAGACAGCACAAACATCAGACCAAGCGCTATAGCCGCATACTTTCTCATTCTCACTCCTCCAATCCTGAAAAAAGTCTGTTCCTGATACTTAGAGTATATCACGGACGGCATTTCAAGACCTTACATAACCATTAGGATTTCATGAAAAGATTCCCCCTTTTTGCCGGGCATGGTATAATATGAGCACTTGGCGAGGTTTCTCACGAGCCTAGTGCAAGTCATACCTCCCGCTAAAAATAAAACGCCACAGGAGAATCCACATGAACACACTGGAACGCCACCCCATGGTCCTCATTGTCATCGGAATCATGGGCATCTCATTGTCCTCTATTTTGGTAAAATACGCTCAGTCCCCATCGGTCGTTACGGCAGCCTACCGTCTGCTGTGGACGGTTTTTCTCATGACCCCCGCCGTCATCTGCTCAAAAAAATACCGCCGGGAGCTCTCACAGACCAGCCGGAAGCTGGTCCTTCTGTGCATCCTCAGCGGCATTTTTCTTGCTCTGCATTTCACCCTCTGGTTTGAATCCTTAAACCACACCTCCGTGGCCAGCTCCACCACCATCGTGTGTACCGAGGTCATCTGGGTGGCCCTGGGCTGGCGGCTGTTCCTCAAGGGACGGCTGTCCGGGAAGGCATGCGCGGCCATTGCCGTCACTCTGGCCGGAAGCATACTCATCGCCTTTTCCGATTCCTCCGGCCAGGGAAGCCATCTCTACGGAGATTTCCTTGCCCTTCTGGCTGCCATAGCGGTGGCGGTCTACACTTTGATTGGAAGGCTTGCCCGCGCCACGGCTTCCACCGCCGTCTATACCTACCTGGTATACGGAGCCTGCGCCGTCACGCTCGTTTTCATGACCCTGGCTCAGGGCCTGTCCCTCACCGGATACGGCCCAAGCGGAATCCTGGTGGGATTCCTTCTGGCGGTCTTTTCCACCATCCTGGGCCACAGCATCTTCAGCTGGTGCCTGAAATTTTTATCCCCCGCCTTTGTTTCCGCATCCAAGCTGTGCGAGCCGGCGGTGGCCGCCGTTTTCGCCGCTTTCCTGTTCCATGAGATTCCAAAGCCCCTGCAGATTTTGGGCGGCCTGGTGATTATCGCCGGAGTCATCGCTTATTCGCGGGTGGAGCAGGGGCGAGAGGAAGCATAACAGCAAAAGAATAAAAGGAGGAATTTTTTATGATAAACACAATCCCCATCTCTCAACTGTCCGATTTCCGCATCGGACACGCCCAGGATACGGTTCACGCCACAGGCTGCACGGCCATCCTCTGTCCCAAGGGCGCCTGGGCCGGTGTGGACGTCCGGGGCGGCAGCCCCGCATCCCGGGAAACAGAGCTGCTGCGTCCGGAAAATACCGTTCAGCAGATTCACTGCGTCATTCTTTCCGGAGGCAGCGCCTACGGCCTGGAAGCCGGCGACGGGGCTATGGCTTTTCTGGAAGAGCAGGGAATCGGCTTTGACGTGGGAATCGGGAAAGTGCCCATTGTCTGCGGCGCTTCTCTGTTTGACTTAGAGCTGGTCAGCGCCAGACACCGTCCGGACAAACAGATGGGATACGAAGCCTGCAAAAATGCCTGGAGCGGTAAAGAACCTTCCGAAGGGAATGTGGGCGCCGGAACAGGAGCCGCCGTTGGGAAATTTTATCAGACGGAGCGCATGATGAAATGCGGAATCGGTATCTGGGCAGGGCAGATTGGAGAGGTCCAATGCGGAGCCATTGTGGCAGTCAACGCCCTGGGAGACGTCATCGACTATGATTCGGGGAAAATCCTGGCCGGACTGCTGACTCCCGACCACAGCGGCTTTGCTGATACCAGACGCTGCATGTACGAGGAACTTCAGAACAGCCGCGACCTCTGGAGCGGCAACACCACCATCGGCTGCGTCATCACCAACGCCCGGCTGGATAAAAACCAGTGCCGCAAAGCGGCCGTCATCGCTCACGACGGGTATGCTCAGACCATCCGGCCCGCTCACTGCAGCGTAGACGGAGATACCCTTTTTGTCATGGCCTCCGGGCAGGTGGAAGTGGCGCCGGATTCCTTTTACGCGATGGCTTCCGAGGCAGTGGCCCGGGCGGTCAACCGGGCGGCTCTGTGCGCGGCTCCCGCTTATGGGCTGAAAGCGGCGGCGGATTTTCTGTAATCCGCCGCATTTTCTGCATCATTCATCATCCATTTCCATATTATAATACGGTTGTTTCATATCAAAAAGAAGGCTTCCTCCCATAATCACCTCCGCCGTCTCCTCCGGACTGAGCCGCGAAACGTCAATCTTCATCGTATCCACCCCCTCATACCGTCCCAGCCGCTCCAGACTCCGCTCCAAAACGTCCGGCTGTCGGATTCCCTTTTCTATATCCGAGCCCAGCCGTTCTTCCAGCGCCTGCCGGCTGCATACCAGGGAAATGTTTGTTACATCACATCCGGACAGGTCCAGTTCTGAGAGAATCCTGGAAATCGTCTCCTGCTGGTCCATTACCCAGCAGAAAATGATATTTTCGTAGGCGGAGCAATGGAGAAAGCCATTTAACAGAAAGCAGATATTCTTTAGTACCATCTCCTTCGTCTCCTCCGTCACCACAAAGGGGTCCCCGTCCCAGCACCAGTCCCCGTCCAGAAGGACCGCCCTGTCCAGCCTCTTTTTCAGGATTTGGCTGACGGTAGTCTTTCCAATGCCCATGCGCCGCCGATGAGATAGAGTCATTTCCTGAGGCCCGCCTTTTCTCCTGGAGCTGCTCCTCTCCTATCCGCGTATCTTTTATCCATTTTTCTTTTATCTGCCCGGATAAAAGGCGGTTCCACTTTAAGTTCTGTCAAGGGGCCATATTTTTCCGGATGCCGGTAGGCGTTCCCATGGACCTCCTGTTCCCGGTAGGCCCTAAGCTGGTCTAAATCCAGAGCGGCCATATAAATCCCTTCCTCTTCACCCGCCTGGAGGATACAGGTATCACGTGAGCCCTCCATCTGCGGAAGGTATGCCACGCCGTCAAAAACGCTGGAGCCACCATTGCAGTCCGGCACGGTGCCCGGGTAATTGCAGGTGGCAATGGCTGTCATATTTTCAAAGGCTCTGGCCCGAAGCTGGGACAGGCGGTTGATCTCCATAGGGCAGGCATTGGGCGTCAGGATCAGCTCCGCCCCCTTTAACATCAGGATTCTGGCGCTTTCTGGAAATTCCCTGTCATAACAGATCATTGCCCCGACCTTTACCGGGCCCTTAGCCGTATCCAGGACTGCCGTCTCAAACCCCTCCCCCGGCGTCAGATACCGCTCCTCTCCGAAATCGCAGGTGTGGACCTTGGCGTAGGCCAGCCTTTTCTCCCCCAAGCGGTCAAAAAGCACCAGACTGTTTCTCGGTCCGCCCTCCCAGGCCTCCAGGAATGTGACGCAGATTGCCAGTTCCAGTTCCTTCGCCAGCTTTCCGAAGGCGAGGATAAACCCATCATCTGCCGAAATGGCCTCAGCTCTCCATTGTTCCGGGGGACGGTCATAAATCCGGTATCCATTGCTCCACATTTCGGGAAACAGGGCAATGTCCGCCCCCTGCTCCTTCGCCTCCCGGCAGGCCCGGATTCCTTTTGCCAGGTTTTCTTCCAGGCTGCCGTCCGGGGCAATCTGAAGAAGGGCAATCTTAAGATTCATTGACTTCTGCCACCTCCGCCTTGATTCCTATATTGGATAAAAAGCTTTGAAGTTCCTCCGCTGAATCCTGCGGAAGCCCCTCCAGCAGCACAAACATGCCGGCAGCTTCTACCGTGTCGTCCTCGCCGGCAATAAAGACCACCGCCACCGGAGCGGCGTCCTCAAAGGCATACAGATAGATAACGTCTGCGGAAGCAGCGCTGTTTTGAAAGGTCTTTCCGGCCGTACAGGCATTTGCCGCCGCAAGGCTCTCTACCCCGCTCATGCCGTTGAGCTGGGATGGAACGGCGCCGACGACCCGCTTATTTAAAAATGTCCGCAGCTCCTCAGACAGCTCCTCCTGACTGCCGATACCGGCTGCGGAGAGAATCGAATCGCCGTCCGGCCGTATCTGGTACACCATTTTGGGAGCGGTATAGTCTCCCTGCCCCATCTTCAAAATCTTGTCCTGTAGTTCGGGACTTCCGCTTATAAAACCGGCATATTCCTCCGACTGGCTCATCTCCTGCATCAGCTGGATAACGTCCATCCCTTGGGCATACAGGGAAACTTCTTCCGCATTTCCCCCTTCGCCGGCACAGCCCCACACGCAGCCTGCCAGAGCAGCTGACAGAATGACCGCTATTCCTTTTCTCATCTTCTTTCCTCCTCCCGATTGATTATGTGAATTCCTACTGAAGAAGCAGGTAGAGTCTTGCCAGAATCCGGCAGGGAATGATCTTCCCGGACCGGGACATATACATTTTCGCGCTCATTTCTCCGGTGCCGTGGTTCATACCGGGCAGACGGACCTCATTTATCTCATTAAAATCGATCAGCATTTTTCTGCCTCCTCATTCCGTTATCCTCTCACTGCCGGGGCGTGCGGTCCAGAAAATCCGGTTCATTTCCAAGGGAAATGGACAGGGGTTCTTTCCGGTTTAAAAGAGCGCCAAGCTCCAGGCACTGCACCCGCCAGTTCTCATAGGTCGTCCAGTAAGCTTTCAGGGATTCCGCACAGTAAATAGAAGTGTACACCGTATAGTCAAAGGGCACCACGGTCCGGTCCAATTCTGTCACATGGCTCTGGTGGCTCACCTTCACCAGCCCCAGGGGAAAAGCCGCGCTCCTAAACAGGTGGAGCATCCGGCTGACCCCCTCCTCCTCATTGCTCCCTTTGGAGGCATACTTTTTCAGAAAAGCCAGACGCACAAAGCGGGAGGGCGAACTCCAGTCTCCCGGCAGTCCCTGAAATCCGCTTCCGGAAAAGCACTGGTCCAGCGTCTCTCCATCCAGTTCCACCGTAGGATAATCTCCATCCCTGAGACCCGCATAATTTAACAGATTCAGCCGATGCCAGGAATAGCCGGGACTGTTGGTCATAACGCCCAGGGTATTCCGGTAAATGTGAAGGCCGTCCCGGTCCGGTTCCACCACAATGGTCTCCCCGGAGGCGTCATGGAAGGACCAGTGCAGCGGCGGCACAGTTCCAAAGAACGGAATGTCCGCCAGCTTGATTTTCGTCTGAAGCCAGAGGACCGCTTCTTCTACGCTGGCGCACTGGGCCAGAAGGTGATAGACCAGAAAGGGCGGCTGGAGGGAATGTTCATCCGGGCCGGAAACCTTCTCATAGCTGGCAAATCCGCGGTAATACAGCTGTCCTCCCATCAGTCCCTTCTCGTTCATCCCTTCATAGAGGACCGGGGTGGGCTCCATCAGAATCCCAACTCCCGCGCAGGCGTATGCTGCGGTGTGCGGGGCCGGCATTTTCTCATCCGAAACGACTCCCTGATACTTGAGTCCCCGGGGCAGGAACGTCATCCCCGTTCCCTCGGCCAACCGGTCAAAATCATAATTGCGCCCCCAGAGATGCTTTTTGTCTAAGGTTGTCCAGGAAACCGCGCTGCAGGCGGCCTCCAGCCCCAGAGTTCTGTTCTGCATCATAAAAATCTCTCCTTCCATACTTATTTTGAGGCGTTAAAGGTCTTTCAAAATCTCTTTGCGTTTTGACTCATACTCCTCTTTCGTAATGATACCCTCTTCATAGAGTTTCTTTGCGGCTTTTAAGCGATTTTCTATATCTTCCTGGTCATTTTCATCTACAATAATCTCATGCGTGCTGATTCCCTTTTGGGAAAACGCATTCACAGCATTCGTCGCCGTG
>DWYS01000116.1 GCA_019118585.1 Candidatus Enterocloster faecavium | reverse complement strand
ATTTTTGAAAGAAAAATATCAAGGATAAAAGGAGGCACACCAACAAATGAAGCAGACCGATGAGACAAAAATCAGGGAAGCCAGGGAGCAGCTGGAGATTTTAAAGGAGCAGAGAGGAGGAAGCGTGCTGTCTATTCACAAAAAGATGGCCAACGACCCCAAGCTCCTGAAAGCCTTCAGCCAGCAGTTCGCTATCTGCAAGCAGGACATTGAGGAAATTCCGCCCAAGTATATGGAACTCATGCTGATGATCATGGGCTGTGCGGCGGGAAATGAAGTGACGATCAAAACTCACGGAGAACTGGCGATGAAAAAAGGAGCTACGCTGGGAGAAGTGGGAGAGGCTTTGCGGCTGGTGTTTTTCTACTTTGGAGCTTCTGCTGTTATCCCTGGAGTTCAGCTTTTTGAGGAGGTTATAGAATGAGCAAAGTTATGAAAACAATGGATGGAAATGAGGCGGCAGCATACGTTTCATACGCCTTCACGGAGGTAGCGACCATTTATCCCATTACCCCTTCATCTCCGATGGCGGAACACGTAGACGCCTGGTCGGCGGCGGGAAAGAAGAATCTCTTCGGTCAGCCGGTGAAACTGGTGGAGATGCAGTCTGAGGCGGGAGCCTGCGGGGCTATGCACGGAGCATTGGAAACGGGAGCGCTGGCTACCAGCTATACCGCTTCCCAGGGACTTCTTTTGATGATTCCTCCTATGTACCGGATTGCCGGACAGCTTCATCCTGGAGTGCTGCATGTAAGCGCCCGGTCCGTAGGTACCCACGCCTTCTCTATTTTCGGCGAACATTCGGATGTCATGGCTACCAGACAGACGGGCTTCGCCCTTCTGTGCAGCAGCTCCGTGCAGGAAATCATGGACCTGGCAGGAGTGGCCCACCTGGCGGCGATTAAAGGGAGAGTACCCTTCCTCCATTTCTTTGACGGTTTCCGTACCTCTCACGAAATCCAGAAGGTGGAGGTGATGGATTATGAGGATCTGAATCGCCTTCTGGATTACAAAGCGCTGGAGGAATTTCGCAAACGCTCCTTAAATCCGGAACGTCCGGTACAGAGAAGTACGGTTCAGAATCCGGATGTATACTTCCAGTACCGGGAAGCGGCCAATCCCTTCTATCTGGCTCTGCCGGATATTGTAGAGGATTATATGAACCGGATCAACGAGCTGACCGGAAGGGATTATCGCCTCTTCAACTACTATGGAGCTCCTGATGCGGAGGATGTGATCATTGCTATGGGTTCCGTAGATGGAGTAATCCGGGAAACGGTGGACTATTTGAATGCCGCCGGCAGAAAAGTGGGCTATCTTCAGGTCCATTTGTACCGCCCTTTCTCGATCCGTCATTTCCTGAAGGAACTTCCGGAAACGGTGAAGCGGATTGCCGTACTGGACCGCACCAAAGAGCCGGGTTCTCTGGGAGAGCCGCTGTATCTGGACGTATGCAGTGCCATTGCTGAAGCGGGCAGAGCTGCTCGTGTATATGGGGGAAGATACGGTCTGTCCATCAAAGATGTAACAGCCAATCAGATTGCGGCAGTATTTGAGAACCTCCGGGAAGAATGTCCGAAGAACCATTTTACTGTGGGAATCGATGACGATGTAAGCCATACCTCCCTGGCACTGGGAGAACCCATTAACGTGGTGCCGGAGGGAACCATCAGCTGCAAGTTCTGGGGACTGGGTTCCGATGGAACAGTGGGAGCTAATAAAAACTCCATCAAGATTATCGGCGACCACACAGACCAGTATGTGCAGGCCTATTTTGAGTACGATTCCAAGAAATCCGGAGGCGTTACCCGTTCACACCTGCGCTTTGGACATCAGCCCATACGCGGCAGCTATCTGGTATCCCACGCGGATTTTGTGGCCTGCCACAATCAGTCCTACATACAGAAATACGACATCGTTCAGGAATGCAAACCGGGCGGAACCTTCCTGCTTAACTGCATCTGGAATGAGGAGGAGCTGGAGCGCCATCTTCCCAACCGGGTAAAGCGCTACATGGCCTGCAACCATATCCATTTCTACACCATCAACGCCGTAAAGATCGGCAAGGAGATTGGCCTTGGAAACCGCACCAACGCGGTCCTGCAGTCCGCATTTTTCAAACTGGCAAATGTGATTCCTTTTGAGGACGCGGTGGTTTATATGAAGGAAGCCATCCTGAAATCTTACGGCAAGAAGGGTGAGAAGGTTGTAAACATGAACTATGAGGCGGTGGACCGGGGTGCCGAAGAGCTGACTTTGGTCCAGGTTCCGCAAGAGTGGGCCGATTTGCCGGATGAGGAGAAGAAGGAAGATGCTTCCCTTCCGGAGTTTGTCCGAAAGCTGATGAATCCGGTGAACGACTTAAAGGGTGACCTCCTTCCCGTCAGCGCCTTTGCGGGCAGGGAAGACGGTACGGTTCCCTTGGGAACTTCCCAATATGAAAAAAGAGGCACTGCCGTAGATGTGCCGGAATGGAACAAAGACAAGTGTCTTCAGTGCAACCAGTGTTCCTATGTGTGCCCTCACGGGGCAATCCGTCCGTTTCTGTTGGATCAGAAGGAGATGGAACAGGCGCCAGAAGGTTACGGATATGAAAAGGCCAAAGGCAGGGGGATGGAGGAGTACGGATACCGCATGCAGGTTTCTCCTCTGGACTGTCTGGGATGCGGAGCCTGCGTGCAGGTTTGCCCGGCCAAGGAGAAGGCTCTTGTCATGAAGCCCCTGGAATCCCAGGAGAAGGAAAACGCCAACTGGAATTACTCCATGAGCCTGTCAAAGAAGAAAAATCCTCTGGGCAAGTACAGCGTTAAGGGCAGCCAGTTTGAAACTCCCCTGCTGGAATTTTCCGGAGCATGTGCCGGCTGCGGCGAGACTCCATACGCCAAGCTGATGACCCAGATGTTTGGCGACCGGATGATCATTGCCAACGCCACGGGCTGTACCCAGGCCTGGGGAGCAGCCTTCCCCTGCGTGCCTTATACGGTGAACGAGAAAGGATACGGCCCCGCGTTCTCCAACTCCCTCTTTGAGAACAATGCGGAGTTCTGTCTGGGCATGAGTCTCTCCATCACTCAGCAGCGAGAGCGCCTGGCCGCGGGACTGAAAAAGCTGCAGGAGCTGGGAGTGAGCCAGAAACTGGAGACCGCTGTGAACGCTTGGTTTGAGGCCTATGATGACGGCGATCGCACCATGGAGGTGACACAACAGCTGGTAGAGGCATTAAGTGAGGAAGCGCTGGAAGGCCAGAAGGCTCAGCTGAAAGAGGAGATCCTGCCCCACAAGGAGCATTTGAGCAAAAAGTCACTCTGGATGTACGGAGGAGACGGATGGGCCTATGATATTGGCTTCGGAGGCCTGGATCATGTGCTGGCCAGCGGACAGGATGTAAATATTTTGGTGGTGGATACGGAAGTATACTCCAATACCGGCGGACAGGCTTCAAAAGCAACGCAGATTGGAGCGGTGGCTCAGTTTGCCGCCTCCGGAAAGAAGACGAAGAAGAAAGACCTGGGGCTGATGGCCATGCAGTACGGGTACTGCTATGTGGCTCAGGTGGCTATGGGAGCCAACCCGAATCAGCTGGTGAAGGTGATGGAGGAAGCGGAGCGGTTTAAGGGACCGTCCCTGATCATCGCCTACGCGCCCTGTATCAATCACGGTCTGGTAAAAGGAATGGGCTGCGCCCAGCAGGAGGCAAAGGAAGCGGTTGCTTCCGGCTACTGGAATCTGTATCACTACAATCCGGACCTGAAGAAGGAGGGCAAGAATCCCTTCGTGCTGGATTCTAAAGAGCCTACCATGAACCTCCGAGACTTTTTGATGGGTGAGGTCCGGTTCTCATCACTGACGCGGACCTTCCCGGAGGAAGCGGAGAAGCTTCTGAAAGAAGCGGAAACGGACGCTCGGGAAAAGTATGAGGAGTACAAGAAACTTGCGGAGAGCAGATGATATTGAGGGGTGGAAGATAATGGAGAAAACCTTAGATGTAAAAGTGGACTTATGCGTCCTGGAGGACATTGAGGACGGAGAGCGGATGCTTCAGAAGGGAAGGAACAAAGAGGTGCCTGCCATTGTTGTAGTGGACCAGGTAGTGCCGCCCAATTCTCAGGCGGTGTCCGGACTCCACAAATCCCTGATGACGGCGGCGGACCGGGAGGAGATCCCTCTCTTCTATGGAAGAGGAATGAGCCCCTATATTGTTTGCGGACAGTACGCCAAAGCGGGACAGGTGATCGCCGGCTGTACGCCTCAGATTACTTCCGTGGGAGCCGCAGGAGCATACGGAATCTGCGTGACGCCGAATGAAATGGCTGCTCTTCTTTCGGGAGAATGCCTGAAAAGAGAAGAGCCTGGGATCTGCCGGATCTTGCTGAAAGGGAAACTGGAAGGCACGGCAGAGGCCAAGGATCTGGCATTGGAGATGGTAAAAGTTATCGGATCGGGAGGAGGAAAGGGAAAAATCCTCAAAATTTTCGGGGCGGGAGCGATGGAACTGTCCCTGGAGGAGCGTATCACAATCTGTGATGTGCTCCAGAAGACCGAAGGGGTTCCGGTATTTGAGCCCGGGATTCAGGAACAGGAAGCAGATTTGAAATTTGACCTGAGCTCAGTCGTACCTCAGGTAGTACTGCCGGACATCTATGAGACCATCGTGCCGGCCAGCAGTCTGCCCTATGTAAAGGTAAAATGCGTCTTTATCGGCGGAACGGCGGGAGGCGGGTTAAAGAGTCTTGCCCTTGCCGCCCACATGCTGAAAGGCCGTAAGGTAGCTTACGGCGTGCGGCTGGTAGCGGCACCTGCCACTGCGGAGATTTACGTAGAAGCGGCCTCTAAAGGATATATTACAGATATCATGGAGGCAGGAGGTCTGGTGATCAACCAGTGTGGAAATCCGGAAGTCCAGGGCCGGGTGGGCAAGGATGAGGTAATGGTTTCCAACGATGTGGAAAATCGGAAAGGCTATGCAGGATTTGATACCTCCAAAACTTATATATCGGACACACGCACAGCCGTCCAAGCCGCCCTTTCCGGCGAGATGGGACTTGCAAAGGTAAAGAAGGAGGAGAAGACGGAGGAACACCGTTCGCTGACCTTTGAAGGCCGTTGCTGGAAATTTGGGGATGACATTGATACGGATATTATTATCCCTACTCAGCATCTCAACTATGAAACCATGGATGAAATTAAATCTCATGCCTTCGAACCCCTGCGTCCGGAACTGCCCACTCTTCTGAAAGAAGGGGATTTGATCGTGGCCGGCAGCAATTTCGGCTGCGGTTCCTCCAGAGAACAGGCGGCTGAAGTAATCCTGGCCTGCGGTGTTCACTGTATTATCGCGAAATCTTTTGCGAGAATTTTTTTCCGCAATGCGATCAACAATGGGATTCTGCTTTTAGAGTGCAAGGAACTTCCGGATGAGGTAAATGAGGGAGATGTGATCCGGGTAGAACTGGATAAGCAGCAGATTACTGCCAATGGAAAGACCTATGCGATTCCGGCTGTCCCTGAAAACTTATACAACATTATCATGGACGGCGGACTGGTTAAAAGCATTATGAAAAAAGTGCAGAATCATCAGCTGTAAGGAGGGAGAAGAATGGGACACACACTGGCGGAAAAAATTATTATGAAGCATATCGACGGAAAGGAAGTGAAACCGGGAGACCTGGTCATTGTGGAACCGGATTTTGTGGTAATCCATGATATCTACACTTCCTTCCTCCAGGACAAAATGAAAAAGATGGGGCTGACAAAGGTGTGGAATTCCGACAAGATCGGAATTATGCACGACCATTTAAATCCGGCCTGTCTGGAAGGCGACCCCAGAAGCCTGGAAGCGGGTTATCAGCTGATCGAGGAATATGGAATCAAACATTTCCACGCTACGGGAGGAATCGTTCACCAGCTGATTCCGGAACTGGGTTACGCAAAGCCGGGAGATATCGTGTTTGTAACAGACTCCCATACTCCTACCTACGGAGCGGTAGGCTGCTTCTCCACAGGGATCGGGTACACGGAGATGGCCTCTATCTGGGGAACCGGGGAGATGTGGCTGAGAGTTCCAAGTGCCATTAAGATTCAGATTGATGGAGTCCTTCCGCCCCATGTATATGCAAAAGACATCATCTTGCGGGTATTGGGAGACCTGGGAGCAGCGGGCGGCACTTACAAATCTCTGGAATTCTGCGGTACAGCTATCGATTCCTTGAGCATCGATGGAAGAATGACTATTGCCAACATGGTAGTGGAGTGCGGCGGAAAAGTGGGACTCTTTGGCGTGGACCGCAAAACAGCGGAGTACAGCAAGGTGGATTACGATACGGTGTCCTGGGTGAAAGCGGATGAGGACGCGGTCTACGAGCGTGTTCTGACCTACCGGGCGGAGGATTTGGAACCGGTACTTTCCTGCCCGCCTTATGTGGACAATGTTCATCCCCTTTCCGAGGTGGAGGGAACTAAGCTGGACCAGGTATTTCTGGGTTCCTGTACCAACGGAAGGCTGGAGGATTTAGAGATTGCGGCCGGAATCCTTAAGGGAAAAACCATCAGCCATAACCTGAAATTTATTGTCACTCCGGCTTCCAACTCGATCATGGAGAAGGCCATGGAACTGGGATATATCCAGACTCTGGTGGAGGCAGGAGGGATGGTAACGCCGCCCTACTGCTCCTTCTGTGAGGGGCGTACCATGGGACTGCTCTCCGATGGTGAGATAGCCTTGGGAACCAACAACCGAAACTTTTTAGGACGCTACGGCTCTCCTAAAGCTCAGGTCTACCTCTCATCCCCGGCGGTGGCGGCAGCTTCTGCTCTGAAGGGTGAGATTGCGGACCCGAGAAAGCTTTAATTGAAATAGACTGGAGGATGTGGAATGAAATCACTGCGGGAGGTAAAGGACAGACTTCTGGAGAGAGAAAAACGGAGGGTGGCCGTGGCCGCCGCCGAGGATCGTCCGGTTCTGGAAGCAGTCAAGGAAGCTATGGATTTAGGGATCGCGGAGGCCACTCTCTGCGGGGACGAATCGAAGATCCGTCAGATTGCGGAGGAGATTGAACTGGATTTAAACCGGGTGACGGTGATCCATGAGCCGGAACCGAAAAAAGCAGCGGAACGGGCGGTCAGACTGGTTCACGACAAGGAGGCCCATCTGGTGATGAAGGGGCTGATTGGAACGGCGGATTTCCTGAAAGCGGTACTGAATAAGGAGTATGGGCTGAGGACCGGCAAGCTTTTAAGCCATGTGGCGGTATTTGACTCTGTTAAGATGGACCGTCTGATCCTCATGACGGATGCGGCTATGATCATGTATCCCACTCTGGAAGAAAAAATCGGTATGATCAACAATACTATTCCGGTATGCAAAGCGCTGGAAATTGAAAATCCCAAGGCAGCCGCCGTCTGCGCCGTGGAGGTGATCAATCCCTCCATGCAGCCCACCATTGACGCCGGCTCCCTGGCGATCATGAGCCAGAGGGGGCAGTTTAAAGGGATTACGGTAGACGGTCCCTTAGGACTGGACAACGCTCTGGATGTGGATGCGGCCAAGCATAAAGGAATCAACAGCCCGGTGGCCGGTCACGCGGATGTGCTTCTGATGCCCAATATTGAATGCGGAAATATTATGTGGAAAACCCTGGTTTACATGGCAAGATGCGAGATCGCCGGGGTTCTGATGGGGGCGGCTGCGCCTGTGGTGATCACATCCCGCTCCGATGCGCCGGAGACAAAGCTCAACAGTATTGCCCTTGCGCTGCTGATTGCCGGAAGTCAGGAGGAGGCGGGCCATGAGGGATAAGGTTCTGATCATCAATCCGGGCTCGACCTCCACGAAGATTGCGGTTTACTGCGACGATGAGATGATCCATTTGGAGAGCATCCAACACTCACCGGAGGAGTTAAGACCCTTCGCCCATGTTGCGGACCAGAAGGAATTCCGCTTGAAAAAGGTGGAGGAGGTGCTGGAAAAGGCCGGCATTGGATTGGACGAGCTGCTGTGCATCTCCGCCCGGGGAGGACTCTTAAAGCCCATCCCAGGCGGCACCTACGAGGTCAATGACGCCATGGTCCAGGAGATGCTCCATCCCAAAAAGGAGCATGCCTGCAATCTGGGCGCTTTGATCGCCAGGGAACTGGCCGATGAGGCCGGAGTAAAAGCCTACATCGTGGACCCGGTAGTGGTAGATGAGCTCTGGCCCCTGGCGAGAATGACAGGACTGAAAGACGTTAACCGCGTCTGCCAGTTCCATGTTTTGAACCAGAAGGCCATTGCCCGTAAGGTAGCCAGGGTCTTGGGGAAGAGCTACCAGGATGTAAATGTGATCGTCTGCCATATCGGCGGAGGCGTGACGGTGGGCATGCACCGAAAGGGGAAGGTAGTGGATGTCAACAACGGTCTGGATGGAGACGGCCCTATGTCGCCGGAGCGTTCCGGAGGGCTCCCCAACAGCGATGTGCTGGATCTGGCCTACCGTGAAGGGCTAACCTATGAACAGGCCTACAAGACCATGGTCGGAAGAGGAGGCTGGGTCAGTCACCTGGGTACCAATGACGCTAGAGAAGTGGAAAAGCGCATTGAGGAAGGGGATGACTACGCCAAGCTGGTCTTTGAGACCACAGCCTACCAGATTGCCAAGGAGGTAGGGGCGTTGGCAACAACCGTAAACGGAAGAGTGGACGCCATTGCTCTGACCGGCGGAATCGCCCACTCCAAACGGATGACCGATTGGATTACCGACCGGGTTTCCTTTATCGCTCCGGTCTACCGGTATCCGGGAGAGGGAGAAATCCAGGCTCTGTATGAGGGCGCCATGCGTGTGGAGCGCGGGGAAGAAGAAGTGCAGATTTACCAGTAAAATCAATACAAAATCATATCAGGGTTGAAATAACCCGAGGAGGTTACTTATGGCGAAAAGCGAATATCGTATCTGTGGAATGAAGATTCCATATTTTGTCGTATTCTTTATCGTGGTAATGGTGACGGTTTATATGGGCTTTATGCCTACGGTTACGATTTACTCAAATGAAGCGGGCAGCTATGTGGCAACAGATTATGTGGCGACGGTCGCGTTTTTGATGGCAGTGGGAGGACTCCTGTATTGGATTGGAGGAACAGTACCTATCTTAAATGACTATCTGGGCGGAGTCTGCCTGCTTCCGATGCTTGGGTGTGCATTGATCAACTTTCTGGGCCTGATCCCGGAAAATCTTCAGAATGGTGTTAAGGTCCTGATGTCGGGAGGATTCCAGAATGTGTATATTGCACTCCTAATGGCTGGCTCGATCATGGTTATGGACCGGAAGATCATCCTGGGCGCTACGGCACGATACATGCCGACAATTTTGGGAAGTCAGTTCTTTGCACTGCTGTTTTGCGCTTTGGGCGGGATCATCACCGGCTTTGGCGTGGTGGATGCTCTTTTCGACGTAGGTGCTCCCTGTATGTCCGGGGGGTCCGGCGGAGCTCTAGTGACAATCCCTAGTTTATATACGAACCTGACTGGCACGGATATGATGGTAAATTCCGGACGTTATCTCTGCTATGTGTCTATTTCCAATGTAATCGCTATTGTTATGGCGGCAGTGGGAGGTAAGATTACTGCCAGGATGAAGGGGATGAATGGAAATGGAGATATTTTACGGAGAAAGGGAGAAAAAATGGACGAAGAAAAGAAGCGTCCAAGCTCTTCTCTGGATTACGCGGCATTAGGTTCCGGTATCTTTATCGGCCTCGGATTTTATCTGATGGGCTGTATTGTGGGAGGCCTTCCCGGGCTGAGCGCGATTCCCAGCCTTGCGTGGACGATTATTTTTATCATCATTGCTAAGTGTACGGCGATTCTGCCTGAGGAGATGGAGAATAACTGCGTATATGCGATGAATTTTGCGCTGAAAGCCATATTCCCCATGGTTATCGCAGGTATCGGGATCAATTCTTTGGATTTGGCTGCACTGGGAACGGCGTTCAGTATTGGAGCGTTGGTTGTAATCTTTATGGGTACGCTGGGCGCTTTTGTGGGAGCTATGCTGTTTGCGAGGCTTTCTGGCCTGTGGCCCTATGAGGCAGGCGTTACCGCCGGTCTATGCTGCTGCAATATCGGCGGTTCCGGCGACCTGGCAGTGCTCTCCGCGGCCAATCGTATGAACCTGCTGGCCTTCGCCTCAATCTCCACCAGGATTGGAGGCGCGTTAATGGTAATCTGGATTGCGCTGCTCTGGCCTTTCTTCCATTAACTTTTAAGAGGTTGCGGAAAATGAAACTGAATATTGCAGTGATCCCAGGGGATGGGGCAGGACCGGAGATGGTCCTGCCTGCCCTAGATATTTTAAGAATCATCAGCCGCAGATATGGTCACATCCTTAAGCTGACAGAGGTGACCGCCTGCGGCAAAGGTATAGAAGAACAGGGGTCTCCCCTCCCGGAGGAGGCACAAAGGGTTTGTCTGGCATCGGATGCGGTGCTTTTGGGAAACGTGGGGCTGAAAAAATATCAGGACAATCCTTTCCACCTGCGTCCGGAATACGGTCTTTTAAAGCTCAGACGCTGTCTGAAGGTTACCACAAACATCCGCCCGGTACGTCTGTACGCTCCTTTGTGCTCCTTGTCTCCTTTAAAAAAGGAGGTGACAGAGAGAGGGCTGGATCTGATCTTTGTAAGGGATATCGCGGGAGGGGTTCTCTGCTCCGAACAGGTCAGGCAGGTGGGAGAGCATGGGGCGGAGGCCTATGAATATGAGTATTACAATGTGGACATTGTGTGGGACACCGCTAAAATCGCTTTTGAGATAGCGGGAGCCAGGAAGAAAAAGCTGCTCAGCCTGGATAAGGCTAATGTGTTGGAGAGCTCCAGACTTTGGAGAAAAACGGTGACCCAGATGGGGGAACACTACCCCGGGATACAGCTTTCCCATGGATATATCGACTCAGCGGCCCTGAAGCTGGTAACGCATCCGGAAGAGTTTGATGTGGTGGTAACCTCGAATTTGTTTGGGGATATTATCTCCGATGAAGGGACAGGACTGACAGGTACACCCGGACTCTATGCTTCCGCAGAACTGTCGGTGAAGGGACCAGGATTATATACGCCTAATCAGCTTCACCATCCCGATGAGACGATGATTGGAAAGCAGATGGTGTGTCCGGTGGGTATGATTGCCGCTGTAGCTCTGATGCTGCGTTGTTCCTTTGGACTGGAAGAGGAGGCAGAGGCAGTAGAAAAGGGGATTGAACAGGTGCTGGAGGAGGGGTATGTGACGGCGGACCTGGCAGAGAAAAATTTAGAGAAAAAACAAGTAGTAGGAACTGCAGTGATGGGCGAAATGATTGCCCGGAAGATTAAGGAAGGATAAGCTTATGGAAATGTTTTCTTCGGGAATAAAACTTCGGTGGCTGAATAATGCAGGGTTTGAGATGATCCTGCCTGGCGGAGCCCATCTGCTGGTGGATCCGTGGTTAGATGAGGCCCAGATTGAGCCTTTCCCTCTGGAAAAGTTGGAGCGGGCCGATTATGTGCTGTTGACACATACCCATATTGACCATGCCCAGAGTATTGGAAGGATTCAGAAGAAATTTCCGGGCGCGGCTATTTTTGTGGGAGACCTTTCGGCAGAAGAACTATGCCGGGAGTATGACTTGAATGTGGAGCGGCTGTTTCGAGTTAGAAGTGGAGAGGTCTTCGAATTTGACGACTTAAAGATCGAAGCTATTGCAGCCCGGCACACGGAATCCAAAGGAGGAAATTACTGGAATCGGGGTTACTGCATCGCGGAAGATGGAAAACGAAAAGCGATAGAGTTTTATGGTTCTCTTGAGATGCTCAACTATCGGATTACCGCCAGTGACGGAACTAGGATAGTGATATGGGGAGGGATGACTACTCAGGAGCAGATTCACCGGATGGCAGGTTACAGCGTAAACGATATCGCTATTATGCATGTTAGTCCAAAACAGGATCATCAGATGTTTGCCAGACTGGTAAAGGCAATTCAACCTAAGGTTGTGATTCCCCATCACTATGATATCTGGGACACCCTCTTTGCAGCGCATCCGGAAATCGTTCAGGGCATGGGACTTCCTAAGGATAAGCTGAATGCTCAGGCGGTTCTGGAAGTAATTCGCGGAAATTTGGAGAGAGAGTGTCCGAATATAAAGTTCTTCATACCGAGGCATCATGTATGGTATCGGTTTGGATTCGGTGTGGAAGAAACGGTCTGAGAAAACATTAAAAAACCGCTTCAGGTTCTGGATCAGGACCTGGAGCTTTTTTGTTGTTGACATTTGGTATCATTTGTCATATATTTGTATTATAATATAAGGAGGAAGTGGATTATGGAACCAAAACAGATCATCCAGTCAATCAAGGAAACCATGCCCAGTGTTAAATCTGTATATTTTGTGGGCTGCGGCGCATCAAAGGCAGAGCTGTATCCTGCAAAATATTTCCTGGAGATGAATTCAAAAAACATCCGGGTTGGGCACTATACGGCCAACGAATTTCTCCATGCAACTCCTGTGGCAGTAGATGATACGGCCATTGTAGTGACCTGTTCTCTGGGCGGGACTACGCCGGAGACAGTGGCCGCGGGAAAGAAAGCCATGGAATTGGGCGCCAAGGTTATTGCAGTGACCCATGCAGCGGATTCGCCCCTGGCCCAGAATGCGCACTATGTGATCGTCCATGGGTTTGAAAAAAATTATGCTGCCAAACTGGAAAAAATGGTCAATGTACTGATGCTGGCTGTGGAGATCCTGAATGAGTATGAGGGTTATGGACACTATGAGGAGATGCAGGAGGCTTTCGCAAAAATATACGATGTGATTGAAAAGTCTGTATCATTTGTACTTCCCTCTGCAAAGCGCTTCGCTGAGGACTATAAGGACGCGCCGGTGATTTACGTTATGAGTTCCGGAGCTACCCAGGAGGTGGCCTATTCATTCTCTATCTGCCTGCTGATGGAGATGCAGTGGGTTAATTCCGGCTCTTTCCATGACGGGGAGTTCTTCCATGGACCTTTTGAGATCGTGGAGAAGGATGTTCCCTTTATCCTTCTGATGAATGAGGGGAGAACCCGGGCTCTGGATTCCAGAGCGCTGGATTTCCTGAACCGTTTCCAGGCAAAAACAACGGTTCTGGATGGAAAAGATTTCGGCATTGGTTCGGAAGTTCCGGCCGTGGTGGCTGAGTATTTTAACCCGATGGTGCTGACAGCGGTGCTGCGGGTATATGCGGAACAGCTGGCGATCGTCCGCTGCCATCCGCTGACCCAGAGAAGATATATGTGGAAACTGGAGTATTAAATCCAAGAATAAGGAGGGGTACGAAATGTTTAATTTTGACGAAGCTAAGGTAAGACAGGAACATCAGAACGGTGTAGACCTGATCCCCAAGGTGGAAAAGATCGTGGATGAAGTCTGCGCCAAGGGATATTCCACTATTTTTTACATTGGGATCGGCGGTACGGTTCTCTATGCCAGCCAGATGATGCACATTGTAAAGCAGTTGGGGGCCAGGGTTCCGATGTATGTAGAGAACGCGGCGGATTTTAATCTGGTTGGAAATCCTTTCTTTGACAAGGAATCCGTGGTTGTGATCGAGTCCGTTTCAGGTGACACAAAAGAAGTGGTCCAGGCTGTGGATAAGGCACATGAGGCGGGAGCCAGGGTAATTGGCTATGTGGAGAAGGAGGGAAGCCCTCTCTATGAAAAGTGTGATTATCTGGTCCATGCAGTAGGCGCAGGTTATTATTTTTGGTATGGGGTCACACTGCGTTTCCTGAAAAATGCCGGGTATTTTGAGCAGTACGATCAGTTCTTCAAGGAACTTGTACATATGCCGGATAACGTAGTCCAGATTTACAAGGATGCAGATGCAGATGCGAAGGCCTATGCGGAAACCTACTGCGACGAGCCGATCACTTATCTGGTTGGTTCCGGCAATCTGGAGGACTGGGCAACCTGCTATGGCATGTGCATCATGGAGGAGATGCAGTGGATGCGCACCCGCCCCATTTCTGCGGCGAACTTTTTCCACGGAACGCTTGAGGTGATCGAAAGGGATATTCCGGTTATCCTGATCAAGGGCGAGGATGCGACCCGTCCTCAGATGGACCGTGTGGAGAAATTTGTGAATACGATCAGCGCCAAGGTGATCGTATTTGACTCTAAGAAATTCAAGCTGGAGGGGATCAGCGATGAGTTCCGCTGGATTTTGGCTCCGATTGTTATGCGCTCCGCGTTCCAGAGGGTAAATGTACATCTGGAGTACTGCAGAAGGCATCCTCTGGCTATCAGAAGATATTACAGGCACCTGGATTACTAAAGTTTTGGGTGGAAGAAAAGCCTCCCCTGTGTTATGATATTAACAACGCAGCCTATTGTAGTGGGAGGGAATGTTCATATGTCAGACATTACTCGGGATACGGCGGTGCCTCTGTATCTCCAGATCGCAAGCGATATTAAGGGGAAGATTGACCGGAAAGAGCTGAAGGCCAATTCGCGGATCCCCACGGAAGCGGAGCTGAGCAAGGCATACCAGGTGAGCCGGATTACCATCAGAAAGGCCCTGGAAATTTTGGTGAATGAGGAGATCCTGGTCCGCAGGCAGCGGATCGGAACCTTTGTATCGGGAAAAAAGCTGTCCAGAAATCTGAACCATTTTATGGGGTTTACGAAGATATGCGAACTCAACGGGAAGAAAGCCGGTACTAAGTTTCTGTCTGCGGAGCTGGTGAGGGCCATGCCTTCCGATGTGAGGCGCCTGAAGATTCCGGAGGACGATAAAGTAATCCGTATCCGGCGGCTCAGGTACTGCGATGATGTGCCGGTCATTTTGGAGGAGAACCATTTCCCGAAAGCGTATGCTTATCTTTTGGCGGAGGATCTGTCCGGCTCTCTCAATGAAATCCTCAATCAGCACGGAGTGACCCTGGTTGGCGGTTCTAAGGTTATAGGAGTTTGTTATGCCAGCCGTGAGGAAGCGAGACTTTTAAACATCAAAGAGAATGATGCGCTGCTTCTGTCCAAGGATGTGGTCCATGATGCCGGCGGAAACTCGGTTTACTGGGGCAAAGAGGTCATTAATGTGGAGCGCTATGAGTATAAGATCCTCATAAACGATACGGTGGAAAGTGAATGAAAAATATAAGCAGAAAGCAAATCAGCGTCATGAATATCCAGTATAAATATTTTCCGCTCTCACTGTTCCTGGATGATGCGGTGAGGTTTGGGGTGGAAAATGTAGAACTCTGGGGAGCTGCTCCTCATTTTCACATGGAGGATATGACTTATCAGGAAATCCGGAAGGTGCGCCGTGAGATCGAAGGCAGAGGCCTGAAGCTGGTGTGCTTTACACCGGAACAGTGTGTTTATCCTGTTAATCTGGCCTCAGATAATCCGGATACCAGAAAACGGAGCCTGAAATTTTTTGAGAACAGTATCCGTGCGGCAGGGGAATTGGGAAGTGACAAGGTTCTGGTTACTTCGGGTACCGGATATTTTGACGGAAGCAACCGGGACGAGGCATGGAAGTGGGCGGAGGAAGGTCTTTACAGCCTGGCCGAGATGGCAGAGGATTATGAGATTGTTCTGGCGCTGGAAATACTTCGCAGGGATGAGAGCAATCTGGTTTATGACCTGCCGGGTCTGATGAAGATGCTCAGACAGCTGGATCATCCATCCATTGGGGGGATGATCGATACGATCCCTATGGCTCTTGCATCGGAGCGTCCGGCGCAGTACCTTGAGGCCCTGGGGGACAGTCTGGTACACATCCATTTTATTGACGGAGCGCCCAGAGGACATCTGGCCTGGGGGGACGGCGTTCTGGATATGGAAGGTTATCTGGAGGAACTGGATGCTTATCCTTACAGAGGCTATCTGTCTTTGGAAATTACAGATGGACGGTATTATATGGATCCCACCAAGTCGGTGGAACAGAGTGTAAAGCGGCTGTTTTCTGTTTTGTAACAGCTGCGTTTAGACAAATTTATAAAGGCGGCAAAGGCGTCATGGCTCAGGATTCCGAAAGGATGACTGTGGGATGGCGCCTTTTGCGTATAATGATAAAATGCAGGGAAAAGAGGGGGATTTTTGAATATTGTTAAATAATTTGCACAAAAAATATTAAAATATACTTGATTGCATAGGGAAGATGTGATATAACAAAATAGTACATGAAATAATAACAAATAAGGATGTGCAAAAATATATGATAAAAGTGCTTGGAATTGGCGATAATGTTTGTGATAAATACCTGCATACCAAGACCATTTATCCGGGGGGAAACGCCCTGAACGTAGCTGTTTTTGCGAAGGTGATGGGAGCTGAAGCAGCGTATCTGGGAACCTTTGGTGATGACGAGGTAGGGGAGCATGTGTATACGGTGGTAAAGAGCTTGGGATTGGATCTGTCCCACTGCCGTATGGAAAAGGGACCTAATGGCTGTGCCAGGGTACAGCTGGTAGACGGAGATCGGGTATTTTTGGAGGGGAATCACGGCGGTATTTCACGGGAGAAACCACCGGTCCTTACACACTTAGATGAGCTTTACATATCAAAATATGATCTGATCCATACCAGTATTCACAGCTTCATGGAAAAGGAACTTCCGGTGATGAGCCGGGCAGGAAAGTTCGTCTCAATGGATTTTTCCAACCGTTATGACCAGGAATATCTGAAAAACTGCTGCCCCTATATTGACTGCGGGGAAATCTCCTGCGGTGATATGGAGGAGGATGAGATAAAGGAGACTATGCTTCAGATGATGGAGTATGGCTGCCGGCATATGGTGATCGCTACCAGAGGTTCCAAAGGATCGATGCTTCTGGCGGACGGTACATTTTATGAGCAGTCACCCTGCCTGGTAAAGGCAAAAGATACCATGGGTGCAGGAGATTCCTTTATCGCAAGTTTCCTGGTCCATTATCTGGAGGGAGCGGGAGATGCAGTTGATTTTTCCCAAGGGTCGGGAAGCCGCGGGACGGTAACGGCTCAGGTATATAAGGATTATCTCATCAAAACAAGCTTGTACCGGGCGGCTGTATTCTCTGCCGGCCAGTGCCAGAGAGATGGTTCTTTTGGATTTGGAAAGGTCGTTGAGTTGTCAGAAGAAGATCTGGCAATCATGAGCCATACAAAATAGGACCTAAAGTCATGTCGAGGAAAGGAGAGTTTTATGAGAAAAGGAGTAGCAAAAAGAGCGTTGTGTGCGGCGATGGCAGGACTGATGGCTTTAAGCATTGCGGGCTGTGGAAGCAGCGGGAGCAGTCTAGGCGGAGATACTCAAGCGGCTGCCAGCGGAGATAACAGCGGGGATACTGCGGCTGCTGCAGAGTCTGGCGGTGAGCAGAAAGTAATTCGTTTTATGCACCGTTTCCCGGATGAGCCTTACAACAGCTTTATCGAGGCGAAGCTGCATGAGTACGAGGAAACCCATCCGGATATTAAGTTTGAGATCACCAACGCAGCAAACCAGGCATACAAGGAGAGGATTCAGGTAGTCCTGGGCGGCGATGAACGGCCGGATATCTTCTTTAGCTGGGCCGGCGACTTTACAGAGCGTTTTATCCGAGAGGGACTGGTGCTGGATCTCACCCCCTATTTGGATGCCGATCAGGAGTGGAAAGATTCTCTCATGGAATCCCAGATGGATATCTACACAACGGATGACGGCATGGTTTACGGAATCCCGTTCCGTCTGGACTGCAAGCTGTTCTTCTATAACACTCAGATTTTCGAGGAGAACAATCTGGAAGTTCCCACTACCTGGGATGAGCTGATCCAGGTCTGCGAGACCCTGAAGGCGGCAGGCATTACCCCGATTTCTTTCGGAAACCTGGAGCCTTGGTCCTGCTCTCACTATGTAGGTACGCTGAATCAGCTTTGTGTGCCGGATGATGTAAGAGAGAAGGATTACAATCCCTCTACAGGTGAGTTTACCGATCCAGGCTATGTGGAAGCCCTTGAGTATTATCAGAAGCTGCTTCCCTACATGACCGAGAATCCCAACGGCATTAAGCCGGATATGGGCCGTATGAATTTTGCAATGGGGCAGGCAGGCATGTACTATGCAGAGCTGGTTGAGATCCCCACCCTGCGTACAGACAATCCGGATATCCAGTTTGGTATGTTCAAGTTCCCGGAGATCGAAGGCGCAGCAGGCAATCCCAATATCCTGACCGGAGCTCCTGAAGGCTTCGTTGTTTGCTCCAAGACACAGTATCCTGATGAGTGCGTAGAATTCCTGAAATGGTTCCTTGGACCGGAAGTTGGAGCAGAGCAGTGCCAGGAGATTGGCTGGTTCAATGCTTCCAAGATCGATATCAGCGGTGTGACCGATCAGGCGCTGGTGGATGGATTCAATACTATCATGGATGCAGAGGCAATGAGCGAATGGCTGGATAATGCTCTGTATTCCACAGTTTGTGACGAGTATCTGACTGCAGTATCTGACCTGACCAATGGAGATGTGACTCCGGAACAGGCGATGGAGCGGATCCGTGCAAAGGCTTTGGAGGCCCAGACTCTGGTGGGCACCAGCGGGACGGAGGAAGCCAGTCAGTAAGAAAAGAGAGACTGACAAGGGCCTTTGGCCTGTGTATAGGAGGGGCTGCCGTTTTAGCCAGCGGCAGCCTCTAAATAAAACTTAAAGGAAGGTGATTGCATGAGAACGAAAAAGCACACGCCGTATCTCTATATGCTGCCGGGCGTTTTGATGGTTTTGTGTTTTGTCTATATTCCGGTGCTGATGAATATTGTCTATAGCTTTTTCCGATTGTCATCTTTTTCTGCAGGCAGCACCTTTGTTGGATTGGACAATTACAGGCGGTTTTTTACGGATCCGGTATTTCCGATTATGCTGAAAAATAATGTGGCTTACTGTATCATCTCCCTGATCGTCCAGGTGGGGTTTGGAACGGTTTTAGCCCTGATCCTGGAGAGTGGTGCTATTGGCAAGAGAATGCGGAACTTTTTCCGGAATTTCTATTATCTGCCCGCGCTGATTTCTCTTACGGCAGTGGGCCTCATGTTCACCTTCATTTATAATCCGAATATTGGTTTCCTGAACAGTTTGTTAAAAACATTGGGCCTGCCTACATATGGCTGGCTGGGCGATTCCAAGATGGCAATTTACTGTATTATTGCTATGAGCCAGTGGCAGTTTACCGGTTATATTACCCTGCTTATGGTGGTGGCTTTCCAGAACGTGCCAAGAGATTATGTGGAGGCGGCGGCTATTGATGGAGCCGGTCCTGTTAAGAGAGCGCTCTATATCATGCTGCCGCAGGCCAAGGAGCAGCTTCTGGTCTGCGTGATCATTACCATTATTGGAGCCTTTAAACTTTATACAGAGGTATATTCCACTACAAGCGGAGGACCTGGAAACAGCTCCCAGGTTCTGGGACTTTATTTGTACCAGCAGGCTTTCCTCCACTCAGATTTAGGAATGGCCGCTGTAACCGGTGTATTTATCTTTGTCATTACGGTAACCCTCTCAATTATTCAGATTCGGGTGACCCACTCCGGCAAGGAATAAGGGAGGTGGAGATATGAAAGAGAATAAGAAAAAGATTCGGCTTTCTTCCGTACTGCTGACTTTGCTGTGTATCCTGCTTTGCGTGGTCATTGCGGCTCCTTTGCTGTGGATCATCCTTAACTCCTTTAAGACCAATCCGGAACTGTTTATGGATTCTTTAGCGCTTCCGAAACAGTGGATGTTCGGCAACTATGTGAAGGCATGGACGATAGGCCTGTATCGTTATTTTGGAAATTCTATTTTGGTAAGTGCGATCTCTCTTGTGGGGATTTTGGTGCTGGCTTCTTTTCTGGCTTATGGTCTGACCCGGTTTAAGGCGAAGGGAAGCGATATTATCTTCCTGATCGTTTTAGGAGGAATGACCCTGTCAGAACAGATCGCTCTGGTACCGCTTTATAACATACTTCAGACCCTCAATATATACAATACCTATGCGGCAGTGATCTTGCCCTATATTGCTTTCAGGATACCATTTACGGTATTTTTGATGCGGGCCTATTTCCTCTCTATACCGGTGGAACTGGAGGAGGCGGCCATCATGGATGGCTACAACAGTTTTCAGATATTTACAAAAATTATCGTGCCGATTTCCAAGCCGATCTTTGCATCCTGCACGATCGTAAATCTGAATTTTGTTTGGAATGAGTTCCTGTTTGCCAACGTATTCCTCAGCGATAAGAATATTCAGACCATTCCCATCGGTCTGATGACCTTCAGAGGAGACCTGAGCACGGATTATGTTACGACTCTGGCAGGTTTGATCATCGCTTCTCTGCCGCTGATCATCCTGTTCCTGCTGATGTCCAAGCAATTTGTGCGCGGCCTTACCAGCGGAGCGGTGAAGGGCTAGAGAAAAATGATCAGACCATTCAACGGAATATCAATTTAGGACCGGATCTCCGGTCCGGAAGGGAAAATAGAACATGGAAAAAGTAAAAGAAATCGTTGGAAGTATCTTGAAGGATCACACAATTGATACGGTGTACTTTGTGGGCTGCGGAGGCTCTCTGGCAGGATTTTTCCCGGCCAAGTATTTCCTCAGCTGCGAGGCTACAAAATTGAAGGTAGGCTATATCAATTCCAATGAATTTGTACATGCCACTCCCAGAGAGATTGGTCCAAATGCTGTTGTGATCCTCGCTTCTCAGAGAGGCAATACCCCGGAAACAGTAAAGGCCTGCCAGGTGGCCAGGGAAAAAGGTGCAGCTACCGTTGGACTGACCTTCCAGATCCCCTCCCCCCTGTCTGAATCGGCAGAATATGTGATCCTCTATGAATTCGGCGATGGTTCCGTGGTAGAGAATCAGAAATCTTCCTATGGATTCAAGCTGGCAGTAGAGCTTTTGAATGAAATTGAGGGATACGCAGAGTATGACAAACTGCTGGATGGCTTACAGAAGATGGACGGCATTGTAAAGAAAGCATGCAAGGAGATCGTTCCATATGCCATTAAATATGCCTGGGAATTTAAGGATGATTCTGTGATCTATACCATGGGAAGCGGCGCTTCCTGGGGCAGTGCTCATCAGGAGTCCATCTGTATCTTTATGGAGATGCAGTGGATCAATTCCAGCGTGATCCACTCTGGCGAGTATTTCCACGGGCCTTTTGAGATTACCGACAAGAATACAGCGTTCCTGATGATGAAATCTACCGGAAGGACCCGTCCTCTGGATGACAGAGCCCTGACCTTTATGAAGAAATTCAACGACCGCTGCATGATTCTGGACGGCCTGGATTATGGAATGGGAGAGCTGGGAGATGTATCCGAATATCTGGATCCCTTCTTCCATACCAATGTAGTCCGCGTATTTAATAACCTGCTGGCAGATGTGAGAAACCATCCGCTGAGTGTAAGACGTTATATGTGGAAGTTTGATTATTAAAATTAAACTTAACGATTAAAAAACGGGATGTCCCCGGAGGACATCCGGAAAAGGCGTTGGGTCATTTGATGGTTCAGCGCCTTTTCTGGGATAATGGAGGATAGATGACATGATAAAGGCCCTTATATTGGACATGGATGGAGTGATTATCGACAGCGAGCCGGTCAGCATGGAGCAGGTTCTGGCTTTTGTGCGCTCAAAACGCCCGGAGGTAACGAGAGAGGAACTTTACCAGATCGTGGGAAGGACCAGCCGTGATGTGTGGACCAGGATTGCGGCTGTGATTGGCTGGGATAAAGATTGGCTGGAGACCAGGACGGAGTACAGAGAGAGCTGGCAGCCGGAGCATCCCTGTACAATCGATTATCATAAAATTTTCCGCCCTGCGGTTTTGGATATCCTGAAATGGGCCAGGGAAAAGAAAATGCGGACGGCAGTGGCCTCATCCACGGCCTATGAGAAGGTAAAAATGATCCTTACACAGGTTGGGGTGGTCCCTTATCTGGATGTGATTGTCAGCGGAGAGCAGTTTAAGGAGAGCAAGCCTAATCCTGAGATTTACCAGAAGACTGCGGAACTTTTGGGCGTCTTGCCGGAAGAATGCATTGCGATTGAAGACTCGACTGTGGGAATCACGGCGGCTCATCGGGCTGGAGTAAAAGTGATCGCCCTGCGGGATGACCGCTTTGATTTTGATCGCTCTCTGGCAGATGGGGAAATCGGGGCAATGGATGATTTTATTCAATTTTGTGAAAAGGACCCTGAAATATTTTTCTGACAGGCGTGAAGAGGTTCCCTTCTTTCCTTGCAAATTCCCTCATTCTCGAATATAATACCTAATAGAAAAGATCCGCTGTGCGTGAGCCAAATAGAGAAGAGAGCGCAGCGGATTTTTTGCTATGGGCATTTGGCGGAGCCATCGAAGACCGCCGGAAACGGAGTGGAAAATGGAGCAGTACGAAAAGCTGAGGAGGGAATATCCTCATTTTTATTACCGCGGATACGAGGCGGAGTGGGAAGAGGGAGCTCTGAACATTACCTATACATTTGAAATCGAAGGATTGTCGGTTTTTACCCCTCACTGGACCTTTCCCCTGCCTCAGGGCCGGCTGGAAGAGATAAAAGGACGGGTGACGGAGGAGATGCTTTTTTCACTGGGCATGGTGGAGCTGATCAGCTACTGGAAGATTGCCTGCCCGCCCCAGGTCTATATCGAGAAAGGAAAGCTGGATTCGGAGCAGATCCGGTGGTGGAAGCATCTGTATTTCAACGGTCTTGGAGAATTCTTCTACGTAAACGGAATAGAGGAGGCACGGGAAGAAAACTTCATGGAGATTCACTGCCAGGATTTCCGGACAGGGAAGGAACCTTCATCAGAAGAAGCTTCCCCCGTCTCCGCTTTGGAGCAAGAGGGAAAGAGAAGTCTTTCCAAGGGATTCCTGGTCCCGATCGGCGGAGGAAAGGATTCGGCGGTGACCCTGGATCTATTGATGGACGGCGGGTATCCCGTTTACGGATATATCATCAATCCCAGAGGGGCAAGCCTGAATACGGCGGAGCGGGCCGGGCTTTCAGATGAGAAGGTAATGAAGGTGAAACGCACTCTGGATCAGCGGATGCTGGAACTGAACCGCCGCGGATATCTCAACGGCCACACCCCGTTTTCCGCCCTTGTGGCGTTTTCCTCCCTGATCGGGGCGGCGATCCTGGAACTGGACTATGTGGCTCTGTCCAATGAGTCCAGCGCCAACGAAAGTACAGTACCCGGAAGCAGTGTCAACCACCAGTATTCCAAGAGCTTTGAATTTGAGAAGGACTTCCGCCAGTACGCTGAAACGTATATGCCGGGGAGCGCCTTCTATTTCAGCCTGCTGAGACCTTTGAGCGAATTCCAGATTGCCTGGATTTTTTCCGGCCTGAAGCAGTATCACGATATTTTCCGGAGCTGCAACAGCGGAAGCAAGACGGACAGCTGGTGCGGCCGTTGTCCCAAGTGTCTGTTTGTATGCCTGATCCTATCCCCCTTTTTGGAGCAGGAGGAGATAGAGAACATTTTCGGCCGTTCCATGCTGGAGGATTTGTCTTTGAGGGAAACCTTTGACAAGCTGGTGGGAATCGCCAGGGAGAAGCCTTTTGAGTGCGTGGGAAGCAGGGACGAGGTCAGGGAAGCAGTCCGGCTGACGATAGAGAAGTTCGGGCGGGGGAGAAAACCTCTGCCTGCCCTTCTGGAGTATTACAGAAACAGCAGGGTTTTCCAGGAGGAGAGCCGGAGGGGAGAGTCCCCCTATTTTACCTTTTACGATGAGGAAAATCTGCTGCCGGAGAAACTGGATGAGCTGGTGCGGCAGAGGATAAGGAGAGAAAGACAGTGATTGAGCAACTGAACCCCTGGGTTCGGGGAAAGCGGGTTCTGATCTTGGGCTTTGGCCGTGAGGGACGTTCCACCTGGACGGTGCTAAAGGAGCTGGGTACCTGCGCCTGTCTGGATGTGGCGGACCAGAGAGAGATCCCCTTTGAGGAAGGGATGGGAAAACGGTTTTCCGGCCCGGATTATCAGAAGGTGCTGAACAATTATGATGTTATTTTCAAAAGTCCCGGCATTGTGCTTCAGGAGCCGCCGGAGAAGCTGAGCTGCGAGATCCTCTCTCAGACTCAGGTGTTTTTCAGCCTGTTTCGGGACCGGATCGTGGGGATTACAGGGACCAAGGGCAAAAGCACGGTGACTTCCCTGATGTACCATATTTTAAAGACGGCGGGAAGGGATGTGCTGATCATGGGAAATATCGGCATTCCTGCCTTTGACCATCTGGAGGAGATCGGCCCCAGGACTTTGATCGTATTTGAGCTGTCCTGCCATCAGCTGGAGTATATGACGGTCTCCCCCCACATTGCTCTTTTGATCAACTTGTATGAAGAACATCTGGACCATTATGGGACCATGGAGCGGTACGTGCTGGCCAAGGAGCAGATTTTCCGTCACCAGAGGGCGGAAGATTTTCTTGTATGCAATGTGCAGTGCCGTCCCAAGCCTGGAACCTGCTTTTCAAAGGTGATCTTGGCGGGAATGGACCGTCCGGATCTGGAGCTGGATCTGGAGGCGGAGGAGAGCCTGGAGCAGAAGCGGGAACAGGGGAAGAAGAAATGGCCTCAGATAAATTTTCGCGGCAGTCTCTATGAGATACCGGCGGACCAGATCCATCTCATAGGCCTTCACAACTATTTTGACATTGCCATGGTTTACGGCGCCTGCCGCCTGCTGGGAGTGGAAGATGAGGCTTTTACTCAGGGGCTGAAAACCTATCATCCCCTGCCTCACCGCCTTCAGTTTGTGGGGGAGCGGGGCGGCGTGCGGTATTTTGACGATTCCATCTCCACCATCTGTGATACGGCGATCCAGGCTTTGAAAACGCTGAAGGATGTGGATACGGTTCTTATCGGAGGCATGGACCGGGGGATCGATTACCGGGAGCTGATCCATTTTTTGTCGGAGCATCCGGTGCCCCACATTATCCTGATGGAGGCTACGGGAAAACGGATTTTCCGGGAGATCCAGGAGCAGGAGCCGGATTTTCGGGGAAAAGATCGTCTTGTTTTAGCGGACCATCTGGAAGATGCGGTGAGAGAGGCAAAGAAACTTACCAGACCGGGCAGGAGCTGTCTTTTGTCCCCGGCTGCTGCCAGCTACGGAATATTCCGCAACTTTGAGGAGCGGGGAGAGGTTTTTGCCAGACTGGCTTTGTCGGATGAAAGCTGAGAAGGAATAAGGGTCTGGGGCGAATGTGAACATTTGGTGAAAACTGCTAAAAATGACAGTCTTTTAAGAATTTCATAAGGATTTAGGGGGTTGTATGAATTTCTAAAATACTGTACAATCAGTAGGAAGCTTTTTTGAAGCGGGAAACGAAAGGAAAAAACGTGGGAACGTATGAAACGCTGAACGATGTGCTGGTGAATTTGTTCCGGGATATTTCCGGAATTGAACAGAAAGCGGTCCGGGAGCTGGGCTATCCGGATATAACTATGAACGATCTGCATGTGATTGAGGCCATCGGAGCAGGCGAACCAAAAAGCATGTCATCCGTAGCCAGGGCATTGTCGGTGACGGTCGGAACTTTGACCATAGCCGTCAACAGTCTTGTAAAAAAGGGTTATGTAATCCGGCAGCGCAGCAGCGAGGATCGGAGAGTGGTGTTGATTTCCCTGTCGGCCAGGGGAAAGGATGTATTTAAGCATCATGACAGTTTTCGCCAATCTATGATCGACAGTATAGTAAAGGAATTGACACCAGAAGAGCTGGAAGCTCTGACAAGAGCCCTGACAAAGCTGAATTCCTGGTTCAGAGGCTTTTAGAGGACTAAAGGAGGCAAGATTACAGTGATGAAGAAATGGTTTGCGTTCATTTTAACTGCAGCGCTGGCGGTGGCAGCCCTTGCGGCATGCTCTCCGACTGCGGAGCAGACTCAGACAGCTGCGGGGGATTCCCAGACAGCGGAGACACCGGAGATCCCTATGACGACAGGAGGAGCCAGCGACAAGGTGCCGGATCCAAATGTTGACCCGGTAGCGATCATCTCCGTTTATCATGGAAGTGATGTGGAGGATGCCATTGTCCAGTCCATGGATTCCATGAGTACCGACCAGATGGACGCTCAGGAGCTGGTGGACAAGCTGGTGGAGTATGGCGTTCTGACGGCTGGTACGGAGGTCCTGTCCTTCACGGTTGAGGGAGAAGGCGAGGATGCAGCTGGTACGCTGGACCTGAACCAGGCAGTCAGCGAGGAGGGCTGTCCGGACGAGATGTTCTTGACAGAGATTGGGAACACCTTCATTGAAAATTATCAGCTGTCCACATTGAAGCTTCTGGTCAATGGGGCAAACTATTCCGGAGACCAGATTCAGCAGGGCGATGGAGATGTTCTGGAATATCGGGATGATTACAGCAGCATAGGAGCATAGATTTCCTGAAATATCGAATCAGAGAAGGCTTTCGGCGGAATCCGGAAGCCTTCTTTATCATATCAGCACACATAACCTGCACATAAAGCAGGAAGAGAATGGGCGATAAGCGAAAATAAATTACAATTCAGACCTAAAAAATTTTCATATTTTCAATATTATTCACAAAATATTTGCATTTACCCCCCATATATGTTATAGTGAAATCAGCTTTTCAATCTCTTTTCCATTATAAGGAGGGTATGGTATGGTACAAATGCAGATCGAGGTACTGCCCATGATCATTCTGATCATATATCTGATCGGAATGCTGTCCATTGGCTTCCTCTCCAACAAGTTTATGATCAAAAACAGCAATGACTATCTGCTGGGCGGACGCCGGATCGGGCTTCTCTTTGTGGCGGCCTCTCTGTCTGCCAACAATGTGGGCGGCGGCAGCACCACCGGAGTTGCCACCAGAGCGTTCAGCGGATGGGGACTTTCAGCCGGATGGTATGTGCTGGCAGCTTCGGTGGCAATGATTCCCCTGGCTTACTTTGCGCCGAAGATCCGCAAGGCTATGGCCTACACGATTCCCGAAGTGATCACCCGCCGGTTTGGAAGCGGCGTAGGCACCATTTCCGCGGTGCTGAACATTGTCTCCCTGTTCTGTCTGACGGCGTCCCAGATCCTGGCTGCCGGTTCCGTGGTCAGCTCCCTGACCAGCCTGGATATCCGGATCTGCGTGGTGCTGGCTACGGCTCTTGTGCTGTTCTACACCAGCATGGGCGGACTGATCGCGGATTCCATCGCGGACCTGTTCCAGTGGATCATTATTTTTGGCGGCCTTCTGATCTCCCTGCCCTTTATTATCCAGGGCGCAGGCGGCTGGGAGGCGGTAACGGCAAAGCTTCCTGCTGAAGAGCTGGATTTCACCAAGGTTGGCTGGTTTACCATTATCAGCCTGATCCTGAATTATTTCTGTACCTTCCTGTCCGGTCCGGAAATCGTCAGCCGTTTCGCCTCCTCCGAGGACGAGGGCACGGCCCGCAAGGCAGCCTGGCTTTCTGCTCTGATGATGGCTCTCATGGCCTTCATCCCGGCTTTGATCGGTCTGGTGGCGCTGGCAGAGGATCCGGGGCTGGACGGAGGAGCTGGGACCACGGCGCTGATGTTTGCCACCAAGAGCTACGCTCCTCCCATTATCACCGGCCTGGTTTCCGCGGCTATCATCGCGGCTACCATGTCCAGCAGCGACTCCAACCTGCTTTGCTCCTCCACGATCTTTGTGAAAGACATTTATCAGAGATATTTTAACCCCGATATTACGGACCGCCAGACCCTGATCATGACCAGAGTGTGCAACATAGTCATCGGTCTGTGCGCGATGCTGATTGCGATGCTGAATATCAGCATCGTGACCCTGAATCTGTTTGCGTTCGCCCTCCGTTCCGCCGGCCCCTTTGCCGCCTACGGGCTGGGACTGGCTATGCCCGGGGCCACCAAAAACGCCGGAATTGTCAGCGTGGTGGTGGGTTCTGTGGCTGCAGTGGTATGGCAGATTCTGGGAGAACCCTTTGGGATTCTGGCCATTGTGTTCGGCGCCGCCCTGGGCTGCCTCTCCTTTGTACTGACCACAAAGATTGAGAGGGCAATGGGCAAGCCGGCAGCGCCGCCTGCCTTCCTGGACGAATAACACACATCAGAACAGGACAACGAAAAAACAGGGGGAAGCTCCTGACGGGCCCTGGAAAGAGAATCTGCTCTTTCCGGGGCCTTTTTGTCATACTTTTCCCGACCATGTGCATAGAATGATACCAGGGGCAAAAACCGTGCAACCAATCAAGGTGAGGTGAACGTATGGCAAATTACAGGAGACTGATATCCTATATTTATGCATATGAAGGGGATATAAAGGGAAAAAATATCGGATTTGTAAAGCTGGAGTCCAGAAACGGGCAGTGCAGGCTCAGTATTAATGTGAAGAAGGTCTATGTGGGAGGGAGCGACCTGGGGGTTTATCTGCTCTCTCCGGGAAAAGAAATTGGCCTGGGAAATATTTTCATTCGGGGCGGTTCCGGGGAGTTTAGGGCTTCGGTGGCAGTGGACAACGTGGGGGATTCCGGGATCCCTATGGAGGAATGTTATGGGCTCTCCATCCACGAGCCCTCTGACGAGTGGCGTTCCTACCGGACGATTTGGGAAGATGCGGTAGCCCACGCGGCTCAGGTAGAGCTGGAAGAAACGGCTCCGCCAAAGGAGAAGAAGGACGAAGAACTGGCCCAGGAGGCAAAAGAGATTGCGGCAAAACTGGATGAGGAGATCCTGGAAAATGAAAAGCGGGAGAAAGAAAAAAGCCAGTCCGGGGCAGAGCCCCTGTATGATATCCGGCCTGTGAAAGATTTAAAGGAGGAGTCTGTGCCCGCGGCGCCTGAGGAACCGTCCATCCCCTCTTTTCTGAACGTGATGGACAACAGACGGGATATTCTGCAGGAGGAGATGAGGGAAAACCGCATAGCAGGCCGCCCCTTTGGAAACGGCGTCTTCCAGAGAGCGAAGGAAGCCCAGGCGAGGCCGGGTCTTCAGATGGAACCGGAAGTTTCCAAGGAGGCGGAGCGTCCGGCAGAGCCGGAAGTTTCCAAAGAGGCGGAGCGTCCGGCAGAGCCGGAAGTTTCCCAGGAGATGGAGCGCCCGGCGGAAGCGGAAGTTTCAAAGCCGCCGGAAGGGCCGGCACCTTCAGAAAAACCGTCTCCGGAACCGCAGGAGCTGATCTTGGAAGACCCGGGCATTTTGGAGCAGCTGGAACAGGAGGAGAAGGCAGCCATGCGTCCGGGACAGCTGTGGGAGATGTTCTCCAGAAGATGGCCCAAGATCCAGGCATTTGACTGCACCGGCGGCTGTGAGATCCTGACCATAAAACCTCAGGATATCGGCCTTATGCCGAGGGAGATCTGGACCTATGGGAACAACAGCTTTTTGCTTCACGGCTACTACAATTACCGTTATCTGATCCTGGCCAAGGTGGGAGACCCGGACGGGAAGGGAAGCCGCTACATCTTGGGAGTGCCGGGCAACTACTACAGCAACGAAAAGTACATGGCCTCCATGTTCGGCTTTCCGCATTTTGTTCTGGCGAAGAGGCAGTCTGCTCCGGGCGGCCGGTTCGGCTACTGGTATACGGATATCCGCCTGGACCACTTTACTGCTTAGAGGAAGTTTTGGGGGCTTCTGAAGGAGCAGGAAAGCGGATGAAGATCTTGCAGCCGTCAGGGCCGGAGGAAACGCTGCCCCCGGAGGCCTCTATAATCTGCCGGACGATCTTGAGACCCATCAGATGGAGCTGCGGGTCCGGAAGGATCCCTTCGTTGAGATAGCGGCGGATGGGGGGAGGCAGCCCCGGTCCGCTGTCCGAAAAGACGATTACTGCGCGGTCAGTCTCCATCAGCGCCTCTGCGGATAGATGGCAGCCGCCGGGATTGTGGCGGACGGAATTTCCGAGGATGTTCTGAAAGGCCCGGAACAGAAGCTCCTCGTCAGCCTGGAGGGAGAACCGCTCAAATTCCGGATGGATTTGGATGGAAAACGGGTATCGCTCCGGGCTGGAGAGCGTATTCAAAAAGTCCGCAGCCACCTTGCGCAGCACCACAGCCGGGCAGACCTCCTTGAGGCGGAGAGGCTGCATCTGGTATTCCAGACGCGAAGTCAGATTCAAATCTTCGATGAGTTTCTGGATGCGCAGACTTTGACGGCGGATTAGACCTGCTTTTTTCCCAAGTTCGTCTGCCGGCCCCAGTTGACGCTCGATCAGGTCTGCGTACCCTAGGATCAGGGAAAGGGGCGTGCGGATATCATGGGAAACGCCGCGAATCCATTCCGACCTGGCTAAATCCCGCTGCTCCAGCTGGCTGCGCTGGGCGCTGAGGCGGTCGGAGGTTTGGTTGATGGTGCAGGAGATTTCCCTCATGGCTCCGCTCTCTGGAAGGTGGACGCTCTCCCCCAGGGCCAGCTGGCCGACGGCGTCTGCCAGAACCCGCATTTTCCGGTAATACCGGAATCCGCATACCAGAAGAATCAGAACTGCCGCAGCGATGGTGATGGGGATGCTGAGCATGAAATAAGTCAGGATCCCCATCAGTCCCTTCATGTCCTGATGGATGTAATAATTCCACACGGTTCCTTTGGGATATCCCACTACCAAAAGTCCAAGGTCACCGCCCCAGACGGAAACGGGGTAATCGCTCAGATACCACCGGGTAAAAGAGGCTACCTGGGTAATGGAATAGGTGTGATCCAGTTCTCCGGGAAGCTGATAGGTCCAGCAGGGATTTCCCTCCTGGTCCAAAAGCATGGCAAAGGCGGCGCCCTGCTCCCTGAGATAATCGCAGGCCTTCTGGGGTTCCTGCTCCAAAAGTTCATAGGCCGTACTGATTCTGAGGCTGTCAGCTCCGCTGTTTCCATAGAGCTTTGAGGCGATTCCGGACAAAATCAGAATCTGAATCACCACGAACCCCGCAATCAGCGCCAGGGCGGTTACAAGATAGCGAACGTAAATTCTCATCAGGCTTTTCATAGATCCATCCGGTACCCCAATCCTTTTATGGTAATCAAATGTTCCGGTTCCGAGGGCGTCTCCTCGATTTTCTCCCGAAGCTTTCGAATGTGTACGGTTAAAGTATTTTCATATCCAAAATAATTTTCGCCCCACACGGCTTCCGACAGCTGATCAAAGGTAAGAATGCGACCGGGGTTTTCCAAAAACAGTTTTAAAAGCTGAAATTCCTTGTTGGTCAGGGAAACGGCTCCTCCGTCCGGCAGACGGATGACCCCGGCGGACAGGTCCGCCTGCCGCTTTCCGATGAAGCAGACCGGAGGGCGGGAATCCTCAGGCCCCCAGGTCCTGCGCAGGATCGCCTTCAGCCGCAGGATCAGCTCTCTGGGAAGAAACGGCTTTGTCATATAGTCGTCTGCCCCCAGCCCCAGTCCCAAAAGCCGGTCCTCATCCTGATCCCTTGCGGATAAAAAAAGAACCGGGATTCTCCTGCTGTCCAAAAAGGATTTCATTCGCTGAAAAAAAGAAAATCCGTCCTCAAAGGGCATATTCACATCTAAGATCAGAAAATCCACAGAGCTCTGACGGAGCAGCTGTTCCGCCTGGGAGCAGGAGGAGACGGACTCAACCCGGCTAAATCCTTCCTGCAGACAGATTTGCCGGACCATCTGGCACAGTTCCTGATTGTCGTCCACGATCAAAATTCTTGCATCGGTTAAATTCATGGTACACCATCCTTTATCAGTCCAAACATTTTCCTTCCTCCATTATAGCGGGCTGGAGAAAATTCGGAAGGCGAGGAGGGAAGATTTAAGG
Organism: Candidatus Enterocloster faecavium; assembly: GCA_019118585.1. GTDB lineage: Bacteria > Bacillota > Clostridia > Lachnospirales > Lachnospiraceae > Enterocloster > Enterocloster faecavium. The sequence goes on along the minus strand of DWYS01000116.1, from coordinate 21,028 downwards.
GAAAATTAAGGCAGGAAACAGGAAGGCATAAGGCTTTTCAGGTAAGATAGGTTCGAGATCAAACTTCAGGAAAAGCGTAGGAAAGCGCTGATCGTGACAGACAAGGAGAAACAGAGCAATGGAAGAGATGATGATACGGACGGAAAACCTGATGAAGCGTTTTCACGGAAAGCCGGCGGTGGACGGAGTAAAGCTGCAGGTGCCGGGAAGGGCAATTTACGGCTTTTTGGGACCCAACGGGGCGGGTAAAAGTACCACGATGAAAATGATTCTGGGGCTGGTGCATCCCGACCAGGGACAGATCTGGATCGGAGGAAGGCAGATGGGAGAGAAAAACCGGGTGGCAATTTTAAAGGATACCGGCTCTCTGATTGAAAATCCTTCCTATTACGGAAATTTAACCGCCAGGGAGAATCTGAAGATCAGCTGCATTCTGAGAAATCTGCCGGAAACAGAGATTGACCGCGTTCTGGAGATCGTGCGGCTGAAAGGTCAGGAAAAGAAGAAAACCGCCCATTTTTCCCTTGGGATGAAACAGCGGCTGGGACTGGCAAATGCACTCTTGGGCTCTCCAAAGCTGGTGCTGCTGGATGAGCCAACAAATGGCCTGGACCCTGCGGGAATCCATGAGATGCGCAGCCTGATCCAGGAGCTTCCCAAACAGTACGGCATGACGGTAATGATCTCCAGCCATCTGCTGGCAGAAGTGGAGCAGACAGCGGACCACATTGGAATGATTTCCGGCGGGAAGCTGATTTTTCAGGACACTCTGGCCATGCTGCGCGCCAGGAGTCAGAGCCGTCTGATCCTTAGGACCTCCGACCAGGAAGGAGCGGCCCGCCTCTTCAGGGAGCAGGCAGGGGTTTTGGCTCAGGTTGGGCCTGAGGGGCTGGTCTGTCCGAAGCTTCCGGACAGAACCCTGGCCGTTCTTCTCCGCCGTCTGGTAGAAAGCGGCATCGACCTTTACCGGGTGGAGGAAGAAAAACAGAGCCTGGAGGACCTTTATCTGGGGATGGTGAAGGAGGCGGGATTATGAAAATGGGAACGGTCCTTTGGCTGGAATGGCTGAAGCTGCGGCGCAGAGGGATTCCCCTGCTGTTTGCTGCGGTATTTCTGCTGACGGCTCTGTGGATGGGGTGGTCTTTTGGAAAATCGGATGCCAGCGGCATCAATGACCAGAGGATCATGATTTACCTGAACCTTCTGTTGATCAGTACCATTTTGGTGCCGATTACTCTGGCGGCCCTGGCCTGCCGTCTGTGTGATATGGAACAGATGGGCAATACCTATAAATGGATCTGCACCATTGAGGAACCTGAAGCGGTTTACCGGGGAAAGGTTCTGACGGGGATCCTCAATCTGACGGTTTTAAGCCTTCTGGAGTGCGGCATCTATGAGGTCTTAGCCGTGCCGGCAGGCGGAGCCTCTCTGCTTAGGGGATTTCAGCTGTTTTTTACCCTGTTTTTAGCGGGTACGGCTATTTTTATCCTTCAGCTGAATCTGTCTTTGTGGTTTTCCAATCAGCTGACGCCGGTCTTGATCAGCATAGGAGGCACCTTTGCAGGGCTGTTTTCCTGGTTTTTGCCTGATTTTCCCCTGCGGTACGTCATCCCCTGGGGATACTATGGAGTTTTGTGCAACGCGGGGTACATTTACGATGAGGCAAACCGGTATACCACATGCTATTGGACCGGTTATCGGGTGATATGGGCGGTATTTTTAGCTTTGGCAGCGGTCTTGATTTATCTGAGAGGGCAGAAACGATTTCTGTCCGCAGTTCGGGAAATGATTTAGCAGGAGGAAAATGAAATGCAAATGCTGAAAAAAGCGGTTTACTGTGAGCGGCTGAAAGCCAGGGGGACATTGCTCTGGCCTGCCTTTCTGATGATCCCCATAATTCCCATTCTCCTGGGAACCGGAAATTATTTGGCCAATCTGGATATTCTGGAATCGGAGTGGTATTCCCTGTGGACCCAGGTGACGATGTTTTTTGCAACCTTTTTCTTTGCGCCTCTGATCGGAACCTACTGCGCCTTCCTGTGGAGATACGAGAACTTCGGCGGAAACCGGAATGCCCTGTTTGCCAGGCCGCTTCCCCTGTGGACCATATACCTGGCAAAACTGGTGCTGGTATGGGAGCTGACTGTTCTGACTATGCTCTGGTTTCTGGGCCTGTTTCTTCTGGCTGGAAGATGGGCGGGGCTTCCCATGCCTGTACCCGGACAGATTTGGCTCTGGATGGCCAGGGGGATTCCGGGAGCATTTGTGATCGCTGCCCTTCAGTATCTGGCGGCCTTTCTGATACCCAATTTTTCGCTTCCCATTATCCTCGGAGTTTTAGGCGGAGTGACGGGCCTTCTGGGAGCCAACAGCAGGGCGGGTATATTCTGGCCCTACTCTCAGATGCTCCTGGGGATGAATTCCAATCGGTCGGAGGATGTGCTGAGGGCGAAGGGCCCTCTTTTCTTCGGGGTTTGCGCCCTGTATCTGATTGTTTTGACGGCGGCGGGAATCAAATGGATGAAGCTTCGCCATTAATCGGTCCCCCGCAGCAGAACTTCCCCTACATAGGGGCGGACAAGTCCGGCAAATTCCTCCAGTTCCTCCCGCCGAAAGGGTTCAAAGGTTTCAGGAAAGAGAACTTCCCCGTTATCGGCAAAGTTCTGGATAAAGTAATGAGGGCATCCGGCAATCCAGGGGCCGATCTGCCGGAAATCTTCTTTTGTGTGGAGGCCCTTGACGGCAGTGGTGCGAAACTCAAAGGGGACCGTCCCTGTGAGCAGAAAGCGGATGCTCTCATCGATGAGGGCCAGATCCAGTCCGGGGGTTCCCACCGCCTGGGGGTAATGCTCCTGCCCGGCCTTCACATCCATGGCCACATAGTCCAGAAGTCCTTTCCGGCAAAGGTCTTTTAAGAGGTCCGGCCGGTATCCGTTGGTGTCCAGCTTGACGAGAAGTCCCAGGGAGCGGATCTTTCGGATCAAATCTTCCAAATCCGGCTGCAGGGACGGTTCCCCTCCGGTGATGCAGACGCCTTCTAAAATACCCCGGCGTTTTTTCAGAAAGCTCAGGATTTCCTCCTCGGTATAAACCTCAGGAGCCCAGGAGGGCAGAAGGCCGCTGTTGTGGCAGAAGGGGCAGCGGAAACTGCACCCTCCGGTAAAGATGGTGGCCGCTACATGGCCGGGAAAGTCCAGAAGGGTTGTTTTTTGAAGTCCGCAGATTTTCATGGTGAAAGACTCTTTTCTTTTCCTTGATTTTTTAATATACTATGTAACAGTTTAGTCCGGTATCCTCTACTATACCACAGGGGACCAGAAGGAACAAGGCAGAGTGAGGAAGGACTGCCAGGAGGAAAGCACTATGAAGAAGATGACTGAGGATGAGCGCTTTATGAAGGAGGCGGTCCGGCAGGCGAAAAAGGCGGCGGCCCTGGGGGATGTGCCCATTGGCTGTGTGATCGTCCGGGAGGGGAAAATCATAGCCAGAGGGTACAACCGCCGGATGGCGGATAAAAACACCCTCTCCCACGCAGAAATACTTGCCATAAAAAAAGCCTGCAGGAAAGCAGGAGACTGGAGGCTGGAGGACTGTACCATGTATGTTACTCTGGAGCCCTGTCCCATGTGTGCGGGGGCCATTGTACAGGCCAGGATTCCCAGAGTCGTGATGGGCTGTATGAATCCCAAGGCAGGCTGTGCCGGTTCCGTGCTGGACCTGCTTCACCAGGAAGGGTTCAACCATCAGGTGGAAACGGTCAGGGGGATTCTGGAAGAAGAGTGCTCCGGGATGATGAAGGCTTTTTTTAAGGGACTGAGGGAGAAGAAGCAGAGAGAGAAAATTGAAAAAATGAAACAAGAGTGTTGACAAAAGTGATAAAAATATGTATATTAGTAGAAAAGTATTTAGTTAGTTTTATGACAGAAAACGTTTTCTATTGTGGGCGGGATGGATAAAAGTTGAACGTATTGACCAATGAAAGGAACATGATAAGGGATATTTATAAAGACAGTTGGTCTGGTTTTCGAACAGAAAACGTTTTCTGATTAAGAAGATATTTATTGGAGGGTATATGCTGTTATGGAGAAAAAGTCACAGTTAAATAAAAAAACGATTTGGGATATCGCAAAGCTTGCGAATGCATCTCCGGCAACAGTTTCCAGGGTACTAAACAATACGGATTATCCGGTAAGCGAGCAGATGCGCAGCCGTGTATTGAAAGCAGCTGAGGAATTGAATTACAGACCCAATATATTCAGCCAGATGCTTAAAGGCGCGAAAAGTAAGGAAATCGGAATCATCATTCCATCGATTGATAATCCATATTATTCTCTGCTAACTTCCGTTGTGGCAAAATGCTGTATAAAAAATGATTATGCTCCGATTATTTGCAGCTCTTTTGGAGATCGGAATCTGGAAAGAAGGCAGTTGGAAATTCTTTTACGTCAGCAGGTAGCAGGAATTTTATATTCTTCAGTCCAGGATGAGGCGGAGAAGAATTTAATTGGGAGTGGATATGGAGCACTTCCACCGATTGTGATGTTTGACCAGAGTGGTACTACTGATCAAATGAACAGTGTTATTTTTGATTTTGAAAAGGCTGGGAAGCTGGCCACAACTTATTTGATTGAAAATGGACATGAAAGGATTGTGTTTGCAAGCGGCCCCCTTGACAGAAGTAGCCGTAAGCAGGTTCTGAAAGGATATAAGACGGCCTTAGAAGAAGCGGGAATTCCCTACCGGCAGGAACTGGTTTTGGCAGATGGAGTGCTGCAGGAACAGGAATTGGGATTTTCAGATTTTGATAAGGGGAATGTATTGGGAGAGAAAATTCTTAAGATAGACCCTAGGCCAGATGCTGTTCTTGGGATCAACGATATTACGGCGATTGGGATTATGAATAAGCTGAAAGAAAAACAGGTAGATGTACCGGGACAGATTTCAATTACAGGTTTGGATGATATTGAGATGGCGTCCATGACAGTGCCGGGCCTCACCACAATCCGCCAGCCGGCAGTCCGCACAGGAGAAGCGGCTATGAATCTTCTAATAGATTCCATGGAAGATGGCCGGATGAAGCCGAAAAAAGTTGTAATAGAACCGGAGCTGATTATCAGAGGCTCCGTAAAAAGGAGGATATAAAAAAATATGGAAATCAGAAACTATGGCAATGTTCAGCTGAGCATTTGCCAGACAAATGAGGAAATGGGAAAAACAGCAGCTCAAAAGGCAGGAGAAATCATGAGAAAGCTGTTGAGCCAAAAGGAGATGATTAACTGTATTTTTGCAGCAGCTCCTTCGCAGCTGACATTTCTTCACTATCTGGCCCAGGAGGAGGTGGATTGGAAAAGGGTAAATGGATTCCACATGGATGAGTATCTGGGATTTGGTGTGGGGCATCCGGATTCATTCAATGAATTCCTCAGCCGGAATATTTTTAGAAAAGTGCCGTTTGCCTCAGTAAATCTGATTAATGGCGCCAACGCTCCAGAACAGGAATGCGCCCGTTATGCGGAAATTTTAGAAAAGTATCCTGCAGATATTACCTTTATGGGAATTGGGGAGAATGGACATCTGGCATTTAATGACCCGCCGGCGGATTTTTCCGATCCATGTAAGATAAAAGTTGTCAAATTAGATCAGGTCTGCCGTATTCAGCAGGTCCATGACGGATGTTTTCCAAATTTTGATGCGGTTCCGACTCATGCACTGACGCTGACAGTTCCAGTTCTGACAAAACCTGATTATTTGTTCTGCATGGTTCCCGGTACAACGAAAGCGCATGCATTGGCGGAGACATTGACAGGCCCTATCAGCGAACATTGTCCGGCCAGTCGCCTTCGCCAGTCCGGTACATGCTTTATGTTCACAGACTTGGATGGTGCGGCAGAATTATAAGAGGTGAAGTTGAATGAAAGATTCAAAAAGCGTTGTTGGATGGTTCCTTTTGGCATTCATTCTTTATATTTTGTTTTTAGGAGAGGCAATGCTTCTATGCAGTTTGTTTCTTCCGGTTTGCCTGTTAATTGCAATTGTTGGAGGGGGAATTTTAGTCTGGCTGGTCCGAAAGTTGGTATGGTTCCCTTCGAATGTATTTGCGGATCCGGAATTAGGACAAAAAATTTTTTCTGACTTAGAAGAATGGAATGTGGATGTCTATATTCTTGAGGGAAAATTGGAAAAGGGCGGACGTTATATACGGGATGGAGCATTTCTTCCTCTTATAAAAGCGGGAGACCGAAGGGGGCTTGTCCTGCAAAAACGCTTTTTGGAAAAAGAAGATCCAGTGCAGATTCGCATGACAGCTATGAGGGAAATCGGAAAATATCTTCTTGGAATCCCTCAGAAGAATCTGTTTGGCTTGATTGATGCTTTCCTTCTGGTGGGAAATTTGCTCGTTCTGTATTTATATAATCGTAGTACGGGAAGAATTTTTACCCAGCCCTTTTGGTTTGATATGGTTGCTCCGGCTGTGATGGTTTTGATCCTTTTGGTTCTTCTGCTGAGTTGGAACAATATGATTTCTAAAGGGGACCGGCAATTAGATCAGTTTATGCTTCAGTATTTCAGTATCGGTCAGTTGGAAGCGTTTATTAAAAAAACAGAAAAGGAGGAAGGTGGAAGCAAAAAGCAGGAAGTTAAGGGAATGAACGAATGGTATATGAAGGAGAGAATTGAGTTTCTAAAAAAGGAGGCAAACAAATGAACATAGGTTATATGGAGCCAATCGATTATGTAACGCTGTCGCTGTTTTTTTTAATTATTATTGGCATTGGTATATGGTCGAAAAGAACAGTACAAAGTTCGGAAGATTTTTATGTCGGAGGCGGAAAAGTGCCGTGGTGGCTTTCTGGAATTTCTCACCATGTATCGGGATATTCTGGTGTAGTATTCGTAGGATACGCGGGAATCGCGTATGCTCAGGGAACGGCGATTTACTTTTGGTGGGCGATTAATATCGCTTTGGCTATGTCCATCAGCGCAGTAACAATTGTGCCGAGATGGCCGAGACTACGCCAGGCTTTGGGAATTGAGTCACCGACGGAGTATTTAAGAGTACGGTATAATACACCAACGCAGATGCTGGTTGCTATTTCCGGCATTGTGGTGAAGCTATTGGATGTAGGTGCTAAGTGGGCTTCTCTGGGGATTTTGCTTTATGGGTTTACCGGTCTTCCTATTTGGCTTGGTATTATCCTGGGAAGCATGGCTTCCATGATTTATGTGTCAATCGGTGGAATTATGGCGGATCTGCTTACTGATTTTGTACAGTTTATGGTTACTCTATTAGCGGGTCTTTTTCTGTTTTTCTCTGTTTTAATGCATTTGGGAGATTACGGCCTTACCCTCGGAACTGTGGCGCAGGCTCTGCCAGAAGGCCATCTGACTATTTTTAACGCTGGAAGAGGACAGGGCTCTGTTTCCTGGACGCTACTTTACTTTTTCGTAATCTTTTTCAGCTACAGCGGCGGAACGTGGAATCTTGCGGCAAGATTTATTTCGACCTCAGATGATAAGCAAGCTAAGAAGGCGGCATTTTTGTCATCGGCTCTTTATGTGATTTGGCCTTTAATCTTGTTTTTCCCCATGTGGTGCGGGCCGATTATCTTCCCGGGATTAACTCAGGCGGAAGCGGAGGCGAGCTTGTATGCCAGTCTGGCAGGCAAATTCCTCCCGGTAGGTCTGGTGGGGCTGGTTCTGGCGGCTATGTTTGCACAGACAATGTCCATGTGCAATTCAGATGTTAATACTATATCCGCTGTTATTACAAGAGATGTTCTTCCTAAATTTTTCCCGGCAATAGAGACGCTGGAAGGAAAGAAATCTCTATATGTGGCTAGATTAACTACGGTTTTGTTTACAGCATGTACTGTAATCGTAGGATTGATGAATGAACAGTTTGGCGGTGTAACTGGAATGATTCTCTCCTGGTTTGCGGCTCTTTTAGGACCGACAGCAATACCTCTTCTTCTGGGATTGCTTCCGATTTTCAAACACTGCGACAGCAAAGCGGCAATTGCTTCAATTTTGGCGGGGTTGGGCGTGTTTGTTGCAACAAAAATGGGACTTAAGCTGGAAACTGACATTGAATTGATTGCGCCCTTGTTTACTTCTTTTGTGGTATTTGCTGCGGTTGGCTTGGTTAATCAGTATGTTTTGAAGAAAGAGGTTCCGTCGGATGTAGAACAGTTAATGAATAAACTGGGTTCAAAATAAATAAAAGGAGGCGGCCATATGATAGACAAAGAAAAAATCTTTTCGTTTTATGTCTCTCAAATTCAAGATAATTTTTTCCCGTATTGGCAGTCAAAATACGATGAAAAAAATCAGGGGATTTTAAATTGTATTAATAACACAGGCGATCAAATATTGAGTGATCAAAAGTTTACATGGTCCCAAGGGAGATATCTTTGGATTTTAAGCAAACTTTATCAACTTACGGCAGAAAACGTTTTCTGCAAGATATCTGGAGAACTGCTTTTGAAGCAGATGAAAGGCACAAAGGATTTTTTACTGAAGTATTCTCTTTGCCCGGATGGCCGCTGCCATTTTCTTTTAAGCAGAGAAGGAAAGCCGGTAATTGATCCTGAATTAGGTCGTAGTGATACAAGCATATTTGCAGATTGTTTTGCTCTGATTGGGCTGGCCGCGTATATCAGAGTGACAGGAGATCAATCGTGCTTAAATGAAACAGAACGACTTTTTGAAAGCATTCAAAAACGAATTGCCCAAGGAGATTATTTGACAGAACCTTATCCTGTTCCAGAGGGATACCGGATGCATTCTATTCCAATGATTTTAGTGAACACTTCCTTTGAATTTGCAGAAATGCAAGAGGCTTGTGAAATTGATTCTACTAAAACAATTGAGTATGGATTGTCAAAAGTTTCAGAAATTTTGAACGAATTTTATAGAGATGGCTTTATTCGAGAACATATTTCGACAGAAGAAAACTATGGATTAAAATTATTGGACCGTCATATGAATCCGGGCCATACAATAGAAGATGTATGGTTTATGGCAGAATTTCTGCAAAAATACGGTGCACTGGATACGCAGATGGAAAAGTTGGAGTTATCGGCTTTAAATGCAATGGAAAAAGGATGGGACTCTGTTTATGGAGGTCTTTTGCGATTTGTTGACCGAAGCGGTGGAATGCCTGTTGGTGAGAAAGGAGACAGTGCATACGAGAGGCTAATTTTGGATACTTGGGATATGAAACTATGGTGGCCTCATTCAGAAATTCTCTATACCACATTGCTGCTTTATCAATTAACGGATAAAGTGATTTATTGGGAGTGGTACCAGAGGGCCTTTGATTACGTATTCTCTGTATTCCCAAATACACAGATCGGAGAATGGATTCAGATCAGACAAAGGGACGGAACGCCGCAAGATAAAGTGGTAGCACTTCCTGTAAAAGATCCGTTTCACATTATGCGCAATTTTATCAAAATTGTGGAGCTGACTCACGAAGATTAGGAGAGATGTATGAAATTAGGTGTAGCAAAATCTTGCATTACCCCTGAAATGCCTGTAAGGCTTTGCGGATATGCCAAGAGAAAGGGAACATTTGAGGGTGTTTTGGAGGATATCTATATAAGAGTACATTGGCAGGAGAACGATGGAATTCGTCTGGTATTGGTCTATGGAGATTTGCTTTGGTGGGGAACGGACTTTGTAGAGAAGGCCAAGAATGAACTTTGGTGTCGTTTGGGACTAAAGGCGGAGGAGATATTTTTTATTGCTTCTCACAATCATTCGGGCCCTCCTACTGGTAATCTGTTTACAGAAGAGCTGGAAACCTACAGCCCGGAGTATGCCAGGCAGCTTTTGACACAGGTAGTTCAGACAGTAGGAGAAGCTGGTAAATCACTGGAGAAGGTAACTATTAAGCGCTATGATGGGGAAGCTGCCCTTAATGTATACAGGCGGTTAAAATGGGACGGAATCGTAGAGATGAGACCAAACTATAAAGTGCGGGCAGATCATCAGTTGACAGTGATTCATTTTCAAAGATTAGATGGTACAATAAAAGGGCGTTGGATTCATTATCCATGCCATGCAAACCTTTCTTCAGATAACCAAATCCATGGGGATTACCCAGGAGTGCTTTTGAGAAAGCTGGACGAAAAGACACCAGGCTGCATCAGTATGTTCTTACAAGGTTTCACTGGGGATTTAAGGCCGAATTGTACGTTGGGAGATCGATTTATATCGGCGGATTGGAGTCAAGTTCAATGTTTTGCGGAGGAATTAGAGGAAGCAGTTGAGCGTATAGAGAAAAAAACATGCAGGATTGTAGAGGGATATTTGACTTTAAAACAAATGGAAGTTCCTTTAAGGCTGGAAAATATAAAGTCAGAGGAATGGCTGGAGCAAGCGGAAAGATTTTCTTCCACGGATCTTGAAAGACAGTGGGCTGGAAAAGTTTTAGAAAAAGGAAACAAAGATTTTGAAAATCTGCAAATAAGCAGTATTCGTTATGGAGATTCATTGTGCGTATTTCTTTTTAATGCGGAAGTTTCCCAATTTTACAGTACTGATATAAAACAACTGTTTCCAGATGCAATCTGTGTAGGATACGCCAATGGAATGATCGGATATGTAATGACAGAACAGCAGATTAAAGATGGAGGCTATGAGCCAGATGAATCTGCGAAATATTTTGCACTGTCCGGAACGTATTCGTCGGGGGTTGAAAAGAAAATTAAGGCGGCAATTCAAAGTATGAAAGATTAGAAAGAGAGGTAAAGTAGTATGGAGTCTGGGAAGCTTATGGATGTGTATCAAGAAAAAGTCTTTTCTATTATTGAGAAGATACACTGTGAAGAAAAAGAATCAATTCTCCGTGCAGCTCGTGCAGTGGCCGATCAGGTTAAGAAAAACCGTTTGGTTTACGTATTCGGTCCCGGAGGTCATTCTAACCTGGCTGCTATGGAAGTTTTTTTTCGAGCCGGAGGACTTATGCATATTAGTGCAATGCTGAATCAGGAGACGATGCTGAGCTGCGGTGCACTGAAATCTATGCAGACAGAAAGATTGGCAGGATACGGAAGCATTGTAGTCAATGACTACGGGATTGGAGAAGGAGATCTGCTAATTGTAGTAAATGCATATGGAATTAATTCGGCTACTATTGATGCAGCCCTTACCGCCAAAAAGAACGGAGCGACAGTGATTGGAGTAAGTTCAGTTTCGCACGCTAATGAGTGTGCAAAGGATCATCCGGCCCGCCATCCTTCTAAAAAAAATCTTCATGAAATTGTGGATATCGCGGTAGATTGTAAGATTCAAACCGGGGATGCAGCAATAGCGTTGGAGGGCTTCCCGCAGAAAATAGGAGCTCTAAGTACTTTTGCTAATGCTTATGTTATGAATAGCATTGTATTAGAAGCGATTAATATGTTGGTGGAGGAAGGAGTTCAGCCGCCGGTGTGGAGAAGTGGGAATGCTCCAGGTGGAGATGAATGGAATAATCAGTTCCTGTCAGAATTCAGGGATCGAGTTAGGTGCCTATAAAAGCGATGGAAAGAAGGGCGGAAAGATGTCAATTAAATTTACCAATGTGCGAATTGTTACTCCTACAGGAATACGGGACGGAGAAGTTGTAACCCAGGGAGGGAAAATTGCGGATGTGAGCTATGGGAAGAGCTGCCGAATGGAAGCTGATCAGGTAATTGACGGAAAAGGAAACTATCTGTCTCCCGGATTTATTGATATCCATACCCATGGAGCTGGAAATGCAGATTTTATGGACGGGAGTCTGGAAGCGGTATATCAGGCATGTCGAAAACATATGGAGCATGGGACAACCGCTCTAGTTCCAACTACGATTACTAGTACGAAAGAATCCCTTTTTGAGACGCTGGAAATGTTTAATCAGGTGGAACTGAAGAGGGACGATCTGCCTCATATTTTAGGACTCCATTTGGAAGGTCCCTATTTCTCTTATAGCCAGCGGGGAGCTCAGGATCCAAAATATTTGAGAAACCCAGATCCTGATGAGTATATAAAAGCGGTGGAGATTAGCAACCGAATTATCCGTTGGTCATTTGCAGTGGAACTGGAGGGGGGACACCAGTTTCTGCAATTTTTGAGGGAACATGGAATTGTAGCCTCTCTGGCCCATTCAGATGCTACCTGCAGTGAAGTAATGGAGGCTTATGAGAATGGAATTTCGGCCTTAACTCATTTTTATTCTGGAATGTCAGGAGTTCAAAGAAGAAATGCATTCCGCATTGGAGGGGCAATCGAGGCCGGTTATTTATTGGATGATTTATACGTTGAAGTGATTGCGGATGGCTGCCATCTACCGGCAGAACTGCTGCAGCTGATTTATAAGATTAAAGGTGCAGATAGGATCTGTCTGGTTACAGATTCCATGAGAGGGGCTGGCATGCCGGAAGGGCATTATGTATTAGGAAATAAGGATACGGGTATGGATACGATCGTAGAGGATGGAGTAGCAAAACTGCCGGACCGAACGGCATTTGCAGGCAGTGTGGCAACGGATGACCGTTTGGTTAGAACAATGTACCATTTGACAGATGCTCCGCTTTATGAGGTGGTAAAGATGATGACCCTAACTCCTGCTAAGCTTTTAGGGATTGACCGATGGAAGGGGTCTATATGCCAGGGAAAGGATGCAGATCTTTTGCTGTTTAATGAGAATATTGAAATCCAGCTGGTCATGACAAGGGGAAAGATACAGATACAGAAATAATTGATGTATGGATTAATGAAACTTCACAGAGGTACCCTTGACAAATATCCCCCGTCAGGTTATACTAAACGAGCGTGTTTCCCGTATATTTGCGGCAGATACGTCCTTTGATTCAACAGTCATAAAGTTTCCACGCAGCCGGGGAGCTGGCGGTGCCCTGCACCTGCAATCCGCCTTAGCAGGGGTGATGCTCTGCCCCGGACATCTTGCTGTGAAGCTGCCTTGTGAAAGTGGTGATGACGTTTGGGTCTTGCGCAATGGGAATCCGTGAACCGTGTCAGGGCAGGAATGCAGCAGCACTAAGCGGAACCTCTCATGTGCCGTAAGGCAGCCTGGACTGAGCTAACTGCATGAGTAACGTTCATGGTAACTGTACAAAGCAGAGCGCGTGGATTTAAAAAATATGGCGATGGATGTTGGGAGCCGGAAGACTCCTAAGATTCATCGCCATATTTGCGTCTGCTGCAGGCGCTTGGCACCTGATTTCCTGTAATTCCTTTAAATGCCCTGGTATCTTTCGGCATAGAGATTACTGCCAGGCGGATTTTTACTTGCCCCCAAAAGTCCTTTGCGGTATAATGAGAGCATTGAGCGGGGCATCCTGTCATTATGAAAACCATATGGAAAGAATCCGCAAAAGAAAGGAAGTACCCTATGAGAAGAATTGGAATGCTGACCAGCGGCGGGGACTGCCAGGCATTAAACGCTACCATGAGGGGCGTGGCAAAATCCCTGTACAACATGTATGACGACGTAGAGATCATCGGATTTGAGGACGGATATAAGGGACTGATTTATGCCAACTATAAGATTATGCAGCCATCGGATTTCTCCGGAATTCTCACGGAAGGTGGAACCATCCTGGGGACTTCCAGACAGCCCTTTAAGCAGATGCGCGTTCCGGATGAGAACGGCCTGGACAAGGTAGAATCCATGAAGCACACCTACCGGAAGCTGAAGCTGAACTGCCTGGTTGTGCTTGGAGGAAACGGCAGTCAGAAGACGGCCAATATGCTCAGCGAGGAAGGATTAAACGTGGTTTCCCTTCCCAAGACCATTGACAACGATCTCTGGGGAACAGAGATGACCTTCGGTTTCCAGAGCGCGGTAAATATCGCTACCAATGCGATTGACTGCATCCATACCACGGCTGCCTCCCACCGCCGGGTATTCATTGTGGAGGTGATGGGGCATAAGGTAGGGTGGCTGACCCTCCATGCAGGTATGGCCGGAGGGGCAGACATTATTTTGCTGCCGGAGATCCCCTACGATATCAATGTGGTCTGCGAGGCGATTACCAGACGCTCCAAGGCAGGAAAACATTTTTCCATCCTGGCAGTGGCAGAGGGAGCCATCTCGAAGGAAGAGGCGGCCATGACCAAGAAACAGCTGAAGGAAAAGAAAAAGAACGGCCCTGTTTATCCTTCTGTGGCTTATGAGATCGGGGCCAGGATCACAGAAATTACCGGAAGCGAGGTTCGGGTTACGGTACCCGGACATACCCAGAGAGGGGGAAGCCCCTGTGCCTATGACCGGGTGATCTCCACCAGACTGGGAGCGGAGGCGGCCCGGCTGATTGCAGAGGAACAGTACGGCTATATGGTCGCGTTCCGCGGCAATGACATTGTGCAGGTTCCTCTTAAAGAGGTAGCGGGCAAACTGAAAACCGTAGACCCGGGATGCGCCATGATTCAGGAAGCCAAGATGGTGGGCATCTGCTTTGGAGATGAATAAACTATGTCCTATACGGCATTGTACCGCAAATGGCGTCCGATTTCCTTTGAAGATGTAAAAGGACAGGACCCCATTGTACAGACTCTGAAAAATCAAATTACTTCGGAACGGGTAGGCCATGCCTACCTGTTCTGCGGAACAAGAGGAACAGGAAAAACCAGTATTGCAAAGATTTTTGCCAGGGCAGTGAACTGCCAGAATCCGGTAGATGGAAGCCCCTGCAATGAATGTCCCTCCTGCAAAGCGATTTTGGAGGGCTCCTCCATGAATGTGGTGGAGATTGATGCAGCCTCCAACAACGGTGTGGAAAATATCCGGGATATTCGGGAGCAGGTTCAGTATCCGCCTACAGACGGGCGCTACCGCGTTTATATTATCGATGAGGTACACATGCTTTCCATCGGAGCCTTTAACGCCCTGTTAAAGACTTTGGAGGAGCCGCCTTCCTATGTGATTTTTATTCTGGCCACTACGGAGGTGCACAAAATTCCCATCACCATCCTTTCGCGGTGCCAGCGCTATGATTTCAAGCGCATCTCTCTGGAAACCATAGCAGACCGTCTGCGGGAGCTGACTCAGGCAGAGCATATTCAGGTGGAGGATAAAGCGCTCCTCTATGTGGCCAAGGCGGCGGATGGCTCTCTGCGTGATGCCCTGAGTCTTCTGGACCAGTGCGTAGCCTTCCATTTTGGCACCCTTCTCACCTATGACAATGTGCTGGAGGTGCTGGGGGCCGTAGACTCCGGTATTTTCAGCCAGATGTTCGGGGCGGTTGTACGGGGAGATACCCGTCAGGCCATACTGACGCTGGAGGAGCTGGTGGTCCAGGGGCGCGAGCTGGGGCAGTTTGTCACGGATTTTATCTGGTATCTGCGCAATCTCCTGCTTCTGAAAAGCACCGATGATGCGGAGGGACTCCTGGATATGTCCACAGAGAACCAGAAGCAGCTCCAGGAGGATGCAGAGCTTGCAGATTCCAATACCCTGATGCGCTACATCCGTATTTTCTCGGATTTGTCCAATCAGCTCCGCTACGCCAGCCAGAAGAGGGTGTTGGTCGAGGTGGCGATGATCCGTCTCACAAAGCCTGCTATGGAAGAAAATCTGGATTCTGTTCTGGAACGGCTTAAATTCCTGGAAGAGCAGGTGGAGGATCTGGAAGCCAGACCGGCTGGCTTTGCGGCGGCTCAGACGGCGGGGACACTGGGACCGGCGGCCGGGGAAATGCCGGGAGACGGGACACCAGAAGGTTCCCGGACCGGAGCACGGCCTCAAAATACAGGGGAACATGTTCCGGCTTCCCCTTCGGCGCCGCAGCCCCCCAAACAGGTCGCCCTCCCCAAGGCACAGATGGAGGATCTGAATCTGATTCGCAATGAGTGGGGCAAGCTTGTGCGGGCCCTGGGAGGAGGAGCCAGAGCTTATCTTCGCGATACGGTAGTGGAACCCAGCGGAGACAGCTGTTTGACTATTGTATTTATGGACTCAATGAATTATGATATGGGAAAGCGGCCTACGGTGATCGGGCAGCTGGAATCCATGGTTCAGGAAAAATATGGCCGCTCCATTTATTTTAAAACCAGACTGGCGGCCAGGGGAGAGTCTTTCAATACCATCTATGTGACTCAGGAAGAACTGGAAGAAAAGATTCATATGGATATTACCTATGAGGAAGAATAGGAAAAAAGCGGGATATCCCGTATATTGATATTTTATATATATAACAGGAAATAACAGGAGGAATTACAGCCATGGCAAAACGTGGAGGATTTCCGGGCGGCATGCCCGGCAATATGAGCAACCTGATGAAGCAGGCTCAGCGCATGCAGCGTCAGATGGAGGAGACGACAAAGGAACTGGAGGCAAAGGAGTATACAGCCAATGCAGGCGGCGGTGCGGTGAGCGTTACCGTATCCGGAAAGAAGGAGATTCTTTCCGTAAAGCTTTCTCCTGAGGTGGTGGACCCGGAGGATATCGAGATGCTGGAGGATTTGATCGTAGCGGCAGCCAATGAAGCTCTCCGCCAGATGGAGGCGGACAGCAGCGAGGCGATGTCCCGCCTTACCGGGGGCTTGGGAGGCGCTCTGGGCGGAGGCTTTCCCTTCTAATGGATTATTACAGCAGTCAGATTACAAAGTTAATTGAAGAATTGTCTAAGCTCCCCGGAGTGGGAGCCAAATCCGCCCAGCGTCTGGCTTTCCATATCATCAATATGCCCAAAGAGCAGGTGGAGGAGCTGGCAGGAGCCATGACGGAAGCCAGAAACCATATCCGCTACTGCCGGGAATGCTTTACGCTGACCGACCAGGAGCTGTGCCCCATCTGCAGCAGTGATAAGCGCAACCATAAGATGATCATGGTGGTGGAGAATACCAGAGATTTGGCCGCTTATGAAAAGACGGGGAAATACGACGGCGTCTATCATGTGCTCCATGGAGCCATTTCACCCATGCTTGGGATCGGCCCTGGGGATATTAAGCTGAAGGAGCTGATGCAGAGGCTTCAGTCGGATGTGGAAGAAGTGATCATTGCCACAAACTCCAGTCTGGAAGGAGAGACCACGGCAATGTATCTCAGCAAGCTGATCAAGCCCACTGGGATTAAAGTCACAAGGATTGCCAGCGGAGTGCCGGTGGGCGGAGACTTGGAATACATAGACGAGGTAACCCTGCTTCGTGCCCTGGAAGGCAGAACGGAGCTGTAATGTTTCGGGAGAAAGGCAGGATGAGGGAGATGGGCAAGATGGATAAATACGAATTTAATGTTCGGGTAGAACAGATTAAAAAGCTGGTGAACAGAGGGGACTTTGAGTCCGCCATGAAGATTGCGGATACCATTGACTGGAGAAGAGTGCGCAATGTAAGCATTCTTTCCATGGTATCTTCGATTTACGAGAAAAATGAGGAGTATCAGGAGGCAAAGGATATTTTGCTTCTGGCCTTTGAGCGCGCTCCCATCGGCAAACGGCTGCTTTATAAGCTGGCGGAGCTGGCTGTAAAACAGGGCAATACAGCGGAGGCGGAGGACTATTATCGGGAATTCTGCGATCTGGCTCCCGACGATGCAAGGCAGTATCTGCTGCGCTATATGATTTTAAAAGCAAAGGGGGCCCCGGCAGAGCAGCTGATCCATACACTGGAGCAGTATTGCAATGTGGAACTGGACGAGAAGTGGATGTATGAGCTGGCTACCCTTTACAGCAAGACCGGGATGAGCGATCTGTGCGTCCGCACCTGCGACAAGATTATGCTGATGTTCGGTCTGGGTAAATATGTGGAAAAGGCTATGGATTTAAAGCTCCAGTACGCACCTTTGAATAAGTATCAGATGGACCTGGAGGAAAACAGGGACAAATACGAAGCAAGGCTGCGGGAAGTGGAGCAGGAGTACGAGACAGGCACCTTTGACATGGACAGCCAGAAACCGGGACGCCCGGAGAGAGCCAGACGGGTAGACCCTGCTAAGGCTCAGGAAACTCCGGAAGAGGAGGAGGCACCGGTTTACGGAGAACGTCAGCCTTACCGTTTCTACACCAGGCCGGAGCAGGAGGAAGAGCAGCCTCAGGAAGAGTCCCAGCCAGTTCCTGAACAGGAAGCTGCGCCAAAGGAGCCGGCAGCAGAGCCGGAAGCTGCCGTTCTTCAGGCCGCCGCAGCGGAGACCGAGCAGCAGCCTGAGGCGGCAAAAGAGCCGTCTGCAGAACCTGAGGAGAAAACGGTACAGGATGACGGACCTGACCAGGAGGCTGCTGCTGCCGAAACAGCTGCAACAGCGTCCTCTGACCAAATGCCTGTTTCAGGAAAAACCTCCGCTTCATGGCAGCAGAATCCCCAGACGGAGGAGGACCTGGCGGCCAGAGTTCACGAGGCTGAGGTCCAGGCCAATCTGGCCCGGGAGCTGTCCCGCATCTCCGGTGCAGAATTTTCGGAAGAAGCCAGGTATGCTCAGACGAGGGTCCTGAAGGATATCCGCAGTTTAAAGGTAAAAGGAGAAGATGTG
Source organism: Candidatus Enterocloster faecavium (assembly GCA_019118585.1). Taxonomy (GTDB): domain Bacteria; phylum Bacillota; class Clostridia; order Lachnospirales; family Lachnospiraceae; genus Enterocloster; species Enterocloster faecavium. The sequence goes on along the minus strand of DWYS01000116.1, from coordinate 2,571 downwards.
GAAGCGGCAGGCGGACCATCGGACCGGGTGGCATGCCATTTGATGGTGGAGTCGGAGGACCCGGAAGCAGGTCTGGTGATTGCAGTAGATGCGCTGAAGAGGATTCACCGTGAGCTTGGCATCAAAAATCAGGCGGCCAAGATTACGGGAGAAAAGCTGAATAAGCGGGGGGTTCTGGCTCTGGCCGATCAGCTGGTAGGCAAGGACCTGATCGTGGAATATGCAGGAGATATGAGAGACGATGTGCTGGAGGAACTGGACCAGCTGATGGACCGGGATGAGACTGGTATGAACGTTATTCTCATTGATAATAAGGAACAGCTGGATGCCATCAAAGAGGAATATCCCGGCCTGGCAAAACGGTTCCGGTGCGTGAATGAAAATACCCAGGAGGTAATCCCTGAGTCCGGCCGGCAGCCTGAGCCTGTCAAGGAAAAAACTCCGGCAGCTCAGCCGGCGGTACATCCAACACCTCAGCCGGCAGCTCAGCCGGAGCCGGCCAGACCGCGCAAGGAGGAAGAGGCAGAGCTTCCTGAAGAGGAATTTTACGAAGAGGATGAGCAGGAGGACGAGCCTGTTCCGGAAGAAGAATATGCCGCTCCCTATGAGCAGAGTCCGGAAACGGAGGATGCAGATGAGGAAGAGGAGATGGATATTGACGAATTTGCTCAGTATGCGTGTCAGTATGCAGGTGAGATTGACTGCAGTATTTCCGGAAAGAGCATGCTGGCCCTTTATGAACGCATTGAAATTATGGAGGAGGATGGAATTCCTCTGACTAAGACAAATGCGGAGGATTTGATCGAGGAAGCGGCAGACCGTGCGGAGCGGCCGAGCCTTGGGAAACGTATGAAAGGATTATTTTCCTCCAAATACGATAAAGAGGGGCGCCTGATTCTCAAGGAGGAGCATTTTATCTGAGAGAAGGGCGGCCTGACAGCGACACATTGACTATAAAACTGCCCCGGAATTTTGCGAAAGCGCAGCATTCCGGGGCTGCTTATCAAGGGAGAAAAATATGAAGCCAATACAAATCGTTGCCTTTGACCTGGATGGAACGGTGCTGGATTCCCAAAAACATTTGTCTGACCGGAATCGGGAAGCGCTTTCGGCCTGTGCGCGGAGGGGAGTCTATATTGTCCCCACCACAGGGCGGTCTGCATCAGGCATCATACCGGAGATCAAGAATATTCCAGGTATCCGCTACGCAATTACCACAAACGGGGGGACCATAACGGACTTAAAGACCGGGGAGGTGCTGGAACGCCAGACCATATCCAATACGAAAGCAATCCGGCTGATGAAAATGATCAGCCGGTATCATGCTATGTATGACCCGTATATCAAGGGCAGAGGCATCAGCCAGCCGCGATTTTATGACCATATGGAAGAGTTCGGTTTAAATGCGGTTATGCAGGATATGGTCCGCGCTACCCGGGATGTGGTGCCGGATATCCTGGAATACGTAGAGCGGACGGGGGAGGATGTGGAGAAGATCAACATTTTTCTGGCGGATTTAAAGGACCGGGAGCCTCTTTGCAGAGAACTGGAACAGGAGCCGGATCTGGTGATCACCTCATCCCTTTATAACAATCTGGAGATCAATGCTTCTTCTGCCACGAAAGGAAGGGCGTTAATGTGGCTGGCGGACTATCTGAAAATTGACCGGGAGGCAACGATGGCTCTGGGAGACGGCGGAAATGACCTGTCCATGATTCAGGCAGCAGGCATAGGTGTTGCCATGGTCAATGGACTGGAAGAAGTGAAGGCTGCGGCAGACTTTATCACAATGTCAAATGATGAGGATGGAGTAGCGGCTGCAGTGGAAAAATTTGTATTAAACAGCAAAGGGAAATAGACGAAAAATGGAGCAGATGATTTTGGAACACTGGCTGTCTGCGGCGGTAGCTGTATTTTTAATCGGAATGATGCTGTATGGACATTACAGAGGCTTTTTAAAGCAGTGCATCTCCATTGGAGCCCTTGTGATCACGTTGACGATCGTAAAATTTGCTTCGCCTTATATAACGGACACACTGGCTCAGAATACCCATATCCAGGAAGCTGTTTCTGGCTTTGTGCTGGAAGCCGTGGGACTGCATGAATCGGACGAGGAGGCTTTAAACGAGCCGTCAGCCCAGCGTCTGGCAATTGAAGGGCTGGAACTGCCGGAAAATATGAAAGAGGCGCTGATCGCGAATAATAATGGGGAAGTATACCGTCTTCTGGGAGTAGAACGGTTTGCACAGTATGTGGGCACATATGTGGCGAATATTATCCTGAACTGGATCAGCTCTGCTATTTTATTCATTCTGGTTTTTGTGGGACTTCAGCTGATTGTCCGGTGGCTGGATCTGCTGGCCCGTCTTCCGATCATTTATGGATTGAATAAAATCGCGGGAACTTTTTTGGGACTTGCTCAGGGACTGCTGATTCTCTGGGTAGCAGCGCTGGTTCTGGAGCTTTTTTCTGCCACGCCAGCCGGAAAACTGCTGATGGACCAGATCGATCAAAGTATCTGGCTGTCTGCACTGTACCGCTTTAATATGGTGGGCTTTTTTCTTCAGGGCT